>JANQGF010000051.1 GCA_028277465.1 Chromatiaceae bacterium
CGCGCCCAGCGCGGTATGCGATGTCTCTGGTTTGGATCGGTCTTGGCAAACTCGACGACTGTCTGAGCGAGCGCGGTTTAAGCTATGAAAAACTATGAAATTTTAAACTGCGTCCCGACCAAGGCCAGTGAAGTCCTCAAAGCCAGACACGAAGTAAAAACGATGCATTTCGCTCTGGACGCGGTTTAGGATGGTGTTTTCTGCACGACCTGCATCGAGGACCGCTCATGGACGTCACCCCCTATCTCGAGCTCATGATCCGTCACCAGGCCTCGGATCTCTTCTTCATGCCAGGTGCCCCGGTCAAGATCAAGATCGAGGGGATCATCCGCTCCATCGGCGATACCGTCCTGACGCCGGCGCTCTGCCGTGCGGCGCTCGCCTCCCTGATGAGCGAGGAACAGGCACGGGAGCTGGAGACGGAGCTCGAGCTGGACTTCGCCATCGCGCTCGAAGATCGCGCGCGATTCCGCGTGAACGCCTATTACCAACGCGGCCAGACCGCGATGGTGCTGCGCTACATTCGCACGAGCATCCCCACCCTGCCGGAGCTCGGCATGCCCTCGATCCTGTCTCAGCTCATCATGCACAAGCGCGGCATCATCCTCATGGTGGGTGCCACGGGCTCGGGCAAGTCGACGACCCTGGCGGCCATGATCGAACACCGCAACAAGAGCGCACCCGGTCATATCATCACCATCGAAGACCCGATCGAGTTCGTCCACCCTCACCAGCAGTGCATCATCAGCCAACGGGAGCTTGGGCTGGATACCAAGAGCTACGCGAAGGCCCTCAAGAGCTCCCTGCGCGAGGCCCCGGACGTGATCCTCATCGGTGAGATCCGCACCCGGGAGACCATGGAGGCGGCGATCGAGCTGGCGGGAACCGGGCACCTGGCCATCTCGACGCTGCATGCGAACAACGCCTATCAGGCCATGGAACGGATCATCAATCTCTTCCCCCAGGAGATGCACAGGACCCTCTTCATGGATCTGTCGGTCTATCTCAGGGCCATTCTTTCGCAGCGACTGGTGCGCGCCAAGACCGGCAGCCGCTGCGCGGCGGTCGAGATCCTCGTCAACACCCCGCACATCGCGGATCTGATCCGGGAGGGGCGTGTCGACATGATCAGCGAGGCGATGCAGCAGAGCAGTCACGAGGGGATCACCACCTTCGACGACGCCCTCCTGGCGCTCCACCGGGATGGGACCATCACGCTGGAAGAGGCGCTCGCCAATGCGGACTCGGCCCCCAACCTGGAGGCCAAGGTCCACTTCGGGTCGTAGCCCGATCCGCCGGGTCTCGGGTTCTCAGCGCCCGAGCGAGCCAGGCCGGACTTGCGAGTCAGAACTTGAAGTTCAGTCCCCGCACCTTGTCGCGGAAATCCGCCGTGACCGCCTCGACGTCCTGGTCGCTGGAGATGACCTTGGGCGTCAGGACCACGACCAGTTCGGTCCGGTCGGCCGATTTGGAGCGCTCGCCGAAGAGTACGCCCGCGAAGGGGAGACTGTAGAGTCCCGGAACGCCCTGCTTTCCTTCGTCGCGCTGGTCCTGGATCAGGCCGCCCAGCACGACCGCCTGGTTGGACCGCACCGCCACGGCACTGGTGATCTTGCGGGTCTGGAAGGTCGGGGAATCCAGGTTCGAGCTGCTGGTGGAGGCAACCGTACTGACCTCCTGCTCGATCTCCATCTGGACCAGCCCGCCTGGTGTGACCCGCGGCTTGACGGACAACAAGACGCCGGTATCCCGGTACTCGATGGAATTCACGACCCGGTCGGTGACCGAGGTGGATTGCTGCTGCGTCGTCGCCACCGGGACCTGCTGACCGACCTGGATCTTCGCGGCCTGATTGTCCATCACCATGACGGATGGGGAGGAGAGGACATTGACGAGATTCTCGCCCGCCAAGGCGCTCAAGGTCGCCCGGATGGTATCTGGGCGCGAGATCACCGCCCAGTTGAAGCCCGGAAAGGCGCGACTGATACCCGACTCGGTGGAGCTGTCCAGCGTGCCGTCCAAGGTGAAATTGCTCCGGTGATCCTTGGTCGCCAGACCGAAGAGATTCCATTGCACGCCATATTCGAGACTACCGGTCAGCCGGATCTCGATGATGGTCGCCTCCACCAAGACCTGGAGTGGGACGATATCCAGCTGCTTCAGGGCATCCAGGATCTTCTTGTAGTCGCGCGGACTCGCCTTCACCAGGAGCGAGTTGTTGACCGCGTCCGCCACGATGCTGACACTGGATGAGAGCTCGATCTCGCGGGCCGAGGCCTTGCGCGAGGTCGCCTGACCACCCTCGGCTCCGGTATCCCCAGCGCTGTTCGATTGAGAGCCGATGCTCGATCGACCGAGCCCGGGGGCCACGCTGCCGACCGAGCGCCGACTGCCGCTGTCACCGCCGCCGAAGAGCTCCGAGAGGATGTCGGCGAGATTCTCGGCGTCGCCGTGCTTGACCCGATAGACGAAGAGCCGCTCCGCGGCCTCGCCGCTCGCCTCCGCCATGTCCAGACGTTCGATCCAGTTGCGCGCCTGCTGCAGGTAGCCCTCCTGAGGCGAGACCACCAGCACGGCATTGGCGCTCTCGATCGGCACGAACCGAAAGATTCCCTTGAGCGGGTTCGATTCCTCGTCGGCCAGGAGGCTGCGAAGCTGGGTCACGACATCATTGGATTTCGCATACTCCAGGACGAAGAACCCGACCGACAGACCGGACATCCAGTCCACGTCGAAGACCCGAATGGTATCGAGGAGATTCCCCATCTCCGGGCTGGTTCCGGCGATGACGATCAGATTGCGCAGGTTGTCCACCCGAATGACGCTGCCCTCGGGCGCCAAGGGCTGCAGGATGTTGCTCATCTCCTCGGCGCCGATATAGCGCAGCGGAACCACTTGGACGCTATAGCCCGCGGGCAGGGCACGGGTCGACTCACCGAGCTGGGGAACGACCTTGCCCTGCACCGCGTTGGCAAGGGGGGCCACCTCGTAGGTACCGTCACGATAGACGATTGCCGCATTGTTCATCCGCAGCAGGGTCTCGAGCGTGGGAATCAGGTGATCGCGGCGCAGCGGCCGACCGGTCTGCAGCGAGGTGACTCCCTGGACGGCCGGATGGAGGACATAGTTGACCCGCAGCAGATCGCCGAGGATGACCTTGACGACCTCACGGATATCGGTGCCGTCGAAGTTCAGGGTGACATCTCCGGGACTGGTATCGACGCTGGGTGGCGTGATCTTGCGGACAAAGGATCCAGTCCCGCGTTGCAGCGAATCGACGCCCCTGGGGGCAACCTCATCACCGGCCCCGAGCGCGATACTCCCCGCGCGGGCGCCACCCCGGGCCTTGGCCGCCTCCCGTTTCGCGGCCCGGTCCCGATCCACGAGATGGCCACCTGCGTCTCCGATCTTGACCGTCGGATCCCAGTAACTGCGCTCGCAGCCCGCGAGATAGAGCGCGAGGGCGATCAGCGCGACGGCGCGCAGCCAGCGCCCAAGCCGAGTCCAGCGGCTCGACGCGCGACTTTCGGCCACCGCGGGTGGCGTACCGCCATGATGGTTAGGGTCAGCGTACATCGGGCCTCGATGGTGGCAGTCGTGCACTCGCGACTCGGTGCTCACTCTCGCGGGACTGCCGGGCGTTTGGGTTTCCGGAGCAGACGTGGACGCCGTGGGACAGGCTGCGGGGCCGCGGCGGGTGGCGCTTCGGAGAAGTCGCGCAATATTAGCGTATCCTGTTCGCCATGTCGCTCCAAAAGGACGCGATCTTCCAGGATTTCGCGCACCGACCAGCCCTCGAAGTCGTCCCCGATACGTAGACGACGCAGCTTGGGTTGGCTAGGATCCTTCACCCAGGCCGAGACCACCTGGGGCGTGATCAAGATCGCGCTCAAGTCCATGACCTCCAAGGCGGTGTCGGAGTCCACTTCGGGCTCGGCCGCCGCCTGCTCGTCGGACGGCGGCTCGGGTCTGCGGTCGGGTCGAAAGATCGGGCGCTCGGTGATGGCCGCATAGCTGTCCTTGTCCTCGGGGTCCTCGAGTTTGGCCAATGGATCCTGGGTCGAATCGCTCGGCGTGGAGGGCACCTCGGCCGGCCCCTCGACCAGCCCCATCTGGGAGGGCGCGGGCGGCCAATCCTTCCATTCCAGGATCAGCAGCCCCAGCAATCCAATCATGATCAGGCCGGGCAGGAGCTTGGTCACCGCTCACCCCCGAGGGCGAAGCCGAAGAGATCCAGTCTCACCGTCAGTGCACCACCCGGTCGCGTCGGTATCTGCCGGATCGGACGGCCTCCTCTGGTCGGCGGCGGAGCGACTGGACGGGCCGAAGAGCGCACCGATACCCGCTCGACGAAGAGGAAAGGGCGCGCCGCTTCGATCTGATAGAGCACATCCAAGAGTGCCGCGGTGGAGCCCTGGATCTGGGTGCGCACCCGTACCCGCGCCGGATTCTCGTCCCCATCCTCGGGCAGGAGCTGTGTGCTGATCAGCCGACCCTTGGCGGCATTGACGATGTCTTGGACCTGGCGCTGAAGCTGCGCCCCGGCGAGCGCAGGTGTCGGCGCACTGAAATAGAATGCCTTGTAGGCGTCATTGTTGCGTACCCTTTCCAGCTCGGCCCTTAGCCCGGGAAGCGTCTGCACCAAGCGCCGATACCGTGCCAGTTGATCCTCGTTGGTCGCAATCTGTTCGTCGAGACGGGCGATGGCCCGTGCCCAAGGGGCGGCGACCCCCGCGAGCAGGATGAGCGGAACCAGGATGACCAGGCCCCAGACGAGGCCGCAGACGAGCCTGGACGGGCGATTCGGCGTCATTCTTCCCCCACCGGAGCGAAGCTGAACGAGAGATAGAAGCGCTCCTTCCCAGTGCGTGCGACCTGGGTCACCGGGGACCTGAAAGAGACCCCGTCGATCCCTGGTGCCCGCTCCAGGAGCGCGATCAGCGCCGTCGCTTGTCCGGATTCGCCGCGCAGATTGACCTGGCCATTGTTGTATTCGAAGCTTTGAATCCAGGTATCGTCGGGGAGACGATCGGTCAGCTCGCGCAGCATCGCCAAGATCGGAGGCTGATCCAGCTTCTGCTGCAGCACCGCCGTGCTTCCTTGTCGGGCCCGCTCGAGCTCCTGGCGCAGATCCTCGACCGCCACCGCCTGCGCCCGCACCTGCCGGATCTGATTCTCGAGCAGTTCTACGATGCGGCCTTTCTGCCACAGCGGAGTGAAGAGAACGGCGAGCGCGAGCAACAGGGCGAGGAGCAGCAGGAGCTTGTTGACGCTGAAGACCTGCAGCCGACGCCGTGGCCGTTCTTCCGGTGGCAGCAGATTCGCTCGCGGCCAGGCCCCGTCCCAACTGATGCGATCGATCGGTGAGCCGGCCTCGCCGAGTCGCTTGATCCAGCCCTCGACGCGATCACGCCGACAGAGCGCCAAGTCGACGGTCAAGCGCTCACCGCCCTTGGGGCCGGTCCGCGGCAAGAAATCGAACACCACCTCATGGGCCTGAAAAGGCGAGAGACGATCCAGTTCGTAGCGCATGACCTGCGGGAGATTGCCCCGAACCTGGGCGGGAAAGCTGACGGTGCGGGTCAGGATCGCCTCATGCGGCAAGAGTAGAAGGGTCCGGTATCCACCGTTCTTGCTCAGCCCGGCCAGGATCCCCGGCACCGGCAGGCCCCCGCTGGAGTCGAGCTCACCGATGGTCTCGCGTTCCTGGCCGGTCGCGAGCGACAAGCGTGCCGAGGCACCCTCGGGCTCGACGATCAGGAGCCGGTGACGGCGCATCAAGAAGCCTTGCAGAAGCTTGGGCAGACAGCCGACGAAGCGCTCCTTGAAGACGAGCGGTAGCTCTTGGAGGGTCGGGGGGGCGCTGGAGAGACCCTTGAGGAAGAGGTTCAGGCTGTCGGTGAAGGCCATCTTGCCGGCATCCGGATGCAAAGAGCTGGTGAAATCGGAGTGTCGACTGGGTCGCCCGGGACACCCAGGTCCACCCCATCGTCACCCCAGGGCAGCAGTGTAAATCCGCTGCTCGTCTCGACGCCAGTCAACCCGCCCCTGCGTCCTGCTCCTCGGCGGAGGCGTGCGGCTCGCGAATCATCAGGCCCAGACGCCGCCAGTAGACGAGATAGGGCGGCTGTTGGCCAGGTGTCACCTCGACCAATGCCTCCATGCGCCGGTTGGAGCCGTCACCGCTCCGTGCGGTGACCTGAACGCGATAGAGTGGACCGCCGCGATCGACCGTCCGCGCGGCCTCGCTGTCTGCCAGGGCGGGCGCGTCCCGCTCGGCGACCTCCAGCTCGGCCGCCTCCAACGAGATCCCCTTCAAGGCGGCCAAGACGGCCGGGGTCGCGAACTCCTCTGCTGGGGCGCCCCCTTCGCCCTGGACGGTGACCTCGGCCGCAAGCCGCTGGTAGATCTCCGGGGTCATCCCGAATACCTGTTGCAGCTCCTCGACCGCCTCGAAGGGGGCATCCTTCGCGCCCAGGCTGCGTCCGGCCTCCGCGTAGGCGTCGTCCTCCACCCCCTGCAAGAGCACCAGATCGTCCTCGTCGCGCCAGTCGGCGATGGCGGCCGCCAACTTGGCCGCCTCCTCCTCCGGCACCTCGAGCACCAGGAGCAGCTCGGTCAGCAGTTCGAGCGACGCCTCGTTGAGGTCGATGCGAGACATCTCGTTGAACACCGCGATGGAGAGGCCGGTCCCGGCGAAATACCAGGTCTTCGGCACCCCGTTGGGCAGCCAGGTCCCCTCGGTCCCTTCCTCGGACGCGGGCGACTGGGTCATGAAGTCCAGGGCGGTGTAGGCGATGGCCGCATCGGCCAGCGCCCGGAAACGCGCCGCCTCGAGATGATTGCTGGTCAAGGCCGTCTCGGTGCGCTGGGCCGCGGTCAAGGCGACGGCCATGACGGTGAGCAGGGCGAGGACCCACATCACCAGCACCAGCGCGATTCCCGCCTGACGCCGCTGAGGAGACCTCAGTAGACTTGCGCCGGCAGGGCGACCAAGAGGTCGGGCCATGATTGAGTGGTCGTCGTCAGGCGAATCTGCAGGAGTGCCGGCAGGCTCGACTGGGCCAGCCACTCCTCGTGCCAGTCCGGCTCCGTCTCGCCATCCAGCACCCCGTAATAGGCGAGCTCGAAGAGGCGGACATCCTCGAGCAGCAGGGTTCGACCGAAGGCCCCGCCGAGCGCGTCCATATCGGTGGGCAAATCCCCGAGGTCGTCCAAGCCTACCTCCTCCAGCGGCTCCCAGGGTGGAAAATCGTCGCCGCCCTCGAGGATCTCCGGGTGCAGCAACCAGCGTGTCAGTACCAGCGCACGCCCGTCTCCCCTGCCCTCGAGCGTCAGACGCAGCACATAGAGCCCCGAAGCACCGACGTGCTCCGACAAGGGCGCGCCGAAATCCAGCCGCTCGGAGTCACCACCGAAGACAGGGATCAGCTCCGCCTCGAAGGTCGCATCCAGCACCCTGACCTGGTTCAGAGAGCGCATCAGGAAGCCTTGTACCAAGCGCAGGTCGGCGGTCTGGGTATTGCCCTTTTCCACCGCCTCCCAGGCCCGCGAGCCCAGCCGCAGGCCCGAGAAGAGAAGGAGCGTGATGAGCCCGATCATCGCCAAGGCGATCAGGAGCTCGATCAGCGTGAAGCCCCGATCCCCCATGTGCCGCCCGGTCGGCTTCATGGTTGCCTTTTAGAGCCGCTCACCCAGACGCAGGGTCGAGAGTGTCAACCGACGCACCCTTCCAGACTCCTGCCAGAGGGCGGTCGCGTTCACCCGGTAGGGCGAGGCGGGCGGCTCGAAGAAAGAGGTCTCCTCCAGCTCGATCGGGGTGATGGTCAGCTCCCACTCGAACCCATCCTCGGACTCGCCCCTGAGCACGTCCTCCTCCACCGGGATCTCGGTCCCGACGGCGTTGAGCTTCGACTCGACGAGCGACGCCGCCCGGCTATATTGAGCGGTGGCGACACTCGCGATGCTTGCCCGCGAGAAGATCTCCATCAGCACGCCGAGCGAGACGGCCAGGATCGCGAAGGCGACCAGGACCTCGAGCAGAGAGAAACCAGCCTGCCGGCCTGGGCTCACGGTGCCTCCCAAGGTGCCAGTTGGATGCGGCCGGTCAGCCAGGTAACGCCGATCTGATAGCCTCGATCGCCATGGGCCAGAATGATGCGCCCGCCGGTCGAGCTGCCGTCCGGGAAGAAGCGGATGACCCCGCGTCGATCATCCAGGATCTCACTGCCCGCCGCATCCAATCGGACCCTGAGGCGCTTGGGGAGCTGCAGACCACGATAACCCTGGAGCTCCAGACGGCGTGACTCCAGGTCGAGCAGCAACTGGGTATCCGTGCCACGACGGATGGCCGACTCCCTGGCGAGTCGCAGGGTCGCGGCGGTTCGCCGGGCCGCGGACTTCATCTCGATCCCGGGAAAGGCAGCGGAGAAGAGCGCGGGCATGGCCGTCATCATGACCGCCGCGATCGCCAAGACCACGAGGAGCTCGACCAGGGTGAAGCCGCGATCGCGGCTCTGCCGGCCAAGCATCCGGTCACTGCATCGCGTGGGCGAGCCCGCCGACGCCGCTCGTCCCAACTCGACTCAGTCCCAACTCCGGACGTCCATGTTCTCGCCCTCGCCACCCTCACGGTTGTCGGCCCCGAGCGACCAGATGTCGAAACTCCCGTGCTGTCCCGGGAATCGGTATTGGTATTCGTAGCCCCAGGGGTCCTTGGGTACCTGGTTCTTCTTCAGATAAGGGCCATTCCAATTGGGCATGTTTCCGGGATTCTCGACCAGCGCCTTGATCCCTTCGCTCTCGGTCGGATAGCGCCCGAGCTCGAGCCGATAGAGGTCCAGCGTGGCCGCCAGGTCGTCGATCTGGAGCTTGGCCGTCTTGGTCTTGGAACTGCCCAGAAACTTCATGACCTGCGGGCCCACGAGCCCGGCGAGCAGACCAAGGATGGCGAGCACCACCAGGAGCTCGACCAGTGTGAAGCCTTGAACACGAATCGATTTCATTGAACGCATCTGAGTACCTCGATTCCTCCTGCTGATGCGCGGGCATTGTAGGGTGACTGGATTCTGCGGCCAAGCGGCGGTTCCATTCCGCTCAGAAGACCAACTCGTTGGCGCCGAGGATGGCCATCAGGATGGAGATGATGATACCCGCCACGATGACGCCGAGACCGATGATGAGAACCGGCTCCAACAGAGTGAGCAGGCTCTGAACGCTGTTCCGGGTCTCCCGGTCGTAGATCATGGCCACCTTGGCGAGCATGGCATCCAGGCTGCCCGATTCCTCCCCGACGCGGATCATCTGCAGCGCCAGGTCCGGCAATACCTGAAGACGGACCATGGGTCCAGCCAGTCCCCGGCCGTGCTTGAGGTCCTCGCCCGCCTCGTTCAGCAGGCCCGAGAGCTTGCGGTTGGAGACCACTTCCTTCGCCAGGGTCAGGGCGCTCAGGAGTGGCAGGCCGTTCCTGAGCAGGGTCGCCAGCGTATGGCAGAGCCGGGAGGTCTCCATCTTCCAGATGAGATCGCCGAACAAGGGCAGATCGAGCAGCTTATGGTCGACCCGATTGCGCACCTCGGGATTCTGCAGCCAGCGCTCGAGCAGGACCGCGATCAGTGCGATGCCACAGAGCATCGCCCACCAATAGTTGCGAAACAGGTCCCCTGCCGCCACGACGATCCGGGTCGGCAAAGGCAATGCCTCGCCCATGTCCTCGAACAGGATGGTGAACTGCGGGACCACGAACACCAGCAGCATGATCACCGAGAGGCCGGCGACCACCAGCAGGATGGAGGGATAGACCAGGGCGGAGGTGACCGTCTGGCGCAGTTCCGCGACCCGTTCGAGATAGTCGGCGAGACGATCCAGTACCTGATCCAGGGCGCCGCTTGCCTCGCCTGCTCGCACCATGTTGATGTAGAGCTTGGGAAACTGCCCGTCCTGCGCCTCCAACGCGGTGGAAAAGGTCGCCCCCCCGCGGATCCGCTCCTGCAGGTCGGAGAGCACCCGGACCAGGTGCGCCTCCCCGGTGAGGTCCACCAGGATCTGCAGCGAGCGGTCCAGGGTCATGCCCGCCTCCAGGAGTGTCGCCAGCTCCCGGGTCAGGATGCCGATCTCCTTCTGGGTGAGCCTCTTGACCCGCGGCTGTCCGAGCCCCGCCAAGAGCCCCTTGGAGGTGCGCGTCTCGATCGGGATCAGGCCCTCCCCCTGGAGCCGACGCACCAGTGCGGCCTCGTCCACCGCCTCCAACTCGCCCTCGACGGCCTCGCCATCCAGCTTCACGGCCTTGTAGAAGAACTTCGGCATCGCGACATCTCACCAAGTCGTGACCAGGAAACTCGCCGCAGGCGCTCCAACTCACCCTCTACCGGGGGAGAGGCACGCCGTCGCGGCAAAGAAACATGCCCCTTGCATCCTCTCCACAGAGTGGCATATCGCCTTGAATGGTCGCCATTTCTGGTACCATCAAGGGCGGCTTTCCGCCCCCCGTGCGTGAGGGCGGGGCTCACTCGTCCTCGGCGACACGCAGGATCTCCTCGACGGTGGTGCGACCATCGAGCGCCTTGCGCAGACCATCCTGATACATGGTCTCCATCCCCTCGCCGACGGCGATCCGCCGGATCTCGGTCGCGGTCGCATGAGCGAGCACCGACTTGCGGACCTGGTCGGTCATGATCAAGACCTCGGCGATGACCAGACGACCCCGGTAACCGGTGCCGTTGCAGTGGTCACAGCCGACGGCCCGATGCAGGTCGACGCGCGCCGAGACGCCGGCCAGGTGGGCGAACCGCGCCGCCAGTTCGGGCAAGGCCTGGTAGGACTCGCGACAGGCGGTACAGAGCCGACGCACCAGGCGTTGCGCCAAGATTCCGTTGACCGTGGAGGTCAGCAGATAGTCCTCCACGCCCATATCCAGCAACCGGGTCACGCCGCTGGCGGCGTCGTTGGTGTGCAGGGTCGAGAGCACCACATGGCCCGTGAGCGCCGATTGGACCGCGATCCGCGCCGTCTCCAGGTCGCGCATCTCGCCGACCATGATGATGTCCGGGTCCTGCCGGACGATGGCCCGCAAGGCGCCGGCGAAGGTCATCCCGATCGCAGATTTGACCTGGATCTGGTTGATTCCGGGCAGCTGGTACTCGACCGGGTCCTCCACCGTGATGATCTTGCGCTCCTGGGTGTTGAGACGGCTGAGCGCGGTATAGAGGGTGGTGCTCTTGCCCGAGCCCGTGGGGCCGGTCACCAGGAGAATGCCGTAGGGCTGCTCCAAGATGGTGCGCAACCGCTCGCGCGGTGTGCCGTCGAAGCCGAGCGCGTCGAGGTCGAAGCGCACGCTCTCCTTGTCCAGCAGGCGCATGACCACGCTCTCGCCGAACATGGTCGGGACCGTCGAGACACGCAGATCCAGCTCCTTGCCCTGGATGCGGATGGGAATGCGGCCATCCTGCGGCAGACGCCGCTCGGCGATATTGAGCTTGGCCATGATCTTGACGCGCGAGATCACGGCCGCGGTGGAGCGCACGGGTGGTGCATCCACCTCCTTGAGGATGCCATCGACCCGGTAGCGGACCTTGAGGGCGTCGGCGAAGGGCTCGATGTGGATGTCCGACGCCCGCGACTCCACCGCCTTCTGGATGAGCTGGTTGACCATGCGGATGACGGGCGCCTCGCTGGCCAGGTCCTTGAGGTGCTCGATATCCTCCTCATCGAAATCGGCGAAATCGGCCTCGGGTGTCTCCGGTGCCTCCTCCACCTTTTCGTAGAGCCGTTCGATGGCGGCCTCGATCTCGGTCGGCAGGGCCACGGAGGCGCCGACGTCCTTACCCGCGGCCATCTGCAGTGCCGCGAGGACGAAGCCGTCGACCGGATTCGCAAGCGCCACTCGGATCTGCTGCTCCTCCTCCGACAAGGGCAGGACGCGCGCGTCCTTCAAGAAGCGCAGGGTGAAGAGGTCCTCGCGCACCGGCTCGGCGGGAAAGGCGGCGGCATCCGCCAGGGGCAGATCCAGGACCTCGGACATGGCCCGCGCCATGTCACGCTCGGAGACCAAGCCCAGACGCACCAGCATCGGCAGCAGTGAATCGCCGGCATCCTCGGCCAGGCGACGGGCGCGCGCCAAGTCGCCTGGAGTCAGCTTGCCATGCTCCTGGAGATGGGCGACCACCCCGACCTCCGGGCCCGGCCCCGGTGGCTCCGGGGCACCTGATTCCGCCTCCGTCGCCCCGACCTCCTCCTTCGCTAGAGTGATCTGGACCGCTGCCCGATCCGGGTCCTCTTCCGGATCGTCGCGCAGCGCTCGGATGGTCGGGGCCGCGTCGAGGATGGCGTCGTCTTGCATCTTTCGTCTCGCCCATGGCTGAAAAGAAGGTCAGGGAGGAGTTGCTGACTGGCCGTCCTGACCAAGCCCAGCGGGCCATTCGGAGACCCGGTCTCCGACTGGCTCGGTGCTCGGTCGCCGAGGCGACCGACTCCCACTCCCTCGCGGCGATCTCCCCGAGTCGGATAGGTCCCTAAGGAGCGATTCAGAAACAAGTGGTGCAACTTGAGCCGCCCTTGTTGGGCACGCTCCGCTTTGCCCAACCTACGGTGTGTAGGTTGTTTCTGAATCATTACTAAG
>JANQGF010000182.1 GCA_028277465.1 Chromatiaceae bacterium
AGGCGACGACCTTCAAGAGGTCACTCTGGCGACTGGCGTCGCCGCCACCTCCATCGGACCGGGGGCCGCTTGGCGCAGGAGCTCCGGAAACCTCAGCTCGACCCGGGTCCCGGCCTCGGGATCGGAGCGGATCGCGAGCTCGCCCCCATGTTGCTCGACCAGGCGCCGCACGATCGCCAAGCCCAGCCCGGTACCACCGGCCTTCGTGCTGAAGAAGGGCTCGGTGAGGCGTACCAGGAGGTGTTCAGGGATGGGCTCGCCTGGGTTATGGACCGAGACCCGAACCTGACCGTCGGCCGCGCCGCAGTCCGCCCGCCAAGTGACCTCCGCCGCCTCGGGCGCGGCCTGACAGGCGTTGTCGGTCAGGTTGACGAAGATCTGCTGCAGACGATCGCGATCGGCCAGGATCTCGGCGGCCGCCGAGTCCGCCTCCAGTCGCACCCGATGCCCCCCGACCGGGTCTTGATAGGCGTCCACGAAGTCCGCCAGCGCACTACCGATCCGGACGGGGCGCAGATCCAGACTCAATGGCTTGGCATAGAGGAGCATCTCCTCGAGCAGACGGCGCATTCGCTCGGCCTCTCCCAGGCCCAAATCGAGCCGCCGTTTGGCCCGCTCCGCGACCGGCTGCCCCGCCAGATAGTTCAGGGCCATGGAAACGGTGGTCAGGGGCGTGCGCAGCTCATGGGCGATTCCCGAGGCGAATTCGCCGATGGCGGCGAGCCGGCCCTGTTCGGCGAAGCGTGCGGTGCGACCGAAGGCTTGGGTCAGAAGCTGAGCGATATTGCCGAGCAGACGACCCTGCGCCGCATCGAAGCCGTGTGGACGGCGCGTGGCGAAGACCGCCACGGCAGGGATGGGGGTCTGAGTCTGGGGCGTGAGGGGCAAGAAGACGCCATCCTGCATGCCGAGCGCGACCAGGTGGCGCAGGAACTCGTACGCCGGGTTCGCACGGGCGGTGGCGACCATATCGGCCACATGCAGCGGTGCCTCGTCGGCCAGCACCGACTCCAGGAGGGTGCCCTGAAGACGATAGAGCCGGCAATCGCTCGGTTGCGGTCGACCGTCCAGCCAGCCGGTCGCGACCCGTGCGCCGGCGCGCGCATCATCGATGAGGACCACTCCGACCCAGTCGAACCCCAGTAGATCCCGAAACTCAGTGCTCAAGAAGCCAACCAGCTCGTCGAGATTCTCCCCCTGCTGGAGCCGACGGATGAGCTGGTGAAGCAGGTCCAGACGCTCCGACAAGCGGTTGAAGCTGGAGGTCAGGTCCCGGATCTCGGTGGTACCCGTCACCGAGAGACGATGACCGAAATCGCCGTCGGCGACCCGTTGGAACCCGGCCATCGCCCCGCGCAGCGGCGCCAGCACCCGCCGCTGGAGGAGACCGAGCAGGATCGCCGCGACCAGGGCGGTGGCCACCGCGACCCCCATGGCACCCCGGCTCATGCGGCGGTACTCGCTCGCGGTCCAGTCGCGCAAGGCGCGCGTGAGCGCCTCGGTCGAGGCCGCGAGCTGTCGATGGGACTCGATGATATGCTCGGCGGCCCACTCGAGCCGGGGCTCCGCCGGATCCTCGCCCAAGGCGGCGAACAGCTTTCGACGCCAGACCTCCCAGGTCTGCTCGAGCGCCTGGACCACGTCCGCGACCCGGCCGCCCAGTCGCGGCTTGATCCAGGGTAGCGAGCTCGGCATCTGGTCGTGGAAGTCGCCGCTCATGAAGGTCTCGACGACCGCATCGAAGGTGGCCACATGGGTCATCAGGTCCTGATAGTAGAGCCGGACGTCGCGGAAGTAGGTGCGGTAGTCGCGCGGGGCGTTCTGCTGATAGTTCATCCCTTGCGCATGCATCTGCTCGACCGTGAGCTCGAGCCGGGCCGCGATATCGACCAGGGCGTCGTAGGACAGTTGACGCTGAAAGGCCCCGACCGCGTAGAGGCCCGCGGCGCACAACAGCAGGGTCAGGCCGACGAAGACCGCGGTGACCTGAAAATTGAGGCTCGAGAGATGTCTGGCGAGCGACATGGGACTAGTCGGGACCGATCGAGTGCCGCACCCGGTCGGTGCCGATCAGGACGCCCTTGGCGCGCAGGTCCGCCAATAGCTGAGCGCCGAAACCAATGACCCGATCGGGCTCGGGGTGTCGGAGCTCCGCGGCGACACGCTCCAAGGCCTCGCCGCCGGACGGGGACGGCTCCTCTTGGAGCAAGACCAGCAACCGCTGGGTGACCGCATTGATCTCCAGGAACCCGATCTCTCCCTCGGCGGATCGATAGACGACCAGATGCGTCGGGTCGGGTGGTGGGGTCTGCGGCTGGTAGTCCGGGGCAATCCGGTGGACGGGGAAGCGATAAGTCAGATTCCAGGCCAGCGGAGAGGCCCGCGGATAACCCAGTACCAGGTCACCCTGCGGATCGATGCGGTCGAGATCCGGCACCTGGTCACTGATCTGGAGTGCGAGCTCGACCCATTCGTAGTGAGCCAGCTCCAGCAGAAAGGGCGGATCCCGCGGGTCATGAGCGCGAAGCTGTTGCAGGAAGTCGAGGAATTCCTCGGGCAGCTGGTGAAACACTGGACTCTTGGCCCGGTGTCGGACGAAGAAGTCTCGGATCAGCGCACGCCAATGGGCGTCGGGAAGGATGCGCCGGAGGACCGGGAAGCTCCCGGCCAGCAGGGACGAGACATTCCTGAACACCAGGTCGCGATAGATCGCCATCCGACGATCCTCGACGTCATCCGGTGGCGGCGCCCCCGCCGGGTCACGCAGATGCGCGGCGAAGGCGATCTGACGCCGCATGAAATCGGGTTGCTCAAGCATGGGCGAGGCCCCTCCCCGACCCCTCGATATGCTGGGTCTGAATCTCACGGATATGATCCACTTCTTGTAGCAGCTGGTCGAGGGGCGGGATATTGAAGTCGCGTTCCAAAAGGGTCGGAAAGACCCCGAAGTGGGCGTAGGACTGGTCCAACAGGCCCCAGACCGAGTCGATCACGGCCGCGCCATGGGTGTCGACACAGAGGTCCGCGGCCGCCCTCTCATGGCCGGCGATATGCGCATAGCGGATCCTCTCCCCCGGGAGCCGGCGCAAGAAATCATGGGGGTCATAACCATGGTTGATGCCGTTCACATAGATATTGTTGACGTCGAGCAAGAGATCGCAATCCGCCTCCGCCAGCACCGCCGTGATGAAATCGATCTCCGACATCTCCCGTCCGGGGGCGGCATAGTAAGAGACGTTCTCCAGGGCGATGCGCCGCTCCAGCACATCCTGCACTCGACGCACGCGCCGGGCCAGGTGCCGGACGGCCTCCTCGGTGAAAGGGACGGGCAGCAGGTCGTAGAGGTGTCCCCCGTCGGAGCTGTAACTCAGGTGCTCCGAGTAGAGGGCGATCCCGTGGCCCTCCAGGAATCCTTTGATTCGGCTAACGAGGCCCAGGTCGAGCGGAGTCGGCCCACCGATCGAGAGCGACAGACCGTGACAGACGAAGGCATGACGCTCGGTCAGTGCGCGCAGGCGGCGTGCGTTGGCCCCTCCTATGCCGATCCAGTTCTCCGGGGCGATCTCATAGAAGGCGACCTGGGGCGGAGACCGATCGGCCAGCTCCGCGAGAAAGGCGCGCCTTAGCCCGAGGCCGGCACCGAGAGGTGGATCTTGAGCTGGGTTCATGTTGAATTGGCTCGGTGGATTCGTCCCGCCGCGACAGTCACAGGCGCGATTCGGCGTCCCGAGTCCCGCGCGAGGACCCCCGGCGTCACGAGATCGACACCAATCATGGTTACCGTGGAACAGCACCCCAGCCGCTCGATTTGGTAGGAGCGGCGCCTCGCCGCGACGAGCCTGCTGAGGAGATGGGGACAACCCGTCGCGCGAGAAAGGCGGCTGGCCGGCGGAAGTCGAGCGAGTGACCGCTCGGGAGTCGACATGCCGTTGCGGCGCCAAATGCCGTGGAGCGGTCGAAATCCGCGCCCCCTCTGGTCGGGGCCTATTGCGCGAGCGGCCATTGAAGGATCGACGGACCGATCACGTGTTATGATGCGCCGCGCTCAGGAATGAGCCCACCTCACCCTCGCGCCTTCGCCGATCGCCGCTGTTCCTCGATCTCGCTCCCATCCATCTCAATCCGCCGAGCTCCATTCGCCATGTCCGCCGTCTATCAGATCTTCCCGGGTCGCCGCTACCCCCCCGGGGCCACCGTCGAGGACGACGGTGTCAACTTCTCCGTGTACAGCCGCCATGCCACTGGAGCCGAACTGCTGCTCTACGAGAGCGCAACCAGCCCCGAGCCCTTTCAGACCATCCGGCTCGATCCGGGGGCCAACCACACCTTCTTCTCCTGGCATGTCCTGGTGCTGGATCTGCCACCCGGCACCCATTACACCTGGCGCATGGAGGGCCCGAACGATCCCCACGCGCACGGATGGCGTTTCGACCCGGGCATCGAGCTGGTGGATCCCTGGGCGCGCGCCGTCAATGTCGGCCCCTGGGACCGCTGGCGCCGCCAGCGCGAGGGGGCCAGACCGCATGACTCGCCGCGCGCCATGGTGCTCGCCGAGGATTACGACTGGGAGGGCGATACGCCGATCCGGTTGCCCTCGGAACAGATCATCGTCTATGAGCTGCATGTCGGCGGCTTCACCCGCCATCCGACCTCGGGTGTCGAGCACCCGGGGACCTTCCTCGGTTTGATCGAGAAGATCCCCTATCTGCAGGAGCTCGGGATCACCCATGTGGAGCTCATGCCGGTCATGGCCTTCGACGAGCAGGACGTGCCCGAGGCGGTCTGGGACTGTGGTCTGCGCAACTACTGGGGCTACAGCAGCTTCGGTTTCTTCTCGCCGCACCCCGGCTACTGCGTGACCCCGGACCAGGGGACGCATCGCCGCGAATTTCGAGACATGGTCAAGGCGCTGCACAAGGCACGCATCGGCGTCATCCTGGATGTGGTCTTCAATCACACGAGCGAAGGCGGCAGCGGCGGACCGACCATGACCTTCAAGGGTTTCGGCAACGAGACCTTCTATTGCCTGGACGGGATCGACAAGGGGATCTATCTGGATTTCACCGGCTGCGGGAATACCGTCAACGCCAACCACCCGCTGGTGACCCATTTCATCCTCGATGCGCTGGAGTACTGGGTGCGCGAGATGCACGTCGACGGCTTCCGGTTCGATCTCGCGAGCGCCATGGCCCGCGATGCCGAGGGCAGGCCCCTGGCGAATCCGCCGGTGCTCTGGGGGATCGAGCTCTCCGACACCCTGGCCGCCTCCAAGATCATCGCGGAGGCCTGGGACGCCGCGGGGCTCTATCAGGTGGGCAGCTTTCCCGGCTATCGCTGGATGGAGTGGAACGGGCGCTATCGCGACAGCATCCGGCGTTTCGTACGGGGCGACCCGGGCCTGATCGCCGAGGTTGCAACCCGGCTCTCGGGTAGCAGCGATCTCTACCAAGCGAATCTGCGCCAACCGATCAACAGCGTCAACTTCGTGACCTGCCACGACGGTTTCACCCTCTGGGATCTGGTCTCCTACCATCACAAGCGCAATGGCGCCAACTGCGAGGGCGATCGCGACGGCACCAGCGACAACCTGAGCTGGAACTGCGGGGTCGAGGGTGACACCAGCGACCCCGAGGTCCTGGTGCTGAGGCGCCGGCAGGCCAAGAATCTGCTCACCCTGGTGTTCCTGAGTCAAGGCATCCCGATGCTGCTGAGCGGCGACGAGCTGCTACGCGGTCAGGACGGCAACAACAACGCCTGGTGTCAGGACAATGAGCTGAGCTGGCTCGACTGGTCCTTGGTGGAACGCAATCGCGACATGCTGCGATTCGTGCGTGGCCTGATCGCCTTGCGCAAACGCCACCCCAGCGTGCGACGCCGACGTTTTCTCTCCGGGCGGCCGAATCAGGGCTCCGACCTCCCCGACGTGACCTGGCACGGCACAGGACTGAATGAGCCACCTTGGGACGACCCGCTGTCGCAGCAGCTTGCCTTCACCCTGGGGCCGGTCGGTCCCGACGAGGATCTGCTCCAGGTGCTGATCAATATGGGCGATCGGGAGTGTCACTTCGAGTTGCCGGTGCTCGCCTCCAGTCGTTGGTACCTGGCACTCGACACCGGCGGCACCCCCCCGGCGGATGTCACCGACCCGAGCGAGCAGAGGCTCATCGAGACAAACCCGCTCGCGGTCGGGGCACGTCGCATCCTGGTGCTCGAGGGACGCTGACCGACTCGAGGAGCACAGGCTGGCTATGCGGATCGAGCCGCGAGCAGATGCTGGAAGTTGGCCAACCGTTCGGGGGCGACCCGACCCTCGGCCACGGCCTGGCGGATGGCGCAACCGGGCTCCTGATCGTGACGGCAGTCGCCGAAACGGCACTGGCCCAGATAGGGCCTGAACTCGCGGAAACCCCGCTGGAGGTCCTCGCGGTCGATGTCGCCGAGCCGAAAGCTGCGCACACCCGGCGAGTCGATCAGAAGGCCGTTGCTGAAGATCCGGTAGCAGGTCGCCGCCGAGGTCGTGTGCCGCCCAAGACCCGTGGCCTCGGAGAGACGCCCGATCTGGATCTCGCGATCCGGGAGCAGTGCCTTGACCAGCGAGGACTTGCCGACCCCCGACTGCCCGACCAGCACGCTGGTTTGACCCGCCAACCCCTGGCTCAGGGCCTCGAGCGTTGCGGGCCGGCGCAGGCTGGTCCACAGGACCCCGTAGCCGATCCTCTGATAGTGAGCGAAGCGGCCTCGGAAGACCGCCCCTGCCTCACCAACCAACAGATCCGTCTTGTGAACCAGGATCAACGCCTCGATCCCGCTGGTCTCGGCGGCCACCAGATACTGGTCGACCAGATAGCCGCTCGGCTCCGGCTCCGGGGCGACCAGGACCAGAAGCCGTGTCAGGTTAGCGGCGAGCGGTTTGTCGCGACCGCTGAAATCGGGCCGGCTGAGGACCGTCGCCCGTGGCAGGATCGCCGTGACCACGCCCTGCTTGCCACCGATCCGCTGCCACACGACCCGATCACCACAGACCGGGTGACCGATGTGACGCCTCGAGAGACAATGGAAGAGACGCCCGGCGCCATCCTCCACGGCCAGATTGACGCCATAGCGCACGACCACTCGGCCTTCTTCCGGCTCGGTCTCGGCCTCGAGCTCGGCCAGCGCCCTGTCCGGACGCGACGCGAGCCGCTCGCGACGGCGCTCCTGGATCCTGCGTATCCGCTCGATCTGACGCTCGGACAAGCGGCGCTTGGGCATGAGCTCAGGGCTCGAAACGATAGAAGCGATGATTCAGATAGGAGGCGACATTCTCGATGTCATCATCGAACCATCGCAGACCCAGTGACAGCTCGCACCGCTGGACTTGGCGCTCGAGCGCCTCGAAGGAAGCGATCTTGCGATCCTCGCGCGTGTAAACCTCGCTACCATGGCAGCTCACACAGTGGGCCTGATAGAGTGTCGCGGCCTCCTGGCCTTGGGCGGCCAGGGCACTGCGCCCCGCGATCGCGAGAAGACCCACCAGGCAAGAGACCAGAAGAGAGTGCTTGATCATTGGCTTGAGCTCCGGGAAATGGTTCCGACATAGTTTATGAGAGCCGTGGATCCTTCGCACAATGGGTCATGGTGGCAGGCTCGTGGGTTCAGCGGTCAGAGCGACAACCCGAATGGGCGCAACGCCGATTGGAGTCGTGCGCCGACCCAGCGCCTCGCTGGTCCGAGAAGGATCGCGGCGACCCCGGCCCTGGCGCCAAATGGACATCGAAAGCATGAGTAAGAGCGAGACCAACCTGATCTGGATCGATCTCGAGATGACCGGTCTGGATCCCTTCAGAGACCACATCCTCGAGATCGCGACCGTCATCACCGACAGCCATCTTGAGGTCGTGGCCGAGGGGCCCGTCATTGCGATCCATCAGCCGGAGGCGATCCTGGCGGGCATGGATGACTGGAATCGCGAACATCACGGCGCCTCCGGTCTGGTCGATCGTGTTCGCCTGAGCCAGGTCGCCGAGGCCGAGGCCGAGGCCGCCACCCTGGAATTCCTGACGGAGCATGTGCCCGCCCATGCCTCGCCTCTGTGCGGCAACAGCATCTGTCAAGACCGTCGCTTTCTGGCACGCTGGATGCCGAAGCTCGAGGCCTATTGTCACTACCGCAACCTGGATGTCAGCACCCTCAAGATCCTGGCCCAACGCTGGGCACCCGAGGTCGCGAATGGATTCAGCAAGGTCGGCCGGCACCGCGCCTTGGACGACATCCGCGAGTCCATCGCCGAGTTGCGGCATTATCGGGCCCATCTGCTGCGGCCGTTTTGAGCCTTGGCTCGTCGCGAATGGATATTCCAAAGGTGATTCACAACCCGCCGCAGGCATCATCCTGTCATGTAGGATACCTACGGCGGGCTGATTGAGCGCTGAGGAAAGGTCAGATGCGGTTCTGGAAACAAGGCGGGGCATCGAGCGGCCGATCGCAGGGACCACTGGCCGAGGGGCTGAAGGCCGCCGGCGATGCGGACGCCTTTCCCGGGCTGCCCGACGCCGACCTGGTGCGGCTTTTCAATACGGCGACACTGGTCAAGCTGGCGCCCGGCGACCTCCTGTTCGGCCCCGAGGACAGAGCCGATCGCCTCCATATCCTGACCGCCGGTCGGCTCCAGCTCAGATATGGAAGCGAAGGGGCGGGCGAGTGGTTCGGTCCCGGCGATTGGATCTGCGACGTCGATTTCGAGGACGACTCGACCCAGGACGCCACGGCGATCGCCGTCGTGCCGACGACCGTCCTGGTCATCGATGCGCCGACGTTCGCCGCGAGCGACCCCGCGCTCAAAGACTATCTGACCCAGCGGATGCGGCGGCTCAACCTGGATCGGCTGCGTCGGCTGGAGCGCCAGAAGAGCCAGTTCGCAAGCCTCAATGCCGGCTTGATCGATGCCCTCTATGCGGTCGGGAGTCAGTGCGGCGTGGGATTCGCGCAGACCGAGGCCGCGCGACAACTCTTTGCCAAGGTCCCGGCGCTACCCGTCTCGACCCTGACCCTGCTCAACAAGATGCTCGATGACCGGACGACCAAGGCCGAGATCGTCGAGCTGGTGAGTATGGATCCATCCCTGACCAGCACCCTGCTCAAGGCGGCCAATTCACCCTTCTACGGCTTTCTCTACAAGGTCACCAACGTCAGTCATGCGATCGTGCTCTTGGGGCATAACAGCGTCTATCAGATCATCATGTCGGAGGGCATGCGCCGAAGCCTGCCGAGCACACCCTATTTCGCCGAGATCCATCGGCGTGCGATCGAGATCTCGCGACTCGCCTTCGTGCTTTCCCAGACCGTCCATGTCGCCAAGCCGGCGGAGATCGCCACGATCGGGATCCTCAGCGATATCGGTCTGGTCGTGACCGAGTTGCTCAAGACCTCCAACCCTCGGCTCAGCCGATTGTTCGACTTCATCGCCGCCGCCGAGATGGGCTCCGAGCTGCTTCGGAGTTGGAACCTGCCGGAGACCCTGTGCGACAGCCTGCAATACCAGCATTACCCCGAGTTCACCCCGCCCGAACGGATACCCGCCGCGATCCGCTCGAACGTCGCCCTGCTCTATCTGGCCCGGCGTTTCTATCACCGATTGCATCAGACCGACGAGCTCCCGCCCGGGCTCTTTCTCGAGGCCTATCTCGACACCTTGGGTCAGAGCGGGCGCTCGGAAGACGACCTGCTCCATGGTCGCATCGTACCTCGTTTGCGCACACAGCTGCGCTCGCTCCCAAGATCCCTGGTCGATGCGCTGCAGTCCTCCGACGAGGATGAATGATCAGAGGTTGCACGAGTGTCTCGGGGTGTCCCACACACCTGATGGCTTCTTCTGACGGGGGGGACTCATGGCTTGGTTGTATCTCATCATCGCCGGCCTCTTCGAATGGGGTTGGCCGGTCGGGCTCAAGCTGGGACTGGCGGACTCCGGACTGCGCTGGGGTTGGATCCTCTTCGCCGGCCTCTGCATGGCGGCGAGCGGCGCACTCTTGCTGATCGCCCAGAAGAGCATCCCCATGGGGACGGCCTACGCGGTCTGGACCGGAATCGGCGCGGTCGGCACCTTCGTGCTGGGTATCTTCCTGTTCAACGAGCCGGCGACGCTCGCGCGCTTCTTCTTCGTGGGTCTGATCGTCGTCGGCATCATCGGGCTCAAGCTGGTATCGGCACACTGAGGTGATTTCCTGGAAAGAATTTACCCAGGATATCGACCGATTGTAGGTTGGGCTGAGCGAGAGCGAAGCCCAACAGGCGCCGCGTTGGGGTTCGTTCCTCACCCCAACCTAC
>JANQGF010000104.1 GCA_028277465.1 Chromatiaceae bacterium
GGCGCCATCTGATCGGGAAGCCTACGCCAATCGCCCATGGGGGCGGCAGAGCGGCCCAGCGCCACGGAGATGATCCGGGTCCATGGCCGACGGGATCAATCTAAACCGCGTCCAGAGCGAAATGCATCGTTTTCATTTTGTGTCTGACTTTGAGGACGTCACTGGCCTTGGTAGAGACGCGGTTTAAAATCTTATTTTTTCATAGCTTAAACCGCGCTCGCTCCGGCAGTGGTCGAGTTTGCCAAGACCGATCCAAACCAGAAACATCGCATACCGTGCTGGGCGCGGTTCAGGTTCAAGGCTTGGTGCGGAAGACGGATCCTGCCGAAGAGGGGTGGAGCGACCGCCCCGGACGCCGCAACGAACGCCCCCGACGATGATCCGGTCGCGGATCCGAGCGCCCGGGTCGGTGACCCGCCCATGCAGGCGGATGCATGGGTGGCGGGGGCAGGAGACCTGGATACCCGTACCATCGCGGCTCTTCTGCGAGCCGCCTGGCCTGTGCGCGGGCCACCTCGAGCTCCGCAACCAGCCGTTGCTCCTCCAGACGCCGCAACCGCTCTTCCATGCGCGCCCGCTCACGCAAAGCGCGCTCCACCTCCATGCGCCGGGCCTCATCCACCACCGAGTAGCGGTCGGGGATGGGCCGGCCGGATGGCGCACGTCGCGGCAACGGCTGCACCTCGACCGACACATGGGTATCGGACGGCCGTCGATCGCTGAAATGGGACTGGCCCGTCTCGTCCACCCAGTGGTACAGCTGCCCGCCCGCAAACGGCTGGGTGCACGTCAAGAGGAGAACCCAGAGGAGAGCCGTTCCCTTCACCGCGTCTCACTCGCTCTCGGCGCGACTCGGTTGGGCATCACCGCTGCCTGCCTCGAAGGACGTCTCCCACGGCCGGCCCAGACAGATGGCCCGCGCATCCAAGAGGAGCGCATAGACCTCATGCAGTCGCGCCGGGATCTGGACCGCATCCTCCTGCGCACGGTACTTGCGAGCGAGGAACTCACGGACCGGTTTCGGCTGGTCGTAAAGATCGACCAGAGACATGCTCCAATCGTCGAAATAGCGGTCCCCAATGGGCTCGTAACAGATCAGCCGCAGGTCGTGATGGCGTTTGTCCGGGATGATCCGCGCATAGAGGTCGTTGACGGCGTCCTCTGGTCCCTCCAGGACTTGCAGAAAGCGGTCACCCGTCAGAACCAAGAGACCAGTGATGCCCGCGGGTCGATTGTGCTCCGAACTGCGCCCGACCAGTTCGCGCAACGCCTCGTTGGGCATGAACTTGTCGGTGCAGGTGCTGCGATAGATGAGTCGGCAATGATCCATGGCACACTCCCACAAGTGGCTCGTCGGGAGAATAACTGCGTCCAGCGCACCGGCATCACAATGCTCACAGAGCCAGCTCGATCCCCGAGACCAGCAACCCTGGCAGAAGCGAACTTTCGGTCGAGCGGCCCTCGTAGGTATCGGCCGAAAGAATCAGCTCGCGCTCGCGCGTCAGCCCCTCCAAACGGTCGCCTAGCAAATGATAGAGGCTGTCGTCGAAGCGCATGACGTTGACCGGTGAGACGATCTCGCCGTTCTCCACCCAGTAGGTGCCAAACCGGGTCATCCCGGTGAGACGACAGTCGTTGCTATCCGACCAGTTGCCGTACCAGAGGTTACCGATGTAGAGACCCCGGTCGAGCCGGCGAAGCACCTCGGCCAGCGGGATGTCCCCGGGATCGAGACCCAAGGACTCGGGGGCGTCGGTCGCGGCATTCACGGCCTCGCCGTACTCTTTTCCGTCACGCGCATCGACCAGACACCGACCGTAACGGCCCTTCTCGACCAGCACCACAGAGGCAGGTTTCAGAAAGCCCTGCGCAGTGAAATCGGCGGTCAATCCACGACCATGTTCTTCGCAGATGGAGACACCCGCATCCAGCTCGCGCTCCCCGCGCGCCAGGCCGAGCAATGGGGTCTGGCACGTCCGATGAGACCTGAGGTCGAAACCACCATCGGCCAATAGGTCCATCAGTTCCTGGACCGCCGCCGGGGCCAGATAGGCGCGATAACGGCCGGGCGCGATGGTACGTGCGGACCCTGCCATGACGCGCAGCTCTTCGCGCATGACACGGAGTCTTCGATGCACCCGCGTGGCATCCCAATGCAGACCAGCGCAACCCGCCTTGACCCCCTTGTCCGCCTCCAGGAAACAGCTCCAATCCAGGTTGAAGCTCAGGCTTCGATGCCAGTGACGGTGACCGATGGAGCTCGCGAGCCCCTCGAACATCTCTCCGCTGGCCCAGATGCCGACCAGGTCCATCCCGCGCGCCGCCGCGATCAGCTCGGCGACGGCCTCTTCGGCGGGTGGGCAGGGATCACCCATCTGGCGCTGACCCTCGCTGGGGTCGGTCGAGTAGTTGAGAAAGGGATCCTCTGGAACATGGGCGAGCCGCTCGCGCAGACGCCCGAGCAACCAGCGGGCCTGCTCGAGATCCGACCTCGGCTCGCCGGAAAGGTTGCAGCTACCCTCGACCTGTCTAGCCCCATGGATCAGGTTCAGACCCAGGCGGACAGTGCGTACCTGGCCGGCCTGGCGGATACGATTGCGGTTGAGGCGCACGAACTCGGAGACCTCACCGCCAAGGCTGCAGAAGAGCACCTCTTGGCCGGCGATGCCGGACCGCAGGCGGTCGGCCAGGGCGAAAAAGGCCTCCTGCATCACGCAGCGCCTCCGAACACGGCCACCTGGCGGAAGAGACAAGGTGGAGCCGCATGGCCGACGTAGACCGATTGATTGGGCTCGCCCTTGCCACAGTTGCGCACCCCATGGACCTCCTGGCTCTCGGGACCACCGACCGCGTCGAGGCGGCGCCAGAAGTCCGTCGAGATGCCCCGATAACCCGGGTTACGCACCAGCCCCTTGAGCTCGCCCTCCTCGATCAGTCGACCCAGCTCGCAACCGAACTGGAACTTGTTGCGACTGTCGTCGATCGACCAGGAGCGATTGGTGTCCATCAGCACGCCCCGCTCCACCCGCGCGACCAGGTCGGCGAGGCTGCCCTCTCCCGGCTCCAGATTGATGTTGCCCATGCGATCGATGGGCGGGCGGTCCCACCCGCTGGCCCGACTGCAGGCGCTACCCGGTAGCCCGGCACGAGACTGCGACAAGGGACCCCCAAGCGGGCGCTCCAGGATCCCTCGCCGGATCAGGTACTGGCGCCGGGCGGGGTTGCCCTCGTCATCGGCGGCCAAGGAGACCAGCTCACCCGGCAGGGTCGGATCGAAGGTGACATTGAGCAGCTCGGAGCCATAAGGGTAGCGGCCGAACATGCCCGGGGTGACGAAGCTGGTCCCGGCATAGTTGCGCTCATCGCCCAGAATCCGGTCCAGCTCGAGCGGGTGGCCGATGCTCTCGTGGATCTGGAGCGCCAGCTGGCTCGGCATGAGGACGAGGTCGCAGTTCGTCTGCGGGCACTCCGGGGCCTCCAGCAGCGCGATCGCCTCCTCCGCCACTCGGGGCGCGTCCTCGAGCAGACGGACCGCCTCGATGCGCTCGAGTCCACCCTGCTGCGCACTGCTCGAACCACCCCCGCGACGGCGTTGGGTCTGGCCCCCGGAATTGGCCACGGCCGAGAGCCCAGGATGGACGAACTCCAAGGTCTGGGTGACCCGCCCACCATCACTGGTCTCCAGCCACTGGAACAGACGCCGGTATTCGAGCCAGGCCGCCCAGTCGCGGATGCGCGCATCGATCGCCATGGCCTGATTGGCCATCCGGAGCAATTCCAGCTTGTCCGCAACGGATCGGCACGCCCAGGGTTCCTGGACCCGCGAACGATACTCCGCTCGCAGACTGCTACGCGGACAAAGCTGGGCGTCGAAGAGCCCGAGCCGGGCATGGAGCAACGCCCATTCACCCGCCCGCTCGAGAGCAGCTCGCAATCCGGCCGTGCTCAGATCGCTGGTCGCGCCGTAGCCGATCCCACGCCCCTTGACCAGGGTCACCATGACGCCCAGCGAGGTGTCGAATAGGCTCGGCTCCGCGACGCCCTGCCTGACCTCCAGGTGCTCCGACTCCTCGGCCACCAGACGCAGGGTCCAGTAGTCACAGGCCGGCGCCAGGGCCCGGAAGCGGTCGACACAGTCCGAGAGTCGTTCCTTCATCGCAGCCATGCGCTGGACCGAATCGCGGGTATGACCCGACCGTTCATCAAGACAGCGACATGGTGCCGATCGGGCCGACCGTTGACCGAGCGACGCAGTTGGACGAGATAGTACCAATGACGACCGGCATCCCGATGACCAATGGGCTTGAGCTCGACCTCATGAATCCGAAGCCCCTTCAATCGAAAGCTCGCATCGACCCAGTGGCGGACTTCGCGAATCGCGCCGGCAACCGTCAGTGGCGGGGCACCCTGTGCGGGGCCCCAGGAAGGAACCGCTCGCATGTCCTCCTCCTCGAGGAAGACGGTGATCTCGCGGCAGTCGCCATTCTCGCGAACCTCCAGCGGCCACTGCACCGCAGCGACATTCTGGTCCAGCAGCAACACCGGAGCTATCCACCAAGCGTAACGCATCTCAGCCTCGAGGTTCGAATCTCTGGTCGGATATTATTAAACCGCTTCCAGAGTGAAATGCATCGTTTTCACTTTGTGTCTGGCTTTAAGGACTTCACTGGCATTGGTCGGGACGCGGTTTAAAATTTCACATTCTTTCATATCTTAAACCGCGCTAGCTCCGACGATTGTCGGTTTCTCTGAGGACGATCCACCGGTCGCTCCTGACTCCCATTCGAGGATCTCGCGCAGCACCGCGGTCGCGTAGGATCCGGGCGGCAGCTCGAAGCTCAATTCGAGACCCTCGGGCCGTCGCCGCCCGCTCAGCTCGGCGACCGGCAAGCGTAGCGCTCGGCGCTCCTGCTTCAACCCGAAGTCGGCGAGCCCCTGAGTCCAGCCGCCAAAACGGGCGGCAAGGCCCTCCTCCAACGCCCTCACCTCTCCATGTGTGGGCAGGACCCCCGCGCCCCAAAGCGGACCGCTCGGGTGCAGGTCCATGCCTGCACAACGCTCACGCAGGGTTTCATCGACCCTGTCGACGGGGAAATAGGAATGACAGCCCTCGAGCGCGAGACAATCGCCTGGCTGGGGCCGGTCCCAATCACCCCGTCGGACCCGCTCGGCCAGCAATTGGTTGAAGACCTGGGAACGGGCAGCGGAGAGCCAGAGGCCACGCCGTTGACGAGTCGCACGGCCGGCAGTCCCCTGGAAGAGTGCCTGGGCCCGGACCAGGTTACCCTCGTCGTGACCGAATCGCTGCTCGCCGAAATAATTGGGAACACCCCGGGCACGGATGAGGTCGAGCCGCGCATCCAGCTCCCGGATCGCCGGCCCGGCGTCCCGGACCAGAATCCGAAATCGGTTTCCCGCCAGGACCCCGCGACGGAGCTTGCGCCGGTGCGGGTGAACCTCCAGCACCTGGATGCCGTCCGTCGTCAGGGCCGACCAGTCGGGCCGACTCCTGCGCGGACGCGGGACGGAGAACCATTGGCTGGCGACGGCATGGCGGTCTTTGAGCCCAGCGTAGCCAACCGCCGAGCCAGGGGCCTCCACCAAGGCGGCCAAGCGGCGGGCGACCCATTCGGTGTTGGCCCCGACCTTGCGGACGCGAAGCAGCAGGTGGTCACCCACGCCGTCCGGCGCGAACCCAAGACGTTCCTCGACCTGGAAGTCAGCATGCTGGACCCGGAGACGACCGCGATCGAGCGGCCCACCGTGCGCCCGCGGAAGGGCGCCAAAACTGGTCCAGGAGGGTCTCGACCGGGCGCTCACCGCTCCGTGAGAAGCACCGCCGCGGAAGCCGCGATCCCTTCGCCGCGGCCGGTGAAGCCCATCTCTTCCATGGTCGTCGCCTTGACGTTGACCCGGCTCGCCTCGCAACCCAGGTCCTCGGCGAGGGTCCGGGACATGGCAGGAATATAGGGCGAGAGCTTGGGACGCTGCGCGATGATGGTCAGATCCGCGTTATGCACGCCAAGTGACCGTTCGGCCAGGCTGGCGACGACCCGCCGCAGCAGGATCCGGCTGTCGATGCCGGCATAGGCCGCATCCGTATCCGGGAAGTGACGCCCGATATCCCCGAGCCCAGCCGCCCCTAGGAGTGCGTCGCAGAGCGCATGGATGAGGACGTCACCGTCCGAATGGGCGATCAGGCCCTGATCATGTGGAATCTCCACGCCACCCAGCACCAACCGCCGACCCGGCGCGAACCGATGGGCATCGAAGCCCTGACCGATCAACATGCTCGATGTCTCCTGCCAGCGGCAACCGGCCGGGACTCACCCCAGGAGGCGCCCCTGTTGCTCGAGAAAGAAGCGGGCCAAGGGAAGGTCCTCGGCCCGGGTGATCTTGATATTGTCCGCGTGACCCTCGATCAGGCGCGGCGCATGCCCCAGACGCTCGACGGCGGAGGCATCGTCGGTGACCAGATGGTTGGCCGCCAGTGCCTCGCTCAGCGCCTGACGCAAGAGGCCGAGCCGGAACATCTGGGGGGTATAGGCATGCCAAAGACGGGCCCGATCCAGCGTCGCGTCGATGCGCTCGTCGCCCCCGGTACGCTTCATGGTATCGCGGACCTGAATCCCGAGGAGACCGCCCACCGCGTCATCGCTCAGCTGCTCGATCAGACGGTCCAGATCCTCCACCCGCAGACAGGGGCGCGCGGCATCGTGGACCAGGACCCAATCCCGTTCGGCGGCCCGTCCTTCGAGCGCCGCGACCGCATTGAGGACCGAATGGCAGCGTTCAGCACCGCCCCTGGTCCGGATCACCTTGGGATGATCGGCGTAGAGGGTCGAGTCCCAATGGGCGTCCGCCGCATCCAGTGCCACGACCACACCGCGAATGCGCGCGTGGGTCACGAAGAGATCCAGAGTATGCTCGATCACCTTCCGACCCGCGAGCTCCAGATACTGTTTCGGGATGGCACTGCCCATCCGGCGTCCGACCCCGGCGGCGGGCAGGACCGCCCAGAGTGCTGAAGTCGTCTTCATGGCACCTCCTCCGAGGCCGGGCGCTCGATGACCTGAATGAAGATCTCGCCTTGCTTGATCATGCCCAGCTCGCTGCGCGCCCGCTCTTCAATGGCATCCAAACCCTCGCCAAGGTCGATGACCTCCGCTTGAAGCTCCTCATTGCGGGCCCTCAGGCGCGCGATCTCGGCCTCCTGGGCGGCGATCTCCTCCTTCAGGGCGTGGAGCTCCGCCAGGCTCCCCTCGCCCACCCAGAGCCGGTATTGAAGCACCACCAGGAAGAGAATCAGCAAGGCGATCAGCCAACGCATGTGGGTCTCCGCCCGCAGCGGGCGCCCGGGGCCGGATCAGACCGTCCCGCACCCAGGCCTCATCAGAGCCATCTGAACGCGGCGCGGCCGGCATAGACGGCCTCTTCCGCCAATTGATCTTCGATACGCATCAACTGATTGTACTTGGCCACCCGGTCGGAACGAGACAGCGAGCCCGTCTTGATCTGACCCGTGCCGGCGCCGACCACCAGATCCGCGATCGTGGTGTCTTCGGTCTCGCCGGAACGATGGGAGACCACCGCCGTGTAGCCGGCCCCCTGGGCCATGGCGATGGCCTCGAGGGTCTCGGTCAGGGTGCCGATCTGATTGACCTTGATCAGGATGGAATTGGCGATCCCCTTGTCGATCCCCTCTTGCAGGATCCGGGTGTTGGTCACGAAGAGGTCGTCGCCCACGATCTGGACCTTGTCGCCGAGACGCTCCGTCAGACGCTTCCAGCCATCCCAGTCGTCTTCGGCCAGACCGTCCTCGATCGACAGGATGGGGTATCGCCCGACCCAGTCCCCGAGCAGATCGATCATTCCGTCCGAGTCGAGGCTGCGCCCCTCGCCCTTGAGGTGATAGCGACCGCCCTGGTAGAACTCGGAGGCGGCCACGTCCAGCCCGAGATAGATGTCGGACCCGACCTTGAAACCGGCCTTGTCGATGGCCTGCAGAATCACCTCGATCGCCGCCTCATTGGAGGGCAGATCGGGCGCGAAACCGCCTTCGTCGCCGACGGCCGTGGCCAACCCGCGAGCGTGCAGGACCCCCTTGAGCGCATGGAAGATCTCGGCCCCATAGCGCACCGCCTCGCGCAGGCTGGAAGCGCCCACCGGCAGGATCATGAACTCCTGGAAGTCCACGCTGTTGTCGGCGTGCTCGCCGCCGTTGATGATATTCATCATGGGGACCGGCAGACGATGCGGCCCATTGGAGAGCGAGAGGAAGAGGGGTAAGGCCTTCTCCTGGGCCGAGGCATGGGCGGCGGCCAGCGAGACGCCGAGCAGCGCGTTCGCACCCAGACGCGACTTGTTGTCGGTTCCATCCAGCTCGATCATGCACCGGTCCAGTGCCCGCTGGTCGGAGACCTCCATCCCCATGACGGCATCGCGAATTTCGCTCTGAATATTGGCAATCGCAGCCAGTACACCCTTACCACCATAACGCGGCTGATCCCGATCGCGCAGCTCCAACGCCTCGCGCGAGCCGGTCGAGGCACCGGACGGCACGATGGCGCGGCCAATGGCGCCGTCGGAAGTGATGACATCGGCCTCGACGGTGGGATTGCCGCGGGAATCCAGCACTTCTCGTGCACGGACATCGACGATCTCGGACATGGCTCCTCAACTCCTGAAAGAACGGGGATTGGACAAAGGGAATTGGATGATGATGAACCTAAACCGCGTTCAGAGTGAAATGCGTTGGTTCAAATGACTCCAGCCGTGCGGCGGTCGAGCAGCATCGGTGAGACTTGGTTTACGCGCGGCGATCTTCCGGGAATCCCGACGCCTTGACCAGCCGGTCGAGCTCGACGAGGGTGGCGAGCAGCTCACGCATCCGATCGAGCGGCCAGGCATTGGGCCCGTCGCTCCGCGCCTCGTCGGGGCGAGGGTGAGTCTCCATGAAGAGCCCGGCGACCCCGGCCGCCACGGCAGCCCGCGCCAGCACGGGAACGAACTCGCGCTGTCCACCCGAACGGTCTCCTTGCCCCCCCGGCAACTGCACCGAGTGAGTGGCATCGAAGACGACGGGACAGCCGGTCTGGCGCATCACCGCCAGGGCACGCATGTCCGAGACCAGATTATTGTAGCCGAAGGAGACCCCGCGCTCGCAGACCATGATCTGCCGGTTACCCGTGGAGCGCGCCTTCTCGACCACATGCCGCATGTCCCAGGGCGCGAGGAACTGCCCCTTCTTGATATTGACGGGCTTCCCCTGACTGGCCACGGAGCGAATGAAATTCGTCTGGCGGCACAGGAAGGCCGGTGTCTGGAGCACATCCACCACCGCCGCGACCTCCGCCAGCGGCGTGTCTTCATGCACGTCCGTCAGGACAGGGACCCCGATCCGCTCGCGAACGGACTCCAGGATCCGCAGCCCCGCCTCCAGCCCGAGCCCCCGAAAGCTCGCCGCCGACGAGCGGTTGGCCTTGTCGAAAGACGACTTGAAGATGAAGCGGATCCCCAGGGCAGTGGTGATCTCCTGCAAGGACCCGGCTGTTTCCTGGGCCAGACCCTCGCTCTCGATCACGCAGGGACCAGCGATGAGAAAGATCGGCTGATCGAGCCCCACCTCGAAGTCGACGAGCCGCATCAGACGACCTCGCCCCCGACCATCTCGCGCCGCGCCAGGGCCGCGCGCACGAAGCCCCGAAAGAGCGGATGGCCGTCACGGGGCGTCGAGTTGAACTCCGGATGGAACTGGCAGGCGATGAACCAGGGATGGTCCGGGATCTCGATGATCTCGACCAGACGGCTGTCCAACGACCAACCGGAGAAGCGCATGCCGGCGTCCTGCATCAGATGGAGATAGCGGTTGTTGAACTCGTAACGATGCCGGTGTCGTTCCCGGATCTGAGCCTTTCCATACACGCTTCGCGCCAAGCTCCCTGGCTCGAGACGGCAGTTCTGACCCCCGAGCCGCATGGATCCGCCGAGATCGCCATCTTCGGTCCGGGTCTCGAGCTTGCCACCCTCGTCGAGCCACTCGGTGATGAGGGCGATGACCGGGTGCGGCGTCTGGCGATCGAACTCGGTGCTGTGCGCGCCCTCCAGATCGGCCAGATGCCGTGCATACTCGATCACCGCCACCTGCATCCCGAGACAGATGCCGAGATAGGGCACCTGCCGCTCACGGGCGTAACGGGCCGCCGCGACCTTGCCTTCGATCCCGCGCTCACCGAATCCCCCCGGGACCAGGATGGCGTCCAACCCGTCGAGACAGGCCGTCCCCTCTTGTTGGATCTCCTCGGAGTCCAGATAGCGGATCTCGACCTCGGTGCCCGTGTGAACACCCGCGTGGGCCAGTGCCTCGGACAACGACTTGTAGGCCTCGGTCAGGTGCATGTACTTGCCGACCATGCCCACCCGCACCCTCTGCTCCGGGTGATCGAAACCATCCAGGACCCGGTCCCACTCGCTGAGATCCGCCTCCGGGACCTCGAGCCGAAACTGCCGGACCACCAGGTCATCGAGCCTCTGAGCATGCAGGAGGCGCGGGATGCGGTAGATATTGTCGGCATCGACCGCCGAGATGACGGCGTTCTCCGAGACATTGGTGAAGAGCGCGATCTTGCGACGCTCGTCGTCCGGCAGGTGCTGCTCGGCGCGACAGAGCAGGATGTCGGGCTGGATACCGATCGAGCGCAGCTCCTTCACCGAATGCTGAGTCGGCTTGGTCTTGATCTCGCCCGCGGCGCGAATGTAGGGGACCAGGGTCAGATGCATGAAGAGCGCGTTCTCATGGCCCTCCTCCACCCGCATCTGGCGAATCGCCTCCAAGAAGGGGAGCGACTCGATGTCGCCCACCGTACCGCCGATCTCCACCATGGCCACGTCGGCGCCTTCGGCACCCAGGCGGATACAATCCTTGATCTCATCGGTGATATGAGGGATCACCTGCACGGTGCGCCCGAGATAGTCCCCGTGACGCTCCTTGCGGATGACGCTCTCATAGATCTGGCCGGTCGTGAAGTTGTTGTTGCGACCCATGCGGGTGCGCAGAAAGCGCTCATAGTGACCCAGATCCAGATCGGTCTCGGCGCCATCGTCGGTCACATAGACCTCGCCGTGCTGGAAGGGGCTCATGGTCCCCGGATCCACGTTGATATAGGGATCGAGCTTGATCATGGTGACCCGCAGGCCACGGGCCTCCAGCAAGGCCCCGAGCGATGCCGAGGCAATGCCTTTACCCAGCGAGGAGACGACACCGCCGGTGATAAAGATGAACTTTGTCATATGAAGTGAAGCGGAGGAGGGGTCGAGGACGGTGGCCCGAATGCACGGACAAGCTACCAAAATCAACGCAGCTGCTCAAATCGCTCGACTCACCCCCGAGGCCGATCGCGAACCGACCGCCCCTGAAGGGCTCAGACCGCGCCGCTTGGCGGTCGCCTGACCCGATCGACGCGCACCTGACCTCGGACTCGCGCGTACACACTTTTTTCGCGCTTGTAATCTGCCGTCGATCCGGTTAAAAAATAGAGTTACTTGATCCAGATCAAACGGCATGCCCGAATCGAGCCGTTCGATGACCGAGGGTACGGTGTCGTGAATCAACGCAAAGTGATTTCTCTAGAAACCATCCGAGTCGCGTGCAAGAACTGCACACTATCGGCTCTCTGCCTGCCGATGGGCCTGGCACCGGAAGACGTGGAACGGCTCGACGACATCGTCAAACGCGCCCGGCCGCTGCACCGCGGCGACTTCCTGTTCCGCGAAGGAGACCGCTTCCGCTCGCTCTACGTGGTCAAGACGGGGTCGGTGAAGACCTTCGCACCCAGCCCCGAGGGCGGCGAGCAGGTCCTGGGCTTCCATCTTCCGGGCGAGATCATCGGGCTGGACGCCATCGAGCGGGACGCGCATGCCTGTTCGGCCAAGGTGCTGGAGACCTCGGCCATCTGCGAGATCCCCTTCGCCCGTTTGGAGGAGCTCACGGCAACCATTCCCAGCCTTCAGCACCAGATGTACCGGCTGCTCAGCAAGGAGATCGTGCAGGACACCGACATGTTGCTGCTGCTTGGCAAGAAGAACGCCGAGGAGCGTCTGGCCGCCTTCCTCCTCAGCCTGTCGCAACGGCTGCGCAAGCGTGGGCTGTCGCCGTCGGATTTCTATCTCAGCATGTCCCGACACGAGATCGGCAACTACCTCGGGCTCGCCGTCGAGACCGTCAGCCGTCTCTTCACCCGTTTCCAAGAAGACGGCCTGATGCGTGTCGACCGCAAACACATTCAATTGCTCGACCTGCCGGCGCTGGGCTCCCTGGTGGGCGGGACCGGCCAGAACCGACGCCAACAGCAGCAGACCTGAGCAACGGCCAGACCAGGGTCGGATCCGGCGCGAGCCCTGGGAGACCGGTCAATTCGGTGTCTTGAGGTGCTCCCTGCGCCGGTTCGGACTTGACGTCGCGACCCGATCCCTTCCTACGCCGTCGCGCCAGCCGGTCGACGGTGCCCTCGGCGTCCTCCCAGCGACCATCACGATTGCGGTGCCGCGGAAGGTCCGCGTGACCTCGGGTCCGAGCCGCGGCGCGTCGAGCCCGGACCATAGCCCGGTGCAGGCGGCAGTAGTCTGGACCCCGACGATACCGGGGCAGACGGTCTCGATCTCGCGGCGGCAACGGCACGCCCACGAGCGAGCAAGAGAAGCTGCGGCGTCTGCGTGAGGAGAACCGGCGTCTGCGGGTCCTTCTCTCGGGCCTTGTGCGCGTCGTACGTCGACGGAGCAATCGGCTGCATCTGTTGCACCTCGATCGTCACGTGACGAATCCTGTGACGTCGATCCGTGAAACCAAGCTTTCACTGGCGCTTGCCCAGCCGCATGACCATATACAACGCCAGGTCTCCTACGCTACCTTTTGCGTTAAAGGGTGTCTCGAACCATTTCATGTCACACCTCCGACTTCGGTTGAGTTTTCCCCCAACTGGAGGTTAGCGCGAGCCGCCCTACGTCTTATCTGTCCTTTTCTCCCGAGCGAAGCGGTGATTCACTCCGGGCTTCACTGAACATTGCGGGGAACGGAATGCAGGTGTCGAATAGTGCAGAACAGAGATCCGCGGCCGCACGAGCAGCCGCGAACTTAGGCCGGCAGCTCGCGGCTAATCAGGCCTTCGTGTTGGTGGGTGCGGGCTACGGGATCGGCATCCAGCCCCATTCGCTCGATTTCGAGACACTTGCCAAAAAGGCCTGGAACGCGGCGGAGTCCCACCTGGCAAAGTTGAGACAAGAGCGCGGCTGGAAATTCGCACTTAGCGAAGACGAGCAGACGGTTCTCAAAAATGTACCCGCTTACAAATTCGATCGAATTCGCCTCGAGCTGCAGGAACTTTGCCAACACGTCGACCATAAGCAGCTGGAATCCTGTTTCCTATCCGTCATCAAGCGGCCCTTCAAGAAATTGGCCCACATCTGGCTGCTGGAAAATCTCAAGGATGATTACACGCGCTCCTTGCACGAGGGCTACATTCCCCCAGCCTATATGCCCTGTCTGGTTACGTTACCCCGCCTTGCGCGGGAAGAGCTCATTCACGAGGCCGTCACCACGAATTACGACGATTATCTGGAATTCGGTTCTTGGTTGACAGGTATGGTAGATCGTTCCGAGGCGGGGGGCGATTTGGACGAAGCGAGCCTCGTATCGTGGAGGGAGGAATTCTCATCCGTAAGCGACCGGATAGCCTTTTGCGAACTGGCACAGAGTGATGCAATTGGGTGTTCGCCCACCTTTCCGATTGCGCATATTCACGGTCGCCTAATCCGTTTACTCGAGTGGTCGGAAAGACCCGCCGAAAATGCACTGAAGAAGAGACTCCGTTCCGGCCCTTTCGTTCAGCCTCCGCGACCGTTTCAAACACCCCCGACGTTCGTCATTACCGCTCGTTCCTTGTCATCCTGGGGCCAGCGGGAGTGGGCAAGACATCTGTTGTTACATAATCTGAGGACGAAAATCTGCTGGCTGATCGGGGTGTCTCTTGGAGACGCCGTGCTACAGCAGGGCTTTGAACAAGTGCTATCCGAAGCCGAAGCGGATGCCCACTTGGACCTCGATGACACTAGACCCACAACCAAGCCTGGGCGTCGCGCCGGCAAATCCTCGACCGGCAAGGTAAGATACCGCGCAAAGCCAGTTTCACATAGTCGATACTTTCTGACCGATAGGTTGACCGGTGCACGGCACAAGGTCTTTCTCGGTAACGACGTCGCTCAGCTCGGCTGCGAGGCGGGGGACTATCGAACAGTCTACATGTTCAGTATGTTCTTTCGTTACCTTAAGGTCTTTCCCGGGTGGTTGCTCAACGAGCCACTGAGTTACAACATCAGCGGATTGGCCGTCAGCGATATGCAACGCTCCCTGGCCGGTTGGATCGAAGAGAATTCGGCTGATAAGGTGTTCAGAGATTTCGCAGATAGGTTCTATTACCGTTTTCCAGAGACGGTGAAGACCAACTGGCTGCTGGCAAACAGGTGTCCCAAATTTGCGCCTTCGGACCATATGCGAGTGACGGCCGGCATCGCACACCAGCCGCTATATTACCTGCCGGCCTTCAAGCTGCCAACGTTGGGCCTGCCGCTGCTAACCATGGAACTCTGCCTATTGGCGCTGCAATGGCTGGGCAGAGGACAGGGCTGCAAATGCCCGACAATAGCAGATGCGAAGTTACAGCCCCTGATCCCACTGTCATGCGATAACACCCATCTCTTGCTTTTGCCTGTGGTTTCTGCGTGGGTAGATAGCTCGCCATACTCCTTCGGCGAACAGGCCCGTGAACCGGATTTGACAAACGTTCGGTCCGGTCGTGCTGGAGCGGCTGCGGTCCTCTACGCTTTTCCTCGTTCTCGAGAGCTCGGAGCAGTGATTCTGGCTAGGACACCAGTCGAGTTGCGCCTGAGGTGGGATGATCCGTTAGCCAACCACTCTCCCGACGCGATTCATGGATCTTCCCAGTATCTGCGTGAAATGCTGAACCTCGGGTCGGAATTGCCGCAAGGGATCGATTCAGAAACAAGAGGTACAACTCGACCGCCGACGTCAGACTACGCCGCGCTAACCCGACCCACTGAAGCGTTACAAGATCAACCAATCGATCAGGCGGCTTTCCCTCTCAACAAAGCGTTCGATTGGCTGAAGGACTTCGCCTACCATGTCGCACCGCACGCCGACGGCGACTCGAGCAATGGGCCCATCCGTAGGAGTGGAGAAACTTTGTCAGATGACGGCCTAGATCTGTTAAAACAGGGATTGAACCTATTCTTAACTAGGCGGACCTCTGGTCTATGAGCGGCACAGGAGTCGAGTCCCCGGCTTCAATTATTGACGGCTTGCGTCACTACCTCGACGAGCTGCAGGCCGAGGGCCTGATCGATGCTGACTACAATGACGCGTTCGGGGGCACTTCGTCAAACAGCTCTTTGCACCAGGAGACTTGGGACGAGTTTCATCATGTTGGCCATCGCTTTCGCAATGTGCTCGCGTGGTTGCGGGATCGTCCTCCGGTTGACTTCCAAAATGACCTTCTCGGAGCATTCCCGACGACCCTATGTTTAGTCAAGCTCTACCGGAATCCGCTGCGAGAAGGACGGGCCGTTGTCCGAGGCGGTCCGAGGTTACATGCCAACAATGATTTCGAGAAAGAGGCTGACAATGACGCGATGCAGAGAGTCGACGGCCAATTGGCCAAGGACTTCGTTTCCGACGTAACAGGACTCGCCCTGCTCGGGGACAGCTTCTGGGCGCGGCCCCAGGCCCAAGACACATCCGCGGACAGCGAGATCTGCAAATCAGGGGTTCACGCGTTTACACAATTGGCAGCCCTCACGACGGACAAGGACACCTATAAGGTGCTGGTCAGGGCTTGGCGCGAAAAGAGACGAATCTCTCGCCTCCAGGAGTTGCAGCTCCCGAGTATCCAATACATACCGGAGGCAGCTACTAGAGTGCAGCAGAAAGACGCTTTCGAGCGCTTACTGGCCAGTATGCTCCTGCCGTTGCGTCGCTCGCTGTCCAGAAGAAAGGTGAGTGATCGCTTTTTCGGGGTCTCTGAAGGGCAAGGCCTAGCGAAGGTATGGGGCGACTGTCTGCTGCACTATGTCCTCGGACTCGAAGTCGGTGATCGGGGGGACGCCCTACGCAAGCTCTTACTGGGGCCGCAGTTCGCTCCCGAAAGCGGTTTGCCAACTGGACTCCGTTACAAGCAAAAAGCGCTTCGGCCCTTGCAGTTTAACGAATTGCGCTTGCGCAACTTCAAGCCATTCAAGGACGAGACATTTCGGATGGATCAGGCGCTACAGCTTGTATTCGGCGAGAACGGAACTGGGAAATCGAGCTTGGTCGATGCCATCGAGATCTTGTGGTGGCAAAGTTCGCGACCCAACGAAAGCCCGAGTAGGGCGGGCAGCACAAAGCCGAGAGAGGACTGGGCGGGGCTTCCGGGACCCAGGATTTCCGGCCGAAGCCTAGTCCGAAATCTCGGAGACACAGCACAACTCTGTGCTGATTCGCTGCCCGCAGTCAAGCTCACCGAAGACTCCACGATCAGCAAACCCCAGTCGAATCCATGGATCATTCGTCAAGAAGACGTCGCTGCACTCCGTTATCAAAAGGGGTTTCGTTATCCTGTCGTGTTCATTGAGCCGATTTACAGCCTTCTGCTGTGGCGCGATCAACAACAGGACGCTATCGAAAAGTCGATTGATCGGGTGCTCCAGCAACAGGAGCTGTTCGACAAGGACGCAGTGAAGCAGGTACTCGGACAACGGATGAACCGGCGACACGCTCTGGCCGTCCGCATCGCCAAGGTGTGATTGAGTTGGTCTGGGCTGGTAGTCTGATGAAGAGAATCGGCGCGGATGTCTCCTCAAATGCGCCGAATAGAGTGGTGATCGAGCCGGACGAACTCTACACGGCGATCTTCCGTCGACTTAAAGAGAGTGCGCCTTATTGGACAGAGTTGGTGTCCCAGTTTCCGGATCGTAGCGAGGGCAAGGAAAGCCAATGGCGACGTCGTTGGGTCGAAGGACTCATTCACTGGTCGGAACCACTCGCCAGGAAAGAAGAACTTGGAGCATTTGAGCGGATCGGCAAAGACGATTATCGACGAGACGAAGCGAAACGCAGACAACATGCTCTACGGCAACTACTGACAGACCTAAAGGAGAAGGACTGGGTGTTGGATCTGGAGGAGCTACTCCTCTCGGACGGAATGAACCTATTGGATCTTCTGGTTTGGCTCGACCTGAACATCAAGGACGCTGACTCATCAGCGGAACGTCCGCCTGGATATCAGAACTTTTACCGTTTGGTCTATTCCTGGTGTTCCGTTGCGTTGCGCGAGCAGGATTGGGACGAACTCTCGCGGCTGTTTACGTTCTTGATCACGGCTCTCCACGGCGGTGAAATCACTCCTGGCCTGTCTTTCCGTATCGGGGCGGGAGAACGCGATCTGCAGATCACTGGGCTTCTTAGCCTGGATGGAAAAGATAGCAAAGGCATCCGTGAAAATGAGATTTCCACTTTTCTGAATAGTGCGCAGCAGAACCTATTGGGCTTGGCCGCATTCATTCTCGGACAATGTCTTCAAGCACCGGACAACCGGTCGCACGACGGACGGGCTCCGGAACCTATTAAGCTCCCTTTGATTGTATTGGACGACGTCGCGCAGGACTTGGATGACGCCAATCAACGCAGCTTGGCACGGACGTTGCGTCGCATCGCTGCGATATTATCGGTCCGGCTCCTGGTCACGACAAATCAGCGAGCGTTCTTTCATTCTATTCAAAGCATCTGGGCTGGCGACGCAGACCCGTGGCGGGAACCGCAGGAGCATCGATCCGGAAACTCGTCAAGGGGCCAAGACGTAAATCACCCGAAGGACCCTGGCCAAAATGGCAAGGCTCCACTTTTGGCAGTTACCTTGCTGGGCGAACCTGGTCGGCGATCTCCCCGGCACCGCGCCGAAGCGGGCAGAACCACTTATCCCGTAACTCCAGGAAAAAACCATCCGTGGCCTCCGTATATTCGAACCTACAAGACACAGGGAGACATTGACTGATGCTCCCTCACCTTAGGGCACAGTTGACGAACCACAGTTCTGGGGATTATCTTATTCGATTGCATGCTTGTCGGCCAGAGCCTTAGTAACGCGATTCAGGCGCTTGCTGTATACGCGGGCGCTCGCATCTGTCCTGCTGAAGTCGACAAGAGACAAACGCAGGAGCCCGACCCTGGACCCGTCTTTTTCGTCCGCAGTGTCGCAGGCCTTCCAGAGCGAAAATTTGCTGCCCCTTACTTTCCTTCCTCCGTCGATGATTCTGCGGAGCCCATCCCGATAGGCATCTATGAACTCGTAGATCGGATCGTCGTTACGATCGGGGATGTAATAAGGGGAATAGTTATCCCAGGGCGGCCTTTTAGGAAGCAAATGTAAGTCACCATCTTGTTGGCGCATCACGACAATTCGCCCCAAGAACTTGTGAAGGATTCGGCTGAACCTGTTGTTACCGTGGTACTTGGAGTAGACGCGTCCGATAAGGTCGAGATGGCGAAGATTCAGCGGGCCATTGTCCTTGAAAAAGATACTCCGGATCCTTTTGATACGTTCGATATCGGGGATGTTTCCACCATACTTTCGGATGATTTCGAAGTCGTCAAGTAATCTCTCCATAGCTTCGTTCGTAAGCTCTGGTTCATGAGCGATCCAATAGGAAATCATATTTGTGTTGATCGGCCTCGGACCCTCTCTCTGAGATTGGTACTCCCTAAATGCAGCGTTCGAGTCTGGATTCAAATAGTCCGTTACTGACGCGACCGTGGGATCTGAGCCAAGATATGCGTGAAAGAAACTTGCCAATGAGAACTCCTCGCGAATCGTTTCGCCGACACGATTACCATAAATCATGCGTGCGGCCAGCGGTATCTCTGACGCGTCGCTTTCTCTTCGGCGTTCCAGTATCTTGACTCTGCCGAACTTAAGGATATGCTCGGCGAGGTGCCATGTACCCAGCGCATGTTCCAGTCTCGTGATGGGTCTATAAACAGACTCTCCGTTAACACCCTTGGCCCTTAAACAGGGTCCAAGCTCATAGTCATATACCAGCGTATGGGCCTGACTGCCCTCTTGGGTCATGACGTTGTATCCTGCCGGATGGAAGTCCTGATCACCGGATGTTGCTTCGTTCGCGATCCTCAACACTTCGGCGAGGATGCGGCCCGGTGCCGAGATCGGTCCCGCAACCTGAGGGTCGAACGGATCCCCCTCCAGGATGTAGTGAAGCCCGTAGCAGGGGTCCTGTTCATGAAAGCGTGTGTTACTGGTCATCGTCGTACTGGCCTCGATAGATCGCCGCTGCCACCGAACCCATCGCATCACAAAAGGCCCGTTCAGCTTGAGCGTCACCACATGGGCGTAAGACATCGGCTTCCAGGCCCTGGTCGTCAGGCCGGTCAAAGCGCCAGTCGTCGGGAACCAGGATGACCTCGCTGGTCAACGCAGATTCCATCATTGGGGCACAAAAGAAAGAACGGGTCGGGGGCGGCGAGTTGCTGAGGAAGAGCTCGATCTCCGATCGCTGCTTGAACTCTGCCATGACTGCGGTCTCCTCATTGCACCATGAGGTGGGGACCTGATTGAGAACAATTATGACCTTTGCGGGACGCTTGTTCTTCTGGAACACCGACTCGATTCCACTAAGGAGTCCCGGCAAGGCATGCCGGTGCTGCCTGTCCGCTCGTGCGACTAAAACAAGTTGGTCGACGATGCCAATAGCATCGCGCGGCATCAAATCCAACCCCGATCCCAGATCGACTAAGGTGA
>JANQGF010000120.1 GCA_028277465.1 Chromatiaceae bacterium
CGCGCCAGCCGTCACATCGCGCGGCGATGCTCCTGCCGGCGCTCCTTGAGGGCAGACGCCAATCCGGCGCCATCTGGCATGAGAATTTCCGGCAATCGCTTTACACATCGGTTCGGATCGATCGAGGCGCGGGTCGCAACCCGAGCAAGAACTCATTGTCTTCAAGCGGCATTGACAATAAGATCGGGGAAACCCCCATTGAGCCACCTCCCGGTTCTCCGGGTAACTCAGTCGGTTCGGTTCTCCTAACAGGCGCTGCCGGCAGGAGCGTCTGACTAGATAATCCAATAAATCAGATACTTGTCTCTTTCGGAGTCTGCGCCTTTCTCTATCGGAGCGGGCGCACTTGACTTCGCTCCCAATCCAATGGTCAGGAGGTCTAGGGGTGCCATGGGCCGATTGGACGTGAAGAGGGCGTCTCACCGTATTTTGATCGTGGATGACCACCCGGTGGTACGAGAGGGGTTCGCGCGCGTTCTGGAGGAGGAGCCCGGTCTGACGGTCTGTGGTCAGGCCGACACCATGAAGCAAGCGCTCGAGCTGGTCGGTCAGCTGCAACCGGAGCTCGTGATGGTGGATCTGTCACTGGAGGACGGCAGCGGTCTCGCGCTGATCACGCGGCTCAAGCGACGCTGGCCGGACCTCAAGATGCTGGTGTGCTCGATCCATGATGAGGCGCTCTTCGCCGAGCGCGCGATCGCGGCCGGTGCGCTTGGTTACCTCAACAAGCAGGAAACGACCCATCGGATCAAGGAGGCGGTTCGCACCGTGCTGGCCGGCGAGCTCTATCTCAGCGCCGGGATGTCCGAAAGGGTCAGTATGGGGTGTCTGGACGCCAAGGGTGCGATGCCCGCCTCGATCGCTCAACTCAGCAATCGCGAGATCGAGGTGTTCGACCTGATCGGCCAGGGCCTGTCGACCGCCGATATCGCGGCGCGGTTGAATCGCAGTGTGAAGACCATCGAGACGCATCGGGACAAGATCAAGCGCAAGCTCCATCTCGCCTCGGGTGGCGAACTCGTCCGACGCGCGGTGCAGTGGCAGCTGGAGCAACGCTGAGTCCCCTGGGTCTCATGAGTCCGCCGTCGACCTCCCGGCGTGGCGTCAATCCCGGAGGAAGGACATGAACTCCGCGCGGGTCCTGGAGTCTTCCTCGAAAGCCCCGCGCATGGCGCTGGAAACGGTCGTGCTGCGCTGCTTCTGCACGCCGCGCATCATCATGCAGGTGTGACTGGCCTCCATGACCACGGCGACGCCATGGGCCTCGAGGTGCTCCATCAAGGCATCCGCGACCTGATTGGTCAGACGTTCTTGGACCTGCAGTCGGCGGGCGAAGACATCGACCACCCGCGCAACCTTGCTCAGACCCACGACCTTCCCGTTTGGCAAGTAACCGACATGGGCGTGTCCGAAGAAGGGCAGCATATGGTGCTCACACATCGAGTAGAATTCGATGTCGCGCACCACGACCATTTCTTTGACGTTCTCCTCGAAGACGGCACCCTTGATGATCTCTTCGGCGGACATGTGGTAGCCGCTGGTCAGGAAATCGAGCGCCTTGGCCACCCGCAGCGGGGTCCGGCGCAACCCTTCCCGATCTGGGTCCTCGCCGATCTCGGTGAGTATGCTTCGCACCAGCGACTCCTTGCGAACGTCGTAGACCTCCTCATCGGATTCGGCCTCGAAGCTGGTGGCGTAATGGCTGCGGGCCAAGACCCGCGCGAGTCTCGCTTTGTCTGACATGGGGGTCGCTCCTTTCCCATCGAGATGAAATCGTTCAGCCGTTTGCATGGCCAGCGAGTCGAGGGTGACGGAAGCAAGACGGGGCGGTCGACCGCGTGCCGGTTCATGCATCCCGTTGATTGCCTCTCGTGAATCCCATTCCGGAGAGTGGGGCTCATTCGGGATAAGAGAATGGATCGGAACCGGGATGGAGCACCTCTTGCGCTGAACCGGCCCTCGACCGCCCTGGACGCCGCGAGATATCAGTCGGGTGCCGGGGAGGATTGAAGGCCAACAGACCCTGGCACCCCGTTCAGCTCCGGTCGATTGGCAGCTCGACCTGAGGGTCGCGCTTGGTCGAACGGCGGCTCATGCCACCACGCTTTGTCTATTGCACAGACCACTGGCCCAGTCCTCCATGGCGGCATTCGCGACCGGCATGGGGGCCTCCATGAAGGTGATAAGAAAACCGCAATCCGTTTCGGCGACCCCGATCGACCTTGGCCGAACGGCGAGACACTGTGGGTTCGGGAGCGAAATCCCGAAACAGAAGATGACGTTCTTGGCGGCACGAATCCCCTCGCCGACATGGCCCTCGGGCAAGCCTCGAGTGTGGGCGTAATGATCGAACTCGGCGATGAAGATGGCGGATCGATGGGCCTCGATACAGGTCCTGAAATAACCGCAGATCGCGTCGAGTGAATCGAAACTGGTCTCATCCCGGTCGATCTCCAGGGTGTAGACCGGGTATTTTTCTTGTAGCAGGGTCTGCTTCATGGCGGACCTCCAACGGTGGCGTGCTGGTAGGCTCGGCGCAGCAGGAATACAGCCATGACTCTAGGGGGCAGCCAGGAGAGGGACGACTGCGGCAAGCCTCTCTCCGCGGTCGGTCATGAGACCCGCGGCAATCTCGGATATCGCGGCCTTTAGCGACGGAGTGTGTGGAGACTAGAGAGGAGTCGCCTCGGGGGCATTGAAATCGATCAACCCCGAGCGTCGAAGACGGGCACGCACACCGCTCCGACGCGGCCAGGGCCAGGTCGAACGAGGGAGGGAGGGAGCAGGCGCTCTGCCCATCCGACAGGTTCAGGATTCTCCGGCAATCGCCTGAGACGGCGGTGCGAGACGACCGGTCGCTTCTCGTCGCGGTTCGCTCAATCCTCGGCGATTCGGCGCAGATTGGGGATGTCGAGCAGAAAGCGGTTGGGTGCGGTCTCGACCAGCAGGCTCTGGCGTTTGTACTCGGCGATGGTGCGGCTGGCGGTCTCGGTCGTGACCCCGAGCATGGCGCCCATGTCCTCACGGCTGAAGAGGTGGCACTCGCTGGTCTCACGATCACGCACCAGACGCAACAAGAGGCGCGCGACCCGCTGGCGCGCCGAGCCCGTCGAGAGCTCCGTGAGCCAAGCGTCGGCCTCGTCGAGGGCGCGCTGCCAGCGTGACATCAGCTCCCGGTGCAGGTCCGGACTATCGCGGCCCAGATCGCGGACGACCCGTGCCGGAAAGCGGCAGATCTCCGAGACCTGCAGGGAAATGGCGTCATGATGGTAGGAGTCCTCCAGGAGCGCCTCGAGCCCGAGTACGTCCGTGGTGCGGGCAATGCGCACGATGCGCTGGCTGCCGTCCGGGAGATACTGAACGAGCTTCAGGGCGCCGCTGCGGACCGTGAACATGTGGTCCCCGGTGTCGCCGGCGAGGTAGAGTGTGGTGCCGGGCTTGAGCGTGAACTGATCGATGGGGTCATGAATTCGCCCGAAGTCGGATTCTCTCAGCCCAGCAAAAAGAACCGAGGTGCGCAACGAGCAGTTCAGACAGTTGGCAGCGCCGGACCAAGCGTCCCGCAGGGTGACACTCTTTACCATCAGGGTAAGTCGATTCCTCAGGTTTGCGTGGGCTCTAGAAGCGCGCCCAGCGCGAAACGCCTTGTTTCAAGCGACCCCAGCCGGGCAGCGATCGCGCACCAATCTGGCGGGTCGCGGGTTAGACACGCGATCTGGGCATTTTACTTCATTCCTCTGCGCAAGCGGGCGGAGGATGTGCGCTGTCATTGAGAAATCGCACCGGCTTCCCGAGTCCATGGGTTGCACCGATTCTTCGCTCGCTCTAGGCTCGGCGGAGCTCTGTACCCCGTCACGCCGTCTCGGCACTCTTGGGATCGCCCGATGGGCGCGGCGAGAACGCGACATGAGGGAAAGGGGATACTCGTGCAACACCAATCTTGCTTTGGTAGCACCGTAGGCTGGGGTGAGGGACGAACCCCAGCATCTTCGTTTGGCGCCAAACTGCCCTCGTCGAAAGGTGGCCACTATGCTGGGGTTCACTCTCGTTCACCCCAGCCTACGTCACCCTGTACCCCGTCACGCCGCCTCGGCATTCTCGGGGCGCCCGATGGGCGCGGCGAGAACGCGACATAAGGGAAAGGGGATACTCGTGCAACACCAATCTTGCTTTGGTAGCAACGTAGGCTGGGGTGAGGGACGAACCCCACCATCTTCGTTTGGCGCCAAACTGCCCTCGCCGAAAGGCGACCGCTATGCTGGGGTTCACTCTCGTTCACCCCAGCCTACGTCACCCTGTACCCCGTCACGCCGTCTCGGCACTCTTGGGATCGGCCGATGGGCGCGGCGAGAACGCGACATAAGGGAAAGGGGATACTCGTGCAGCACCAATCTTGCTTTGGTAGCAACGTAGGCTGGGGTGAGGGACGAACCCCAGCATCTTCGTTTGGCGCCAAACTGCCCTCGCCGAAAGGTGGCCGCTATGCTGGGGTTCACTCTCGTTCACCCCAGCCTACGTCACTCTGTACGCCGCCTCGGCATTCTCGGGGGCGCCCGATGGGCGCGGCGGGAACGCGACATGAGGGAAAGGGGATATTAGAAGCCTGTCCGGGATCTTCCCTCCCGCAGCGATCACCAGGAACGCAGATGACCCTGCTCAATCTCGATTCCATCGGCCTGTCCTATGGTCTTCCGCCCCTGTTGGAAGGGGTATCCCTCGCGATCGAGCGCGGAGAGCGGATCTCTTTGATCGGGCGCAATGGGACCGGCAAGTCGACGCTGCTTCGGATCATCGCGGGGGAGGTGCAGCCGGATGAAGGTCAGATCCGGGTTGCCGGGGGAGCGCGGATCGCCCATTTGACGCAGGAGATTGCGGCCGATGGTGATGGCACCGTCTTCGATGTGGTGGCGGAGGGGCTCGGCGAGCTCGGTGAGCTGGTGCAGACCTATTTCCGGCTCTCTCAGGGCTTGAGTGCTGGCACCGGCGCGGAGGCCCTTGGGCGCATGGCCCGTGTCCAGCAGCAATTGGAGGATCGCGGCGGATGGGAGATCGAACGGCGAACCGAACGAGTCATCTCGCAGCTCGGTCTGGACGCGCGGGCCCGCTTTCGGTCGCTCTCTGGTGGTCTGCAGCGACGAGTCCTGCTCGCCCGCGCCCTGGTCGTCGAGCCGGATCTGCTCCTGCTCGATGAGCCCACCAACCATCTGGATATCGATGCCATCGGTTGGCTGGAAGACTTCCTGCTGAGTTTCCAAGGCTCTCTGATGTTCGTGACCCACGACCGTCGTTTTCTCCAGCGACTGGCGACCCGCATCTTGGAGCTCGACCGAGGGCGCATCACGGATTGGCCCGGCGACTACGCGAATTATCTGCGCCGGCGCGATGAGCGGCTGCACGCCGAGGCACAGGCCCACACGCAGTTCGACCGCAAGCTGGCCGAGGAGGAGACCTGGATCCGTCAGGGGATCAAGGCACGGCGCACGCGCAACGAAGGCCGAGTGCGGGCACTCGAGGCGATGCGTGCGGAGCGACAGGCGCGTCGCGAGCGGCAGGGAAATGCCCGTCTGCGGGTGAGCGACGCGGAGCGCTCGGGCAGGCTGGTGGTCGAGGCCGAAGGGGTGACCTACGGCTGGAACGAGCGGCCGGTGATTCGGGACTTCAGCGCCCTGATCCTGCGGGGAGACAAGATCGGCATCATCGGTCCCAATGGCGCCGGCAAGAGCACGCTACTCAGACTCCTGCTGGGCGACCTCGAGCCTCGAGAGGGCCGGATTCGCCGGGGGTCCAATCTGCGGGTCGCCTACTATGATCAACTTCGTGCGCAGCTCGATCCCGAGAGGAGCGTTCGAGACAACGTCGCGGGCGGCAGCGATCAGATCGAGTTGAACGGGACGAGGAGGCATATCCTTTCTTATTTGAAAGACTTCTTGTTCACCCCAGAGCGTGCGAGGCAACCGGTCAAGGCGTTGTCCGGCGGGGAGCGAAATCGTCTCCTGCTGGCCAAGCTCTTCACCCGTCCGGCCAACCTCCTGGTGCTCGACGAGCCCACCAACGATTTGGATACCGAGACGCTCGAGTTGTTGGAGGAGCTCTTGGTGCAGTTCAAGGGCACCCTATTGCTCGTGAGTCACGATCGTGCCCTGCTGGACAACGTCGTGACCAGCAGCTTGGTCTTCGAGGGCGATGGCCTGGTGCGGGACTCTGTCGGCGGCTACGCGGATTGGCTCAGACAGCGAGGTGCAAGTGTCAGCCTTGCCGGGTCCGGGGTTGCCAGTCCAAGGCCCGTTTCCGATACTCAAACGAGGCGCGGTAAGGACGCACGGACCGCGAAGTCGAGTCGCGATCCAAACCGATTGAGCTACCGAGAGACCCGCGAGCTGAGTGAATTGCCTGCCCGTATCGAGGGGCTCGAACAGAGACAGTCAGAACTCCAGGCGCGGTTGGTGGATCCCACCCTCTATCGGGGAGAGCGTGGTGAGTTGATCGCACTCAAGTCGCGTCTGGACGAGGTGGAGTCGGCTCTCGAACTGGCCTACGCCCGCTGGGAGGCCTTGGAGTCACGGGCTCAGGGTGGCGGGGTCGATGGAGGCCATCGCTGACGCAGCGCGACGGTGGATCGGAACCCGGAGCACTGGATGATGAGAGCGTTAGAGCTGAGCACCAGCCTCGGTACCCTGGTGTCGATCCTGGTACTGGTGTACAGCGGTGGGGGCGAAGCGCAGACGCTTGCGACCGGCGCGCAGCTGCGCTGGGTGGCCCCGAGTGCTCACGAGGTCTGCGGCTATGTCATCCTCGGCAAAGGGACGCCCGGTTTCATCGGCGAGCCCGGCACCTTCGCCCAGACCGTCTCCGCGGGGGTGACGACCGCGACCGTCCCGCGTGACTCTGCGGCGGTCACGACCGTCTACACGGTGGTGGCGGTGGGACCGGCAGAGGGCCGTACCTGCGCGACCACAGAGACCAGTCACCGGAGATTCAGCGGCTTCAGCAACCAGGTCTTCGTCAACGACGATTGGCTCTATTACCGGCGCCTTTCGGATGACGCCGACCGCGACGGGATCCCGGATGTCATGGAGCTGGAGCTCACCGGGACCGACCCCGCGAACCGGGATTCGGATGGAGACGGGATCGGAGATGGTTTCGAATATGCACTTTGGGAGCAGTGGCTCGAGGGAGGGTGGCGTTACGATTTCAATGCCAACGGGACGAATGGCCTGAACGACGCCAACGCCGACGACGGGCCGGGACATTCTTGCGCTTACACGACGGACCAGGAAACGAACTGGCCCGATCGGGTCGAGATGAATCCTTTCTATGGGAGGTTGCCTTTCATCGCTTGCCAGTGAACACTGGTGACTCGAGCGAGCGAGAAGGTCCGTCTTCCATCTGGAGTCCGAAGTGCACCTGAACCGCATCCAGAGCGAATCGAGTGGGGTTTGATCTTTGAAATTCACGGTCGAAGAGTTCCGGGCCTGGAAGCACAAATGTGTAACTTTGCTCGGCATGTCCGGGGTCGGCAAGACCTACTTGTCGGCGATCCTGCGCCGCTGCGATTGGTTCCACTACTCTGGAGACTATCGCATCGGGACCCGCTACCTGGATGAGCCCATCCTGGACTTGATCAAGGCGCAGGCGATGCGCGACCCCTTCCTGCGCGATCTGCTTCGCCGTGACTGGATTGCCATCCGCAACAACATCAAGGTCAACGACCTCGGGCCAGTGTTGAGCTTCGTCGGCAAGCTGGGCAACCCGGAGCTCGGCGGCCTGGCGCTCGGGGAGTTCAGCCGCCGACAGGCGCTCTATCGGGAGGCCGAGATCGCGGCTATGCTGGATCTGCCCGATTTCGTGCGCAAGGCGCAGGAGATCTATAGCTACGCCCATCTGATCAATGATGTCGGCGGCAGCTTGTGCGAGCTCGACGAGCCCGCTGTCATCGACATGCTCGCGAAACATAGCCTGATCCTCTATATCCGGGTGCCGGAGGCGGATGAGGCCAGGTTGATTCAGCGCGCTCAGGCCGATCCCAAGCCGCTCTACTATCGGCCGGAGTTCCTGCACGCGGCGATCCAGGACTACCTGGACCTGCGGAATCTGGAGTATGTGGCCGAGGTGGACCCAGACGACTTCACGCGCTGGGTCTTCCCGCGCCTCTTCCACTCCCGCGTGCCACGCTACGAAGCGATCGCCCGGCCCCATGGCTACACCGTTTCCTCCGAGGACATCGCCGGCGTGCGTGATGAGCGAGACTTTCTACTCTTGATCGAATCGGCGATCGCTCAGTCTCAGGTGCAGGTGGATCAAGACCTGCCTCGATCGGAGACCTATTGACCGAGTCGAGTCCGCGTCTCAGCGCCAGGAGCGCCAAGACCATGCCAATCGTTGCTCACAATGACCTGCCGACCTTCGCCCGTTTGCGGCAGGAGGGTCAACAGATCCTGGCCCCGGATCGGGCCCTGCAGCAGGATATCCGCGAGCTGCATATCGGGCTGCTGAATATGATGCCGGACGCGGCGCTCACGGCGACCGAACGGCAGTTCTTTCGCTTGATCGGTCAAAGCAACCAGATCGCCCAGTTCTATGTGCACCCCTTCAGCCTGGATGGCCTGCAACGCGGCCGCGAGACCCAGGCGCATATCGAGCGTTTCTATGAGCCATTCGAGCAGATCCGAGCCGAGGGACTGGATGGCCTCATCGTTACGGGCGCCAACGTCAGCGGCCCCGACCTATCCAACGAGCCATTCTGTAGACCGCTGATCGAGGTCGTCGAATGGGCCTACGAGAACGTGTGTTCGACCCTCTGTTCCTGTCTGGCGACCCATGCGGTGATGCAATTCCGTTACGAGCAGCGCCGTCGGCCGCTGGCGGCGAAGCGCTGGGGGGTCTATGCACACCGGGTAGTGGTCCGTATGCATCCCTTGGTGATCGATGTGAACACCCGCTTCGATGTGCCCCATTCGCGTTTCAATGACATCAGTCGCGAGCAGTTCGAGACGGCCGGGCTGCACGTCCTGGCCGAGAGTGACGAGTCCGGCGTGCACCTGGCCGTCAGCCCGGACGGGTTTCGACAGGTCTTCTTCCAAGGCCACCCCGAGTACGACACCATCTCGCTGCTGAAGGAGTACAAGCGCGAGGTGAGCCGTTTTGCCGCCGGCCTGAGGCTGGATTATCCTCCCTTCCCGGAGAACTATTTCGGTCTGCAATCGCGCGCCATTCTGGACGAGTATCACGAGCGGATATTGGACGCCATGGATCGCGGCCGCGAGCCGCCGAGCTTCCCGGAGGGTCATCTCACGGCGAGGCTCCACAACACCTGGCATGACACCGCCGAGGGTGTGGTCGCCAATTGGATGGGGCTGATCTACCAGGTCACCAACAACGACCGGACCCTACCCTTCATGTCGGATGTGGATCCTCGGGATCCGCTCGGACTGGGCTGGTGAACCGAGTGACGGCGAAGGCACCGCCCAAGGCTCGAGCACGCGGAGTTGGGTTCTTGTCAGGCGCGTGAGGCATTGTGCCCTGGGTCAGTCCAGATCCAACCTGGCGCGAATGCCTTGCCAAAGTTGGTTCACCGCCTTGGACACGGCGCCGCAATCGGCATCCACGACGCTTTGTCGTGCGACCAAGGCGCGGTTCACTGCCGGATCGAAGGGGACCTCGCCTGCGATCTCGATCCCATTGGCGACGCACCACTTGCGAGTACGCGCGCTATTCTCCGGGGCGAGATCCTGCTTGTTGATGCAGACCGTGAGCGGCACGGCGAAGTGCGCACATAACCCGGCGACCCGTTGCAGATCATGGAGACCGGATGGCGTAGGCTCGGTGACCGCCAGCACCAGGTCGACACCGGTGATGGCGGCCGTGACCGGGCAACCGATGCCGGGCGGTCCGTCGTTGAGGACGAGGTCGGCGCCTTCCGCCTCGGCCAGCCGCTGGGCCTCGCGCCGCACCAAGGTGACCAGTTTGCCACTATTGTCCTCGCCGATCCCGAGCCGCGCGTGAACCAGGGTCCCGTGGCGGGTCTCGGAGATGAGCCACTGACCGCATTGGTGGTCCTCCATGCGGATCGCCATCTCGGGGCAGACCCGGGCGCACAGACCACAGTGCTCACAGGCCAGGGTGTCGATGACATAGCCGGCCTCCCAGTCCAATGCGATGGCGTCGAAGCGACACCAGGATGCGCACTCACCACACTCACTGCACAGCTCCGGATCGATGCGGGGACTGCGCATGGCGTAGAAATCCTCGCACCGGCGCGGCGTCGGGGCCAGCAAGAGGTGCAGGTTGGCCGCGTCCACGTCGCAGTCGGTGAGGACCTTGGCCTCTGCCAATGCAGCGAAGGCGGCGCTCACCATGGTCTTGCCGGTGCCGCCCTTGCCGCTCACGATGGTCAGCTCCTTCATGCGTCCAACGCCTCGCGGATCGCCTGGGACAGGGTCCGAAAACGCGTCCGCCAGATCGGATCCGCCGTGATCCAGGGTGTGCCTTGTGCATAGGCCTGTGCCAGCCCTCGTGCAAAGGGGATCTCCATTAGGACCGGAATGGCCTGCGCTCGACAATAGTCCGTCACCGCCGCATCGCCGAGATCGCAGCGGTTGAGCACGACCCCGCAGGGCACGCCCAGCCGACGGGCGACACCGACCGCCAGTTCGAGGTCGTTGCGGCCGAAGGGCGTGGGCTCGGTGACCAGTAGACAGTAATCGGCCCCTTGGACGGTTTCCACCATGGGGCAGGCGGTTCCGGCCGGGGCATCCAAGATCCGGGTGCGCCGCGGATCCGCGAGCTGCTTCGCGGCCTTGACCAGGGCGACCGTCGCGGTCTCGCCGAGGTTCAACCTCCCTTGGCAGAAGCCTGTCCGACTCCCACCCGCATGCTGGACCTCGCCCTGTTCCAGCGATCCGACCTCGCGTTCGACCTCCGTGATGGCCCCCGCCTCGGGACAGACGTAACCACACAGGCCGCAGCCGTGGCAGAGCTCGGCGAAGACCAACACCCGCTGCCGCGAGACGGCCAGGGCGTTGAACTCGCACGCCTCGGCGCACTCGCCGCACAGGGTGCAGAGCGCCGGATCCATCTGTGGCAGCGGCACTGAGACGGTCGTGCGCTCGCGGAGGTCTGGATGCAGAAAGAGGTGGCCGTTCGGCGTCTCCACATCGCAGTCGATATACTGGGCATTCGGTAGCGACAGCGCCAGGTTGGTCGCCACCGTGGTCTTACCCGTGCCTCCTTTGCCGCTCGCCACGGCGATGGTCAGTGGCCCCATGAGTCAGCTCTGGCCGCGCCGCCCCCCTCCCCGCCCGGAACCTCGACCCAGGGCTCGACCCGCCAGGCCTCGACCCGCGCCGCCTCCACGCTCGCCATCGACTCCCCGGCAGCGACCCGTGCGGCCACCGCCCCCGCCGAGTCCACCGCCACGACGTCCCCCACTGTTGCCAGGTTCGCCCCGGAGGCGCGCCGAGGCCTCACGCAGGCTGCCCGCTACCTGTTCGACGACCTGGATCCCGGCATCGCGCAGCACCGCCGCAGCCTTGGGACCGCACCGGCCGGTTAGCAAGACGTCGATATCTCGATCAAGCATCCATTCGGCCGCCTGGGTCCCCGCCCCACCAGCGGCGTTCAGAAAGGGGTTGGGTGTCGTCTCCAAAGCACCTGACTCGGTGTCGAGCAGGGCGAAATAGGCGCAGCGCCCGAACCTGGGATCCACGGCGGCATCCAGGTCCTGGCCCGTCGAGGTGGCGGCGATCTTCATCGTGATGCCCTCCGGTGGTGATCTGGTGTCATTGTTCGTGCTGGCACTCGACCGCCCCTGTCAAGGTGCCGGCGAGATACTCGCTCAAGGTCTCGGCCACACCCGGCCGGGTGCTCGTGGCGACCTCGATCCCCAGGCGCCGGAACCACTCGATCGCCTTTCCGCCCATGCCGCCGGCCACTACCACCTCGGCTCCCAGCGACTGGATGAATCGGGGAATCTGCCCGGGCTCATGACGTTCTGCATAGGGGTTCGGATGGACCTCGGTCCCTGTCACCTGGTTGTCGCCATCGACATGCGCGAGCACGAAATAGCTGCAGCGTCCAAAGTGCATCGCCATCTCCCCGTCGAGCCCGCGGTCGTCGTTCGCGGTCAGGAGGATCTTCTTCATCGTTCGTTCCTCTGTATCTTCGATTGTCTGCTGGTGGACGGGGGTCAACCCGGATGCAGGCCGGCAATCCGTTTCTCCAAGCGGCGCCACAACAAGCCGTTTGCCATGGACCAGGGCATCCGCGACCGTCTGGTGCGCCTGAGTCAAGGTTCGCGAGAAGGTGGTCCGGGAGATCCCCATCCGCCGCGCGCACTCCTCTTGGTAGAGCCCTTCGAGGTCGGCCAGACGCAAGGCCTCGAGCTCGTCGGCCCCGAGCTCCAGCGTCTCCATCCCTCGTCCAGTCCTGCCGCAGGGCTTGAAGCAGCGAAAGCCTGGATCCAGTCCGATCCAGCGTGTGCGTCGTCTTCGACCCGGCAAGGTGCCCCCTGAAAGATGCGTCGGCTTGATTTCGAGGGCCAGTAAAACGCACATATGTGCGTTCTGCATTGATGGATCTCAGTTTGACTGAGCGGCCGCTCTTAATCGAAACCGAACCTCCACCGGGGCTGGAGTCGGCTGTCGTCGTGGGGGAATTTCTGCCGAACTGGGGGATCGACCCTAAGGCGATTTCTGTCAATTCTCATCCCGCCTGGCTCGTCTTGACGCCCGCCTTCGGCGTCGCGCCAGCCGTCACATCGCGCAGCGATGCCCCTGCCGGCGCTCCTTGAAGGCAGACGCCAATCCGGCGCCAGCTGGCATGAGAATTTTCGGCAATCGCCTGAACACGGTTTAGAGGTCGAACCTGGCCCACACCGGACAGTGATCCGAGGGTTTCTCCATGCCTCGAATCTCATAGTCGATCCCTGCGCCGAGCAGACGTTCACGCAGCGGTGCGGTCACCAAGAGATGATCGATCCGCAAACCGTGCTTGGGCTCGCGCTCGAAGCCGCGCGAACGATAGTCGAACCAGCTGAACCTGTCCTCGACCACCGGATACAAGGCGCGGTAGGCATCCGTCAGTCCCCAGTCGGCGAGGGCCCGCAGCCATTCCCGCTCCTCCGGCAGGAAGCTGCACTTGCCGGTCTTCAGCCACCGCTTGGCATTCTGAGGTCCGATGCCGATGTCCAGGTCGAGAGGCGCCACGTTCATGTCACCGAGCACGACCAGATTCTGATCCGACGCGAAGGATTCGCGCAAGTGCGCCAGCAAGTCGGCGTAGAATCTGCGCTTGGCGGGAAACTTGACCGGGTGATCACGACTCTCGCCTTGAGGAAAATAGCCATTGATGACGACGACCTCGCTTCCGTCGGATAGCGGATAACGGGCGGTGATGAGACGCCGCTGGGCGTCCGCGGCATCCCCCGGCAGACCCTTGGCGACCACCAAGGGCTCCCTCTTGCTGAACAGGGCCACACCATAATGCGCTTTCTGACCATGGAAATGGACCGCATAGCCGAGTCCCTGCGCCCATTCGAGGGGAAACTGCTCGTCGGCGACCTTGCATTCTTGCAGGCCAAGGATGTCGGGGTCATGCGCCCTCTTGAGCGCCTCGACCTGGTGAGGCCGGGCGCGAATGCCGTTGATATTGAACGTCACGATCTTGAGCAAGTCTGGCGACCTCCCATAACCCCGAATGGCTGGAAGGCTAGCATGGCAGGGTCGCTCATCCCAGGCCAGGGTCGTCGGTGGACAGCGTGGTCGTCAGAACGATGAAGGCCATGATCCTCGCGGCCGGACGCGGCAACCGCATGCGCCCACTGACCGATCACACCCCCAAACCATTGCTTCAAGCCGGCGGTAGACCGCTCATCCTGTATCACATCGAGCGCCTGGCGGCGGCCGGCATCCGTGATCTGGTCATCAACCACGCCCATCTCGGTGCCCAAATCGAGTCCGCCCTTGGCGATGGCTCGGCATTCAAGGTCCGAATCCACTACTCGGCCGAGGGCAAGGCGCTCGAGACCGGCGGCGGGATCTTCAAGGCGCTGCCCCTGCTGGGCCCGGATCCCTTTCTGGTGATCAACGGTGACGTCTGGTCCGATTGCGATCCGAGCGACCTGCGACTCGAAGATGACGACCTCGCGTCTCTCGTCCTGGTGGACAACCCGCCCCATCATCCCGCCGGCGACTTCGCGCTCACCAATGGTCGGGTGCTTCCAGAAGGCAGACCTCGCTATACCTTCAGCGGGATCGGGCTCTATCACCCGGCGCTGTTTCGGGACTGCACACGGGGTTCCTTTCCGCTCGCACCCTTGTTGCGGAGGGCCATGTCGGAACGAAGGGTCGGCGGCCGACGACACCAAGGCCGTTGGTTCGACATCGGCACACCGGAGCGACTCGCCGCGCTGGATCGGCTCCTGCGAAGAGGCTGAAACTGCGAGCGGCTCGCACGATGGTCTCGAGACCCCTGCGAACAGCGGGAGCCCGTGAGGGACCGGCATCCTGAGCGCGATGGAGCGAAATCCGAGAGAATCTTCGATTGGGATCCTGTCAGGTCAGCAGGTCAGTGGGTAAGAAAAACCGCGCTTGGATCTCCATCTCTTTGTCATAATCGGACCCTGCAAATCTCGGCAAGGGAGCGCGCATGGGCCAAGATATCGCTGCTTCGCAATTCACCGAAGGGGACTTCTACGAGTTCGCTGAGCGCCTCGCCAAAGAGACCTCTCTACTTGGGGCTTGGCTCGCCGACGGGGCCCTGGATCAGGGCGAGCCGACCATCGGCTTCGAGCTGGAGGCCTGGCTGGTGAAACCGGACATGACGCCAGCACCCAGGGTCGAAGAGCTGCTGCAGAGCCTCGCCGACCCCTTGGTCGTCCCCGAGCTCGCGACCTTCAACATCGAGTTCAACGGGACCGCCACCCCCCTGCGTGGCGATGCACTCTCGCGGCTGGCCAACGAGCTGGCCGATACGCTCGAGCGCTCGCAACGGGCGGCGGCCAAGCTCCAGACGCGTCTGGCAACCATCGGTATCCTTCCGACCGTGCGTCCAGAGCATCTCACGCTCGATTCAATGACCCCCCGCGAACGTTATCGCGCCCTGAACCAACAGGTCTTCGCTCTGCGTCACGGACGCCCGCTCAAGCTTCTCGTCGCTGGACGAGACCGACTGGAGCTGGTGTGGTACGACGTCATGCTGGAGGCCGCTGCCACCTCATTCCAAATCCATCTCAAGGTGAAGCCGGCAGAGGCAGCGCGAGTCTACAATGCCTCGAAGATCGTCAGTGGTCCGATGGTCGCCATCTGTGCCAATTCGCCCTTTCTTTTCGGCCACGATCTCTGGGATGAGACTCGGATTACACTGTTCGAGCAGTCCGTCTCGGTCGGTGGCGCCGTCCTTCAGGAGCGCGTCAATTTCGGCTTCCGTTATGTACAGAAGTCGATCTTGGAGACCTTTCAAGCCAATGTCGAGCGATATCCGGTGCTGCTGCCGCATCTGATGGACGACCCCCCGGAGCGACTGAGCCATCTGCGGCTGCACAATGGCACCATCTGGCGCTGGAACCGCCCATTGATCGGTTTTGAACCCGATGGTCGTCCTCACCTGCGGATCGAGCATCGGGTCGTGCCCGCGGGCCCTTCTCTGCCCGATGCCATCGCCAACGCGGCCTTCTATTTCGGCATGATGCGGAATCTGACCCGATGTGAGGAGCCACCCGAGTCCAGATTGATGTTCTTGCATGCCCAGAAGGCCTTCTACAGCTGCGCCAGAGAGGGGCTGGGCGCAAGAATTCCCTGGCTGAATGGTAAGATCCTTCCGGTGGCACGGATCCTCGAGGAAGACCTCCTGCCTCGCGCCAAGCAGGGACTCTCAGACCTGGGTGTCGATCCCGCGGAGATCGATCATTGGCTCGGCATCATCGCGCGACGACTCAAGCTGAGACGAACTGGTGCACGTTGGCAACGCACCTGGGTCGAGCGACATGGCCCCGACATGGAGCAACTCACGGCAGCCTATCTCGCCAATCAAGAAACCAGGCGACCCATTCATGAATGGAACCTGGAATGACTTCCGATCGTCAGTTCATGCTGCAAGAGTACGACACACTCCCCGACGGACTTCTGAGCACGGATAGCCGCAAACTCAAAGACCGACTCGGTGCGCCAACGCTGATCCACCTGCGCGGCACACGCGAACCCGCGCTCTTCGTCTCCGTCCTGATGCATGGTAACGAGACAGTCGGCTGGGATGCGGTACGCGAGCTCCTGAGCCAAAGGCTCGCTCGCTTCGGCGAGCTGAAATTGCCACGCGCCTTGACGCTCTTCATTGGAAACGTCACCGCCGCGGCAAGTGGCGTACGACGCCTACCCGGACAACCCGATTACAATCGCGTCTGGCCCGGGAGCGAGCTACCCCAGACGCTCGAGCACGATCTCATGGCACGTGTCGTCGCGATCATGTCCGAGCGGGGCCTGTTCGCCAGCCTGGATCTGCACAACAACACCGGGCTCAATCCTCACTATGCCTGCGTCAACCGGATCGACAACCGCTTCCTCCACTTGGCAACCCTCTTCAGCCGCACCGTGGTCTATTTCATCCGACCAACCGGTGTCCAATCCATGGCCATGGCTCCACTCTGCCCGGCGGTCACCCTAGAGTGTGGCAAGGTCGGCGAACGGCATGGCATCGAGCATGCGCGCACTTTCATCGAAGCCGCACTGCACCAGAAAGACATCCCGAACCACCCGCTTGCGCCCCACGACATCGACCTCTTCCACACAGTGGCACAGGTCAAGGTCCCCGATGGGGTCTGTTTTGGTTTTTCTCCGGGCCAGGGCGAACTGGTGCTGAATCCGGCCCTGGAACGGCTGAACTTCCGTGAGCTACCCCGGGGCACCGCCTTCGCGCGGCCGACCAACGGGAAGGCAGTCGGTCTCGAGGTGCGCGACGAGCATGGCCAGGACGTCAGCGATCGCTATTTCCTGTTGGAAGACGGCGAGCTGCGCCTGCGCCAACCCGTGATGCCTTCGATGCTCACGCTCGACGAAACCGTCATTCGCCAGGACTGTCTTTGTTATCTCATGGAACGCTATGGCGACCATGTGCCGCGACGCGAATGAGGGTGAGGTTCTAAACCGCGCCTAGCGCGGTATGCGAAGTTTTTTGATTGGATCGGTCTTGGCAGCCACGACAAGCATCGGAGCTGTCGCGGTTTAAAATATTAAAAAATATAAGATCTAAACCGCGTCTCCAGCGATGTCGATGAACCCCCAAAGCCAAGCACAAAATGAAAACGATGCATCTCACTCTGGACGCGGTTTAGGCCGGTGAAGCTGAGGCGATTGCCGGAAATTCTCATGCCAGATGGCGCCGGATTGGCGTCTGCCTTCAAGGAGCGTCGGCAGGCGCATCGCCGCGCGATGTGACTGCTGGCG
>JANQGF010000123.1 GCA_028277465.1 Chromatiaceae bacterium
CGCCGCGGATCCGCAAACAGTGGATCTTAGAAGCTGACGAAAGGGGCGAGGAACGAGGGTGCGCAGTCGACCGCGAAAGTCACCGCCACGAGATGCCGATGACAGGCCGAGCCGCCTCGGCACCCGTGCGTCTCCGAGCAGAGGCCTCAACGCCAGGGATCGAGCGGTACCGTCTCTTCTCGGGGAACCAGTGCGAGGCAGGTCCGGGCGGTTGAGGGGGCCTCATATCGACCCGCGCCCAGGACGGGCTCCAGCTGGCGGGCGAAGCCCAACAGCGACTCGGTCAGCGGCGTGCGATGGATGCCGAGCGCACGACCGAGATCCTGGATCGCCGCCTCCCGATCGCCAGCCGCCAGTCGGGCGATCCCCCGCTCCAGGAGGGCTTCAGCCGCCTGCTCGGCCCTGATCAAGAGCGTCAGGTCCATCCCACAGCGCCGACAGCTGGGGGCATCCGTCCAGCGGGCCGCACAGTTGGGACACCGCTCCATTAGGACTCCAAGTAATAGAGCAGATCCGAGAGCGCATCGATCGCCTGTTCCATGGCCTCGGTGTCCCCCTGGTCGAGCGCACCCTTGAGCGCTTCGACCTGGTCCACCAGATCGTCCCGGTCTTCTGGATTGGCGGTACCCATCAGTCGTTCGGCCTTCTCGATCAGGGCACGTGCCTGGACCGTCTCGCGCTGTTCATCGGAGACTCCCGCTGACTCACCTTCGATCAGGGTCGCGATCCGCTCGCGGGCTGAATCCAGCTCCTCTTGCTCGAACCGGGTGGTGACATTGTCGATGGTGATCTGTTTCTCCAGACCGGTGCGCTTCTCGCGCGAGCTCACGCGCAGGATACCGTCCAGGTCCAGGGAGAAGGTGGTGACGATGACGTTGCCCGCCGGCACATCGCTCAACCCCTCGATCCGGAAGGCCCCGATCTCGGTGTTGTTGAGTGCGTCGCGGTCCTCGCCCTGATAGACGCGGACCTCAATGGCGGGCTGAGCGTCATAGATGGTCTGGAATGCCTCGCTCTTGGTGACCGGGATCGGCGTGTTCTTGCGGATCAAGGGGATGAAGGTGTAGGGATAGGGCTCGCCGTCGAGATCGCTCAAGGCGCTGGTCCCGAAGGTGTAAGGGGTGACGTCCACCAGCACGCTGGCCACTTTCTGTCCGGCGATCACGGCCGCCTGGATCGCCGCGCCCGTGGCGACGCACAGCTCGGGGTCGACCTCGGCGCGCGGCTGAATGCCGAGCGTCTCTTCAAGTCGGCGCTGAACCAATGGGGTGCGGGTGGCGCCGCCGACCAGGAGGACCTCGTCGATGTCCGCGGGCGCCAGCGAGGCGCCCTTCAGCGCGATATGGACCGCTTCGAGCGTCTCGTCGATGAAGGGGGTGATCATCTCCTCGTACTGGAGGCGCTCGAGCTCCAGCGACAGGTTCACCGGCTTGCCCTCCTGCTCCAGCAGATACTCTTCCTCGATGCGGGCATAGGGCGCATCGCTGAGTGCAATCTTCACCGTCTCGCAGGCGCGCACGATGCGGGCCATGGCGGCGCGCTCGGCGCTCGGATCCACCCCCTTGGTCTCTTTGAGATGGGCGACGACATGCTCGACCAGCTTGGCATCGAAGTCGTCCCCGCCCAGCCGATTGTTGCCGTGGCTCGCCAGGACCTCGGTGACCTCCTGGGCTAGACGCACCACGGAGACATCGAAGGTCCCGCCCCCGAGGTCATAGACGAGGATGTTCTTGGCCTCCGGATGATCGGCCTCGTAGGCCAGCGCGGCCGCCGTGGGCTCGTTGATGATGCGCACCACCTCGAGCCCTGCCAGCTCGCCGGCGTCGCGAGTGGCTTGACGCTGGGCGTCGGAGAAATAGGCGGGCACCGTGATGACTGCCTTCGCCACGGCCTGACCCAGGTGGGCCTCGGCGGCCGTCTTGAGCCGCCGCAGAATCAGCGCGGAGATCTCCTGCGGCGTATAGGACTGCTCACCCATGGGGAGGCGCACATCCTCCCCCATCCGCCGCTTGACCGAACGGATGGTGCGCTCGGGGTAGATGACATACTGGTTGCGCGCGGCCTGACCGACGAGCAGGGCCCCCTCGTCGGCAAGCCCGACCACGGAGGGCAGAATCCTGGAACCCTCCACCTCGATGATCTGGGCACCGCCGTCCTGCACCAGCGCCACCTCAGAGTTCGTGGTCCCCAAGTCGATACCGATGATGATGTCGCTCAAAGTCGTGCTTCCGTGGTTGATCCGAGTCTGAATGATTGATGCGAAGGTGCTGTCTCTTCGCTCTGCCTCAGTAGCTGAGCTTGACCGGCGTGCGGGCACGCCCTGCCCTCTCCTGATTGTCAGCCGTCTCCTGTCTCGGGTCCGATCGATCCGGTCGGTTGACGACGACCTCGGCAGGACGCAGCAATTCCTCCTGATGCAGAAAGCCCTTGCGCAGCTCGCCGACCACCACGCCTGGACCCTGGGCGGGGTCTTTGGCCAACTCTGCCGCATGCATGGTGCGAGGGTCGAAGGTCCGGCCCAGCGTGGTCAAGGCATGGACATCCCGACGGGCAAGGGTCTCGTCGAGCCGCCGCAGATTCATCGCCATGCCTTCGGCCATGGAGGCGACGAAGCCCCCGGCGGCACGCCCACCGAACCGAGGGGGACGGAAACGCGATGCCTGGTCGTGCCCCGCCTGTAGACGATCGCGCAGCTCCAGCAGCTCAAGCAACAGACCTTTCTGGGTCCGACGATCCGCCGCACGCTCCTGTTCCCGACGTCGCTCCTGCTCCTCCCCCAGGCGGGCGTTAGCGTCCTGCAGGGCATCGAACCAGGAGCGAGTCTGATCGAGCGCGGACTTCACCTGACGCGACTCCAGCTTGACCTCGTTCTTGAGCGCGGCGAGCTCGCCGAACAGGGTGAAGAGATCCGGGTCCGGAGACGACTCGGCCCCGGATCCGTCGTCTGTGTCGCCCGTGGGATCGACGCCGTCCAGATAGGAGCTGAAACGGGCGACAAGCTGCGCCTTGGCGACCTCGTCCATCAGTCATCCCCACGCAGCAGGGCGGCGAAGAGGGCCGGATCCGGACGACAGGTCGACCCGATCGGCGCCGCACGATCCAGGATGTCCGCCGGCCCGGGCGGCGAGGCGTCGAACAGCTCGCGAGCCAAGCGGTCACGGCGAGTGCGCAAGGCCTCGTAGGCAAGGCGCAAGGCCTGGAAGCGCTCGGCGTCGCGCTCCGGCGGGCAGCGCTTGATACCCTCCAGATAGGCCGCCTCGATGGCGGCATCGTCCGCGTCGTCCGATACGCCCAGGATCAGATAGGGGTCTCTCATCAGAACAGATCCGGTGGTCTTGGAAAGCGGCCGCCGCGCGAATCGCCGTCGCCTGCCCGCCGGAAGAGCTCGATCACCAACCTCTTGACGTGGTCCTCGCCGAACTCTTTGATCATGCCCTTGAGCTCGCGTTTCATGTCGGGCGTTATACCGATGATATCCAGCGCCTTGCGGAGGCCCAGCGTCTCGATCAGGGTGATGATGAAGTCCGCCGCGACCGAGTCGTCGAGCGAGGAGGCATCGAGGAGCTCGTCATCCTCCTCGTCGTCATCGGGCGGAAACATGAAGGGGCTGGGGCCAAAGGCGAAGGGGTTGAGATCCACGAGGGTCTCCTTGATGCGCAGGGCCGTGCGCGTGTCCCCTTCGTCGCGCGCGCGCTCCAGCGCGAGCTCCAACCGGCGGATGGCGTCGTTCGACCGTCCATCGAAACCCTTGGGATATCTGGCCTCGAAGGCATGGAGCTCGAACACGGGTGCGCCGCGCCACTGCTTCAGCGCCAAGCGGGCGACGCTCAGACGGACTTGATGAAGCCGGCACCGGCGCAGGGTATCGCAGGCCGCCTCCAGCTCGGTCCGGGACAGTTTCGGCCAGGGGGCGCGCTTGAAGGACCGGTTGAGAAAGGTGTCGATCTCGCGCGAGAGCTTGCCACCCTGGTCCAGATGGGCGCGCAACCGGTTGAGTGCGGCCAACAGGTCGTCGCGCCCCTGAATGCGTGCCGTCTGGAGCTCGGCGGCCTTGAGCAGGTCCTGTGGCAGGAGTCCAACCCGATTGCCGGCGAGCGCGAGTGCCACCTGGGCGGAGAATCCATCGCCCAATCGCTTAGCGACCTCGCGCAGCGCCGCCGCACCCGAATCGGCCTCCTCGATCAACCCCAAGAAGGCCGAGATCAGATCGAGCTGCTCGCGCGGATGCCCACCACGGACCCACTGCTCGGCCGCGGCGAGCTCCTTGTGCGCCAGATCCAAGCGCCCTTTGAGGATCTGCTTGCGGGCATGCGCCAGATGGGCCTCGACGAGTCGCTCGCGCACACCGCTGTTGATCGGATCCAGGGTCAGGATCTGGCGGGCCAGCCCGGCTGCCTTCTTGAAGGCGCCCCCGTCGAGCGCCGTGTCCATCGCCGCGCCCAGCAGCTGCAGGTCCTGAGGCCACCGCTCGGTCGCCCGATCGAGCAGTCGCCGGACATCCTTGAAACGCTGGCCACGGCGGTAGTAATGGATCAGGTCCAGATAGCTCTCGAGCTCGTCCGGGTCCCACTTCAAGCTCTCTTCGACCTGCTCGGCGACCACGCGATCGAGATCCTCCGGATCGCTGGAAGGCTTGTGTCGACTCAGTACATTGCCACGGACGTTGCAACGCCGCAGGGCCAGCGCGATGCGCAGTTTGCTCGTCGGCTCCTGATCAGGGGCGTCAGCGCGCTCGATCAGATGCTGAGCGTGCGCCTCCCAGGCGTCCTGCACCTCCCACAGATCACCGGACCGTTCCGCGAGCCAGGCAGTGATCAGGAGACGCTCCTCCCGAGTCAACCGCACCGCCCTGAGCGAGTCGAACCACTTGAGGCTCGCCGGAAACTCGTCGACCAGCAGACGCAGACCACGACGGCGGACCCAGTCCGAGCCCAGTGCCGCGCCATGCCGGTAGAGAAAGCGCAAGAGCTCAAGGGGGCGGGGCTCGGCGCCCAGACGGCCGAGCTCCTCCCACAAACGGATGCGCTCCGGCGGCCAACCGCGCAGCATGCAAGCAAAGCGAGCCTGATTCCGGCCACTCCCACGGATCGCCTCCAGAAAAGCGGTCTCTGGCAGCAGGACCAGCTCCGCCGCCTCCTTCAACCGACCGAAGGCGGAGCCCTCGCCGAGCCGTCGAAGCAGAGCCGCGGCCTCCTGCGGCTTGTCCGGCAGGCATTGCAGGGCCTTCAGGATCTGGACCCAGTCTCGGTAGGGGGAGCGGAAAGGGATTGCGGCCAGCGCCGCACGCAGAGCCGGCGCGTCACCTGCGCAATAGGCCGCGAGTGCCGAACGGGCCGCCTCGGCATACCGCATGACCGGATCCAGGGGCGCGAGCCGCTTGGCGACGGTCGCATCCCCGGCCAGCAGTCGCGCGGCGAGCAGCGCACGCAAAGGATCGTGGACCAGCGGGACCGCGTTTCCCCGCCCGAGAAGGTCGCACACTGGCTCGACGCGTCCCATGCGAAGCAGCAAGGCCGCATGATCCGGGTCCAGGGCAATGTCTCCCCCCAACCCGGACCGGTTCTCCCACATCACCAGCGCCTCCTTGAGCATTCCCTTGGCCGCAAGCTCACGCGCCCGCCCCGCGTAGGCATCGGCGAGTGCCGTGCACCAAGCCGGCCGCGACTCAAGCTTCAAGAGCTGCTTGAATCCGGCGATGGCATCCCGGAAATGACCCGCCTCCAGGTCCTCGAGCGCCTTGCGCTCGGTGGCCTCGGGGGTAAGCTGGGTGAATTTGGAGCTGCTGCGAACTGTGCGCCGCTTTTGCTTCTTGGACATTGGGCGCCTGAGCGGTTTGAAGAATCAGAATGGTTTGAAGAACCCGTGTAACGGACCGCCTTGGCGATCCCTTGTACACCCAAATAAGCTCGCCATGATAGCACTAACGTTCGATCGGTACATAGACGCATTTTGCGCGTTCAAGCGCACAGCAATCCATGACCATTGGCGGGAAGCGGTTCGGACGAGTGCGGCTCTCCACCTGGCCGCGGCATCGTCTGCACCTTGCCGTGAAGCTCGCGCCGCCGGCGCACCACCTCTCCCTCTCCCCTGGTGGAGATGACCGGGGTGAAGGGGGGATCCCACCATCCGCAGCGACGCCCGTTTCATCGTCCGGGGCGAGCACAGTACCCGATCATGGCGGCTAGGGCGCTTTGCCAGCACCTGTCGTCGAGAGCGCCGTGGCGATCTCATCGAGAATGGCGGGGTCGTCGATGGTGGCCGGCAGACGGAAATCCTTGCCGTCGGCGATCGCCTTCATGGTGCCGCGCAGGATCTTGCCGGATCGGGTCTTGGGCAGCCGCGGGACCACCACGACGGTCTTGAAGGCGGCCACTGGACCGATCTGATCCCGAACGAGCGCGACCAACTCGCTGCCGATCGCGGTCCGATCCCGCTGCACGCCCGATTTCAGAACCACCAAGCCCAAGGGTACCTCGCCCTTGACCTGATCTGTGACCCCGATGACGGCACACTCGGCAACGTCCGGATGAGAAGCGAGGACGGCTTCCATCCCGCCGGTGGACAATCGATGCCCGGCGACATTGATGATGTCGTCGATCCGGCTCATGACGAAGAGATAGCCGTCTTCGTCCATGTAACCAGCGTCGCCGGTCAGATAATAGCCCGGCTGCGCGGAGAGATACGACTGGACGAAACGCTGGTCGTTGCCCCAGAGTGTCGGGAGACAGCCCGGCGGCAAGGGCAGGCGGATCATGATGCGACCGATGTCTCCTCGCTGGACCGGCCCGCCGTCCTCGCCCAAGACCTGCACGTCATAACCGGGCACGGCACGGGTCGGTGAGCCGGGCTTGACCGGGAGTTGCTCGATGCCGAGACAGTTGGACGCAATGGCCCAGCCGGTTTCGGTCTGCCACCAGTGATCGATGACAGGCACACCCAGCATCCGCTCGGCCCAACCCAGGGTATCTGGATCGCAGCGCTCTCCGGCCAGAAAGAGTGCACGAAGCCCACCGAGATCATAGCGCTCGAGATGCTCGCCATTCGGGTCCTCGCGCTTGATGGCACGAAAGGCGGTCGGCGCCGTGAAGAGCACCGAGACCCCATGCTCTTGAATCACCCGCCAGAACGCACCGGCGTCTGGCGTACCCACGGGCTTGCCCTCGTAGAGGACGGTGGTACAGCCGGTCAAGAGCGGCGCGTAGACGATATAGGAATGACCCACGACCCAGCCGACATCCGAGGCGGCCCAATAGACCTCGCCGGGCGCGACCCCATAGACCTTCGCCATGCTCCACGCCATGGCGACGGCATGTCCGCCATTGTCGCGGACCACGCCCTTGGGCTGTCCGGTGGTGCCGGAGGTATAGAGGATGTAGAGCGGATCGGTGGCTGCGACGGAGACGCAGCCCAGGGGCTCGGCGCCGGCCATGACCTCGGACCAGGACAGATCGCGACCTCGAGTCAGGTCGCCTGGATCCTGAGGCCGCTGCAGGATGATGCAATGCTCCGGCTTGTACTCGGTCAGGTCGATGGCGGCGTCCAACAAGGGCTTGTATTGAACGATACGATTGGGCTCGATCCCACAGGACCCGGCGACCACGACCTTGGGCCTCGCATCCTCGATCCGAGTGGCCAGCTCCCGTGCCGAGAAGCCGCCGAAGACGACCGAGTGAATGGCACCGATGCGCGCGCAGCCGAGCATGGCCACGATCGTCTCCGGCACCATGGGCATGTAGATGATGACCCGATCGCCTTTCTCGACACCCAGCGCCGCGAGCGCTCCAGCACAGCGCGCGACCTGCTCCAACAGCTCCGCATAGCGGATGACTCGCTTGGCACCGGTCACCGGACTGTCGTAGATGATGGCCGGCTGCTCGCCCCGCCCCGAGATGACATGTCGATCGACCGCGTTGTAGCAGGTGTTCAGCATGCCGCCGCTGAACCAGCGGTAGAAGGGCGGGTTGGAGGCGTCCAAGACGCGCTCCCATGGCCGGTCCCAGTCGATGAGTTGTGCCGCCTCCGCCCAGAAGGATTCGGGCTCGCGCATGGAGCGTTCGTAGAGGTCTTGGTAGCCCATGGGTGTCTCCTCGGGTGGTTGCGGACGTGTCGCGGTGATCGGCGAGGCCTCCTCAGCCCGAATTCGAAAAGGATCGTGGGTTGAAGTGACGCCGAATAAGGAGGGCCTCGCGTTTTCCGCGCGAGCGACTCGGATCAGACGCTTGCCTCACTTGGTGTCACCCGTGTCATAAGGCGATTGCCGGAAATTCTCATGCCAGATGGCGCCGGATTGGCGTCTGCCCTCAAGGAGCGCCGGCAGGAGCATCGCCGCGCGATGTGACGGCTGGCGCG
>JANQGF010000187.1 GCA_028277465.1 Chromatiaceae bacterium
ATGTGCACCGTCGCGATGGCCTCGGCCAGGCGCTCCTCGGGCATGTCCTCGCAGGGCGTGTGCGCGGAGAGCACTTCGCGGTCCAGCCAGTCCATCAGCGGACGATCGCTGGGCGGCGCGCATGAAGCGCTTGTTGCTGGAGACCCGCAAACAGGTGGTCAACAGCCCACACAAGTGCCTCTCGGAGGATGACTACCTGAAGCTGACCAAGCGCTATCGCGTCATCCTCGCCCGCGGGGCGAAGGAGCTGCCGCCCATCCCGCCGCGCCAGGAGGGCAAGCGCGGCCGGGTGGCAAAGTCCGATGCGCATAACCTCTGGGAGCGCTTCGAGCGCCACGAGGCGACGGTGCTGTTGTTCGCCAAGCGCCCCGACGTGGCCTTCACCAACAAGCGTGCCGAGCGCGACCTGCGCATGAGTCAGGTCAAGCAGAAGGTCTCGGGCTGCTTCCGCACCCGTCGGTACGCCGATGCCTATTGCCGCATCTCCAGTTACCTACAGACGATGACCTACCGGGGATACAATCCAATGGTGGCGATCCAGATGGCGCTCTCCGGCGCACTCTATGCTGAAAGGGGCGAGTAGTTACGTTTTCCCCATATTTTGTCCTCAAGACCTAGCAGCGGAACAACATGTTGATGGAGAGACAGTGGCTGCGCCATCAGTGATTGTGTGACTATAAGCCACTTTTCTTTGTTAAAATATCTAGGCGAAAATTTTAACCTGCCAGGCTGGATTAAAGTCTTGGATAACGGTGGATAGAAGTCACTTCACTGACAGGCGCTTAGGCGAGTTAGTCGAGATCACCCTCCCTAAGCCTGACGTCGCCTTTGTTCCCGCTCCCCTCGCGTCTCACTGGGATATGCCAGTTGACCTATGGCCACTGCTCATGCGTGCTCGCGAAGCGCTGGCACGCCTTGATGGCGCGGGCCGACATCTCACCAACCATCAACTGCTGATGGTGCCGTTGCAACAGCGTGAAGCGTTGCGCTCCTCAAGCATGGAAGGCACCTTTGCAAGCCCGGAAGCCTTGCTGCTCTACCAGATGAACCCGCGCGACCCCGCTTCTGGCGCGGACGAGGTCAACGCATGGCGTGAAGTTTATAACTACGGGAAAGCTCTCCAGCTAGGCGTCAATCTGCTTAGCGAAGGTCTACCTATTTCGTTGAGGCTGATTCGCGAGATGCATCAGGCCCTGCTGGGAGGGGTACGAGGGCAACAGCGCCGACCAGGGGAGTTTCGAGATTGCCAGGTTCAGGTCGGTGTGAACGCTCGATTCATGCCTCCGCCTGCAGCTTATGTCGCTGATTGCCTGGATAGCTTCGAGAAGTACCACCACGAAGCCTCCGACATCGATCCGTTGATTCGGGCATTCATGGCTCACTACCAGTTCGAGACGATTCATCCGTTCAGAGATGGCAACGGCCGTGTCGGACGCCTCCTACTCGCCTTGACGATCTATCAGTGGATGGGCTTGGGAAGCCCTTGGCTATATCTCAGCCCCTTCTTTGAAAAGCACAAGAGCGAATACATTGACCACATGTTCCAAGTCAGCGCGGACGGGCAATGGATCCCATGGATCGAGTTTTGTCTCCACGGGGTGGTTGCACAATGTGACGATACGCTGTGCCGGATCGACCGCATCGTGCAGTTGCGGGACGAGCTCAACCATCGCGTCGCTGCAAGCGGAGGCAGCGCGCGCTTGACTGCCATCGTCGAAGCATTGTTTACCAGTCCCCTGACGACCGTTCCGCAGGCCGCCAAGCTAACTGACGTCACTTATCCAACAGCGAAGGCTGATATCACACGATTGTGCGAGCTGGGCATCTTGACGGAGGGCCCAGCCGACTGGACGCCGCGGTATTTCTACTCACCCGCCATTTTTGAGATTGCCTACGGCGACTCTTGATCGCCTTCTGTCCCGGTTGCCCCACCTGTCTCGGCATTTTCAAGCGTTAGCGAGATTTTTCGGCCATGCGCGAGTATCGACACTTTCGACACCCGGTCGGATTGGGTCTGACGATTCTTTTCCGGGCACCGAGCACCTGACTGGTGTGGTGGGTTTTTGTGGGCTGGAGTCGGAAGACTATAACAACGCAGAACAGGTCAAACGCTGTCAGATTATTACCCTCAGCGTTACCCCGAGAGGCCTCGATCATCGGTTGGTCCAAGCACCTAGTTGGTGGGAGCGGCGCCCCGCCGCGAAGAGCGCGCGATCGCGGCGGGACGCCGCTCCCACGTGATGCTGCCGCATGATGCGCGATGCCGACTCAACGGATCGGGCGAACCGGTGATCGAGGCCCCCCCCGAGACCTATCAGGCAAAGAAAAAGGGCCTGGCCTTTCAGCTAAGCCCTTGTTTTCCATGGTGCGCCCTGTTGGACTCGAACCAACGACCACCTGATTAAAAGTCAGATGCTCTACCAACTGAGCTAAGGGCGCGAAAGGCGACTAATTCTAGGGAGACGCTGGCGATTGTCAAGGTACCAGAGCTCAACACGCGACTCGCGGCATCCCCCTTCACCGAGCTTGCATTGGATCCGCAATTCGCTCCAGACGGCTCCTCGCGAGACGTGCTTCGGTGCTGGACGGATAACGCTCGATGACGCGCCCCAGTGACGCGCGGGCCTGGTCGTAGGCCTCTTGATCATATTGGATGTAGCCGATCTTGAGCATGGCCCCCGGCACCTTGGGACTCGCGGGATTGTTGCGCACTAGAGCTTCGAACTGTGCCAAGGCCGCAGGGTAGTCACGCTGGACATAGTAGGTCTCGCCAAGCCAGTAACGCGCATTGTCCGAGAACTCGCCTCGAGGATAGCGGCTCAACAGCTCATTGAAGGCCTCCGTCGCGTCTTCGTACTTGCGCTCCTTCAGCAATCCAAAGGCCTCGCTGTAGGCATCTCGTTCACTGCCGCCCACTGTCTCGGGCGACGGCAGCGAGGGAACGCCAACAACGCCCCCGCCGATCGAGGCCGGCGGAGCGGCCGAATACTGGGGTCGAGTGACATCTCCGGAGGACTGGTCGAGACCACTCGCATCGATCACCCCGGCCGGCAGTGCGCCCTGGGCGCCGCCGCCAGCAGCTGTCGCCGGTCCCCCGAATTGGCCAACGGCGCCAGCCCGCTGGCTGGAGCCGAGCCGAGAATCGATGTCGAGATATTGATCGCGCAGCTGACGTTGGAGCTTCTCGATCTGAAAGCGCTGTGTCTCCAGCATGCCGCGCAGCTCCTGCATCTCGACCTGCAACCGCTGCACCTGAAGCAAGAGATCGGAGCCGCTCTGGTTCTCCAGGATACGCTCGAGGCGCCCCACCCGACCCTCCAGCGCCGATTGGGGCACGGCGGTCTCCGAGACGAGCGCAAGGGCGAGCAAGCCGGCGAGGAGGGGAAATATGGGTGCGGACTTCATGCGGTGCCACCTTCAGTACTGGATGATGACGCGCCGATTCAGACGCCAGGACCCCTCGCCGTGCCCCGGATCGGCTGGGCGTTCCTCCCCATAGCTCAGGGTCGCCATTTGATCCGGCAGGACGCCTTCGGCGAGCATGTAACGTCGTACCGTCTCGGCCCGTTGGTCGCCCAGGGCCAGGTTGTACTCGCGCGTGCCTCGCTCATCGGCGTGCCCCTCGAGCATCACGCGCGTGTCGGTCCGGCTGCCGAGGTAACGTGCGTGCGTACGCATCACCGGAATGTAGTCTGGCTTGATCTCGGCGGTGTCATAGTCGAAATAGATGGTGCGGTTGTAGAGTGGGCTGGAGGGGTCTTCCCAGGGACCGGCATAGGTCGGCCGAGAGGTCTCGAGCGGAATGGTCTCCGTCCGCCGATCCGAAGAGGGCGGAGGAAGCGAGGTCGCCGGGGTCTCCGGCTCGCGCGAAGGTGCACTCGAGCAGCCCAGGATGCTCAGGCTTGCGTATAGGATCAGGCACCAGGCGACAAGGTTGAAGACGAGGATTCGCATGATGTCGGGCTCCTTCCTTATTGCATCAGGGGTGACCAGGCGGGTTCGCGGACTTGCCCGCTGTCCTGAGAGAGACGCTGACTCCCGCCGCCATCGACCGATGCGGCGGCCAGTACCCCGCGACCACCATGGATCGTGGCGTAGATGACCATGCTACCGTTCGGCGCGAAACTGGGAGACTCGTCCAGGGTCCCGCTGCTGAGCAGCCGGGTGATACCACGCTCGGTATCCAATACGCCGATTCGAAAGGCCCCATTGATTCGGGTCACCATGACGACCGAGCGTCCGTCCGGTGAATAGGAGGCACGGCCATTGTAGTCGCCCTCGACGCTGATTCGTTCGGCAGGTCCGCCGGAGGCGGACATGCGGTAGATCTGAGGACTACCGCCACGATCCGAGGTGAAGATCAGATGGCGACCATCCGGCGACCAGGCGGGCTCGGTGTCGATGGCGAAGTGCTGGGTGAGACGGACCAGCTCCCGACTCAAGAGGTTCAACACATGGATCTCGGGGTTACCTTCTTTCGACAGGGTCATGGCGAGCCGGCGGCCGTCCGGCGAGAAGGCGGGTGAGCCGTTGATGCCTGGATAGCTAGCGACCAAGTCGCGCCGACCGGTGCTGAGTTCCTGGACATAGATGGCAGCGCGCCGGTTCTCGAACGAGACATAGGCCAGACGGCGCCCATCGGGCGACCAGGCCGGCGACATGATGGGTTCACTGGAGGAGACGATGGTCTGTGGATTGTAGCCATCGGCATCGGCGACCCGCAGGGTAACGGTCTGGCTGTCACCACGGCCAGTGGCGGTGACATAGGCGATGCGGGTCGCGGCTACACCCGTTTGCCCCGTCAGTTTCTCGTAGATGATGTCGGCGATGCGGTGCGCCGTGTGACGCATCCCTGTCCCGGTGCTCAGGATGCTGGTGCTCGCAAGCTCATCCCCGCGAAAGACGTCGAAGAGACTGAAGCTGACCCGAAAGCCGCTACCCTCTGGCTCGACCTGGCCGATCACCAGGTTGTTCATGCCGAGCAGGCTCCAGTCCCGCAGATCCACTTGGTCGCGGGAGGTCGGGAGATCCAGCATGTCACGGGTCGGCATCGGTTTGAACCGGCCGGTGCGCGCCAGATCAGCCGCGACGACCGCCGCGATCTCCACCGGCGGAATCAGGCCCTCGGACACCCCGAAAGGGACGACCGCGATAGGCTGAGCGGCCTCGATGCCACCTGTGATCTCGATATTGAGCCGGGCCTCGAGCGGACCCGCTCCCCAGAGCAGGAGCGTGGAGAGGACGAGGAGCAGCGGGTGCCTGGATCGATTCATGGTGCAGAGTCCCTAAGGCGTAAAGGTCAGATCGAACTCCCGGAAACGCTCAAACGGCGGACCAGAGGGTACTGGCAGCGGCGAGGCATTATAGACGGCCGCGATCACGGATTGGTCGAACGCATTATTGCCGCTACGCTTGAGCACACGCACACTGTTCGGGACGACATCCCCACCTGGGATCAAACGCACGGTGACCTTGGTCTCGAGATCACGGGCGGTCGCGGGCGGTCGAATCCAGAACTGGCGCACACGGTCTCGAATCACCGGGACATAGCGCTCCGCCTCACGGGCGATCTGCTCCGCCTCGAGCGCCGCAAGCAGGTCGTCCTCCCGCGCCCGCTGCGCCTCCTGGGCCGCCTGTCGGCGGCGCGCCGCCTCCGCCGCTTGGCGGCGCGCCTCTTCCTCGCGTCGACGCTGGGCGGTCTCCTCGGCGAGCCGCCGCTCCTCTTCGGCGGCCAGGCGCTCGGCCTCTTGCGCGATCTGCCGCTGGCGCTCGGCCTCGGCGGCACGACGCTGGCGCTCGACCTCGGCCTGCAGACGCGCTGCCTCCTGCTCAGCCAGTCGTTCTGCCTCACGGCGCAGGCGCTCCCGCTCCGAGGCCATGCGTCGCGCCGCCTCTTCGGCCTGCCGCTGCGCTGCCTCGGCCCTGGCGCGCGCCTCCTCGGCGAGACGTCGCTCCTCGGCCTGTTGGCGGGCAAGGACCTCCGCCTGCAAGCGCGCCTCCTCTTCCGCACGGCGCCGCTCGGCCTCCGCTCGGACGCGTGCCTCCTCGGCAAGGCGCTGCTCTTCGGCCTGTCGCCGCGCGAGCGCCTCGGCCTGCTGTCTGGCCTCCGCCTCGGCGGCACCTTGCGCCTCCAACGCCTGCCGTCGAGCCGCTTCCGCACGGCGGCGCGCCTCCTGCTCGGCCTCCCGTTGCGCGGACTCTCGTGCCTCGCGTTGCGCGGCTAGCTCGGCCTGCCGTCGCGACTCGGCCGCTTCGCGCGCTCGACGCTGGGCTTCGGCCTCGTCACGGGCCTGCGCCTCTGACTCGAGCTGGGCCTCCTGCCGAGCCTGCTCGGCGGCCCCCTGCTCGACCTCGGGTCCTGGCTCGGCCGACTCCGCCGCCGCCTCGCCCGGGGTCTCCGCTCCCCGCTCGGCCTGGCCTCCTCCGCCACCGGACCGTATCTCGGCGAACACGGCCTCCAACGCCCGATCCGAGACCAGGCTGGCCTTCACCACCCGTGGCTTGCTGCCGGCGTCGATCCCTGGTTGCGTGAGATCGATCGCCACGAAGAAGAACAGTCCGAAGACCAGGTGCAGCCCCAATGACCAGTAGAAAGCCTGGGGATTCGTCCGCAGGATCTGCCACATGACTCAGTACTAGGGCTCACGGCGTTCCGGTGGCACCGTGATGAGCCCGACCTCCGGCGCACCCGCCGCCTGGGCGATGACCATGGCGCGCACGACACGGCCATAGTCCACGCGGTTGTCGGCCCGCACCAGAATGGGGGTCTGACGCTTGTAGTCGAGAACGATCCGAATACGTTCAAACAGGGTTTGCTCGGTCGCCGGCAGGTGTTTGTCCTTGCCGACGTCCAGGTAATAGTCCCCGAACTGATCCACTGTGATGACCAGAGACTCGGTCGTCGGGCTGGCGATGCCGCCCGCCCGCTCCTGCGGCAGATTGACCTTGACACCCGTGGTGATGAGCGGCGCCGTCACCATGAAGATGACGAGCAGCACCAGCATGACGTCGATGTAGGGCACGACGTTGATCTCGGCCATGAGACGGCGGCGGTTGCGACTGCGTGGGTGCTTGACCATGGCGTCCGATCCCGCGACCAGTCAGCGTCGCCCCTGCCGTTGCAACAGGGTCGAAAACTCCTCCATGAACTCCTCGTAGCGGTTGTTGAGCCGTTCGACCTGATTGGAGTAACGATTGTAGGCGATGACTGCCGGGATGGCCGCGAATAGACCGATGGCGGTCGCGACCAGTGCCTCCGAGATCCCGGGGGCGACCAGAGCCAGGGTCGCCTGTTCCACGTTTCCGAGCGCGTGAAAGGACTGCATGATACCCCAGACGGTCCCAAAGAGCCCCACATAGGGGCTGGTGGACCCCACCGTTGCCAGAAAGGCGAGATGCGTCTCCAGCCGGTCCATCTCGCGGCTCATGGCCACCCGCATGGACCGCTCGGCGCCCTGGAGCACGGCCATGGTATCCTTCTCCTCGATCTTGCGCAGGCGCACATACTCCTTGAAGCCGGCACGGAAGATGGACGCCATGCCCTGGCTACCCTTGTCATCCAGACTCAGGTCCTTGTAGAGCGCGCCGAGGTCGCCCCCAGACCAGAAGCGCTCCTCGAAGGCGTTGGCGGTCTTGCGGGCCTTGGCGATGATCCGGCCGCGGTCCAAGATCATGGTCCAGGAGATCACCGAGGCGGCCAGCAGCACCAGCAGGACCAATTGGACGACGAAGCTGGCATGCAGAACCAGGCTGAACAGCGACAAATCGGACGTCATTGCGGGTTACTCCGCGGGTGTGACAAGGTGCGCCGGGGCCCGGACGAGAGCTTGCTCCGCAGTGAACCCGGCATACGGCAAGGCCGCAGGCTGTTTGCATCGATACAGGCCACCTTCACCCGTCCCCGGCAGCAGACCTCGTCATCCGCCTCTCGGACGACACTCTGCACGAACTCCAGACTCGCCCCGCCAGCCTGAAGCAGGCTAGAGCGGACCCTGAGCAGATCATTGAAGCGTGCAGGCACCAAGTATTGCAGGTCCAAGTGACTCACTGCGAAGATCACGCCTTCGCGTCGTCGCAGCTCGTCCTGCTCGTGGCCGAGCGCCCGCAACCACTCGGTTCGGGCCCGCTCCATGAAACGCAGGTAATTGGCGTAGAAGACCACGCCGGCGGCGTCCGTGTCCTCGTAGTAAACACGCACGGGCCAGTCGAAAGTCGCTCCGGAATCGGCGCTGGGTGTCGGCATCCGCAGGGAGGAGTTGATTCATCGAGAAAAAGTTAGAAGTTTAGCGGAAACCGAGGGACCAGGCACCCTGTCCCAGCCATGAGCACATGCCGACTCCACGGCAGACCTCCTCTGCCCGACCGAACTCAATCCACAAAGGAAACCAAAGATGCCACTTCCCTCCTTTCTTCAGGGCAAGCGCGGCGAGTATCTCGTCGTGATACAGTTCATTCTCTTCTTCGGTTTCATCCTGTTACCCGTCTGGAACCCACTCGCGACACCCTCCCTGCTGGAAACGCTCGCCCCACTGCGCTGGGGGTCAATCATCCTCTTCGGCCTGGTCGCGCTCCTGTTCGGTGGGCTTGGCTCCCTCCATATCCGCGCTTATTTGACCCCGCTTCCCTACCCGGTCGACCACAATCAATTGGTCCAACATGGCGTCTATGCGTGGGTCCGACACCCTCTCTACAGCAGCCAGCTCTTCGCGGCCCTCGGCTGGACACTCTACAACCTGAGCCTCTCTCACCTGGTCGTCCTCGTGGCCGGCTTCTTCTTCTTCGATTACAAGGCAGCCAAAGAAGAGGGGTGGCTCAGCGAGCGACACCCTGAGTACAGGGAGTATGCACGACGCGTCAAGAAACTCATCCCCTGGGTCTATTGACACGAAGCGAATCGCACCTGCCATCCACACCGGGCTTCACGAAGGTATGCCACCTGCGGTCGCCTAACGGTCATGCCGTGTCTCTGGCACCCCGGAGCATGGAACAAGAGCCGCAGCAGTTTGCAGGCTCGTCGCGGCGAGGCGCCGCTCCCACCAAAT
>JANQGF010000285.1 GCA_028277465.1 Chromatiaceae bacterium
TCGGCCTGCCACATGGCGAGCGGGGACTTGCGGGTGGCGATACGGATGCTGTTCGACATGATGGATACCGGGGACAAGACAATGAAAGACGCCTTGCGCGTGCAGGAGACGCAGCGACGAGGCGCGATTGTGTCACACCCGACTCGATCGTCACAGCTCAGGGCTCGACGGGCCGAAAGGGCGCACGGTCCGGCCTCCCTTCTGCGTGCAGCCAGATGGGTTGGCCGCCAAATCCGGGAAAGGCGGGCAGCGCGATCAGCGCGCTCGAGCGGGTGCCGAAACCGTCGCGGCGATCGAGGACCATGGCCGCATCCGGCCCCAGCCCCTGGGGGTAGGAGTCACTCGCGAGGAGCTGGCGCCAGTCCGACCAATCGTCTTGGTCTGGATCGGGGGTCCGGGCGGTCTGGAAACGTGGCAGATAGGTGGCGATACGGGGATGGCTGGGATCGTCGAGCTCCGTACCGCTCAGCATGTGCAACCCTGGTGCGATCGGATGGACCCGGATCTCATCGTCGTTCCCGTGACGAAGCCAATAGGCCGCGCGCGGATCGGCCACCAGCAGGTTGAAGGGACGGTAGGCCTCCGGACGCAGATCGGCCAGCGCACCGGCCGCCTCACCTGCCTCCGCGTGGTCGAGCGCCTCCAGCACCAGCTCGCCCCGGCTGCGCCTGCCGGGTCGCCTGCCGAGCGTCCCGGTTCGATCCATGACCGCAGCCAGGACGCCATGGTCGTTGATCCCCAGCCAGCTACCGCCCGCCTCCCGATCGAGTCCCGCGACCACCTCGGGCCGATCGGGCCAATGCCGGGCGGGTGGGAGCGAGGCCCGCGTGGCCATCTCGTCGCGGTTGGCGCCAAGCAGGACCGACCAGCGATGATCGGGGCGGCGCAGAATCACGATCGTACACATCTCTAGCCGAGATCCGTGTAACGGCGTTTGACCTTCATGATCTTGCTCGCTACCGTCTTGTGCAGCAGATTGAAGACCTTGCGCTGTGCCACCCGGTTGTTGCTATTCGGCTCTCCGATCAGCTCCAGGCGGGCTTGGAAATAGGCCATGTCTGCCTCGAGTCGCGCGAGCCGGATGCGCTGGCGCTTGCGCTCGGCGGAATCGGCGGAGGAGTGCTGACTGTCCATTTCTCTCGGTTGAAGCCTAAGGTTCTGACTCGATTCTGGTTTGCAAGCGGGCTCTTCGCACCTGCCTGGAGCGACTCGGATCTGGTCCGCCAGGGTCCAACATCGGGTCGACCGCCGGACTCGACCACCAATGGGCCTATAGTATGTCTAGTATGGGTTAAAGTCGGTGCTCGAGGCTGCTTTTCCGCGTTGCGATCGGGTTGTGGGTGTCGGACGCCGGGGCAAGTGCCCATATCTTAGTGGTCGCGGCGAACCACACCGAAAGCGAAGAGAGGGTTCCCTTTTCTATTCGTTATGTCGCACCCTGAGGGCGTCAAGCAGGGCCGAGCCCGCGACCGGCCGGGACGGGCCGGGGTACTCGGTCCGTCTATCAGAATCCACCAAAGACAGAATCAATTCACGAAATGAACGCAATCCTGGACCTATTTCGGCGTTCCGGCGCCCTCTACGGGGGCAATGCGGACTTCATCGAAGACCTTTATGAACGCTATCTCGTCGATCCCGAAAGCGTCGATCTTGCCTGGCGGGCGCGCTTCGACGGCATGCAGGGGCAATCCGCCAACGAGCCTGGCCCGCTGGAGACCCCGCATCGCCCGATCCGCGAGAACTTCTTGCGTTTGGCTCGCGAGAGCCGGTCGCGCGCCCGCGCTCGCTCGACGGCGCATCTCGAGCCGGCCGCGGCCGAAAAGCAATCTGCGGTGCTGGGCCTGATCAACGGCTTCCGCTACCGCGGCCACCAAGTCGCGCGGCTCGATCCGATCCAGTTGCGCGACCGTCCCCGGATCGCGGACCTGGACCCGGCCTACCATAACCTGGAGCCGGAGGACATGGAGCAGACCTTCCACACGGGCACGCTCTATGCCCCCGACCGCATGACCCTGCGCGAGATGATCGGGATCCTCGAGCAGACCTATTGTGGGACCCTCGGCTCGGAGTACATGCATATCACCAGTACCCAGGAGAAGCGCTGGATCCAGAAACGGCTGGAGGGCTACCGGGCGACCCCCGAGCTGGACACGGCGGACCGTCGCTGGTTGCTGACCCTGCTCACCGCGGCCGAGGGCATCGAGAAGTATCTGCACCAGCGTTATGTCGGCCAGAAGCGGTTTTCACTGGAGGGCGGCGACGCCCTCATCCCGCTGCTCGATGAGCTCATCCAGCGCGCTGGACGCAAGGGGCAGCAGGAGATGGTCATCGGGATGGCGCACCGCGGACGTCTGAACGTCCTGACCAACATCTTGGGCAAGCCGCCACAGGACATCTTCGACGAGTTCGAGGGCCGGGTCGCCATGGATTGGCGCCAGATGGCCGGAGACGTCAAGTATCACATGGGCTTTTCGACCGACATCGAGACCCCCGGCGGGCTCCTCCATCTGGCCTTGGGCTTCAACCCCTCGCATCTCGAGGTGATCGACCCGGTCATCGAGGGCTCGGTGCGTGCACGTCAGCGTCGCCGCCGCGACCTGACGGGTGACCTGGTTCTGCCGGTCTTGATCCACGGTGACGCGGCCTTCGCCGGCCAGGGTGTGGTCATGGAGACCCTACAGCTTTCCCAGACCCGCAGCTACTCGACCGGCGGTACGGTGCACATCGTCATCAACAACCAGATCGGTTTCACCACCAGCCACCCGCTCGACACCCGCTCGTCACCCTACTGCACGGATGTCGCCAAGATGGTCCAGGCACCCGTGTTCCATGTGAACGGCGACGACCCGGAGGCGGTGATCTTCGTCACCCGCCTGGCCCTGGACTTCCGCAACCAGTTCCACAAGGACGTCATCATCGACCTCGTCTGCTACCGTCGTCTGGGTCACAACGAGGCCGATGAGCCCTCGGTCACCCAGCCGGAGATGTATGCCAAGATCCGTCGGCATCCGACCCCGCGCGCCGTCTATGCGGACCGGCTCATCAGCGAGGGCCTGATCGGGAAGGACGAGGCGGAGGCCATGATCGCCAACTACCGTGACTCCATCGAGGAGGGGGTGGTGGTCACCCGGCCGGTGCTCTGCGGGCTGGACCATGTGTATCGTGTCAACTGGGGCTTCTGCCGGGGCATGCCCTGGAATCAAGACGTGGACACAGGTGTCCCGGTCGCCAAGCTGCGCCAGCTTACCGAGGCCATGCTGCGCCTGCCCGAGGGCCTCGAGATCCACCCGCGGGTGGCGAAGATCTGGGACGAGCGGCGCAAGATGGCCCATGGCGACCAGCTGCTCGACTGGGGCTATGCCGAGAACCTGGCCTACGCGACCCTGTTGGACGCCGGCATCCCGGTGCGTCTATCGGGACAAGACGCGGGTCGCGGCACCTTTTTCCATCGTCATGCCAAGATCCATGATCAGGCCACTGGCGAGTCTTACACGCCGCTGCAACATCTCGGCGAGCATCAGGGTGCCTTCATCGCAATCGACTCCATCCTGTCCGAGGAGGCGGTTCTCGGCTACGAATACGGCTTCGCGACCGCCGAGCCCCATGCCCTGACCCTCTGGGAGGCCCAGTTCGGGGACTTCGCCAACGGCGCCCAGGTGATCATCGATCAGTTCATCACCTCGGCCGGCACCAAATGGGGGCTGTGCTGCGGTCTGGTCATGCTCTTGCCGCACGGGCTCGAGGGTCAGGGTGCGGAGCACTCCTCGGCACGGCTCGAGCGCTTCCTCCAGCTCTGCTCGGGTCACAACATCCAGGTCTGTAGCCCGACCACGCCGGCCCAGATGTTCCATCTGCTCCGTCGCCAGATGGTGCGCGACCACCGCAAGCCGCTGATCGTCATGACACCCAAGAGCCTGCTGCGTCACCGGCTGGCGGTCTCCTCCCTGGAGGAGCTCGCCAGTGGCCGCTTCCAGACCCTGATCCCGGAGATCGACCCGATCGATCCGGCCGGTGTCGAGCGTGTCATCTTCTGCAGCGGCAAGGTCTACTTCGACCTCCTGGAGGCCAGGCGGACGCGCGGCCTGACCAATGCCGCCATCATCCGGCTGGAGCAGCTCTATCCCTTCCCCAAAGAGGCGTTTGCGGCTGCCATCAAGACCTATAGCGCCACCGAGGAGATCATCTGGTGCCAGGAGGAGCCGCAGAATCAAGGCGCCTGGGACCAGATCAAGCATCGCTTCCACAACCTGATTCAGAGCGGCAAGCGGACCTTCTACGTGGGTCGCCCCTCCTCTGCAGCCCCGGCGGTCGGGCACCGCGCCGCCCACATCGAACAGCATGAGCGATTGATCGACGAGGCACTGAGTGGCCGCTTCAACCCCAGCATGAATAAAAGGATCCCGCCCCAATGAGCAGCCAAGTCCGCGTCCCCACCCTCCCCGAATCGGTCGCCGATGCCACGGTGCTGACCTGGCACAAGCGACCTGGCGACCCGATCAGCGAAGCCGAGAATCTGGTCGATCTGGAGACCGACAAGGTCGTGCTCGAGGTCCCGGCGCCCATGGCCGGGGTGCTCGGCACCATCCAGGCCAACGAAGGCGACGTCGTACAGGCGGACGCGTTGCTGGCGCTGATCGAAGAGCGGACGGCCGACACCGGCGCCGTCGGGGCGCGGGCCACCTCACCCAGGTCCGACCGCAAGGCCGCACGGCCCGCGGCGCTGGCGCAGTCTGGGGCTGATGGCCCGCCACCGGGGGCCGGCTCCAGCGAGCCCCTGATGGCGCCCGCCGCGCGGCGACTGGTCAAGGAGATGAATCTCGACCCCAAGCAGATCCCCGGCACCGGCAGAGATGGCCGCATCCAGAAGGCCGATGTCATTGCCTGGCTGGACGAGCGCGAGAATGCGACGCCGGCTCGCGGCCCGGAGAGGGTCGAGGCACCCGAGGAGTCGACACCCAGCCTGACCGGCGAGGCGGGTCGGCCGGAACAGCGGGTCCCCATGACACGGCTGCGCGCACGCATCGCCGAACGGCTGATCCAAGCGCAACAGCACGCCGCCCTCTTGACCACCTTCAATGAGGTGAACCTCAGTGCCGTCACAGATCTGCGCACGCGCTACAAAGAGCACTTCGAGCATCGCCACGGGGTTCGGCTTGGCTTCATATCCTTCTTCGTCAAGGCCGTGGTCGAGGCCCTCCAGCGCTTCCCAGTCGTCAACGCCGCCGTGGATGGCAACGACATCATCTATCACGGCTATTACGACATCGGCATCGCGGTCAGCTCGCCGCGCGGTCTGGTGGTCCCCATCCTGCGCAACTGCGATCAACTGAGCATGGCGGACATCGAACAGGGCATCTTGGAATTTGGGCGCAAGGCCAAGGACGGCAGTCTGAGTTACGAGGAGCTCACCGGCGGCACCTTCTCCATCACCAATGGCGGCGTGTTCGGCTCGATGCTCTCCACCCCCATCCTGAATCCCCCTCAGAGCGCGATCCTCGGTATGCATAAGATCCAAGAGCGCCCCGTGATCGAGAACGGTCAGGTGGTGGCCGCCCCCATGATGTACCTGGCGCTGACCTACGACCACCGCATCATCGACGGACGCGAGGCCGTGCAATTTCTGGTCACCGTCAAGGAGACACTGGAGGAGCCGGCGCGGCTGTTGTTGAGGGTGTAGCAATCGAAACCGCGTCCGGAGTGAAATGCGTTGTTCCAGAAGAAACGCTGCTCGGCGTAACGCCTGGACCCGATATCTGCGGGGAAGTTGGACCGATCCTCCGATGGAAAGGGGGCGGGGGCGATTCAATCGACTGGTCCTGCCGTTCCAAGGATCATCCGTTCAACGTCGGCGAGCCGTATCTCACGGCCGTCGAGGGTCTTGAAGCGCCGTCCTTCGATGCTACCACGGCGGGTCTGGTAAGCGGTGATGCGCCCAGTGTTGGCGTTGACGACCTGCACCTGAACCACTTCCTGGTCGTCCAGCCAAGCCTGCAGCAGATAGAGTGCGCTACCCACGGCCATCACGGCCAGGACCAGCGAGGCGGCGAGCCGAATCGCGCCAAGCGGCAGGAGCGGCGGTCGCGGTGGGGCCAAGCCTCGGGCGACACGGTCCTTGTACAGTCGCGCACGAATGACCCCCCAGGCGCCGAGCGCGACGGCCGCGGTCAGAAGGAGTTTCCAGATCATGGCGGTTAAAGTAGCACGGGGGGTCGACTGTTACAGGGTTTCTTGCGCTTCCGTGTGTTGCGGTGCCGCGAGCACTGGCCTTACCATCTTGTTCGTCAATTGGGTCAGCCGCAAATCGATTCATCGATGAAGACTCTCTTGCCTGTCGTCTCTCTCTCGCTCGCGATGTCGTTGCTCGCCTGCAGTGAGCCAGCGCCCCCGACCATGAGCCTTTATCTTGCGGTGGAGCGCGGCGATCTGGACCAGGTCAAACGGCATCTCTACTGGAACACCGAGATCGGTCGGCCGGATGCGACCGGCGACCTGCCGCTCCATGTGGCAGCCGGTGCCGGCCGGGTCGACATCGCGCGCAGGCTGGTCAGGCATGGTGCCGATCCGTTGGCGCTGAACGCGGCCGGCGAGACGCCCCTCGAGGTCGCGCTCGCCAATGGCAAGACACAGGTCGCCCAGATGTTGGTTGAGCAAGGGACGCCTCTGGATGTCCATGCCATGCTGGTCAAACAGGTTGCCGCCGGCGTTTCCGATCGTGACGTGTTCGAGTTCCTCCTCCGGCGCGGGGCTCAAGTGAATCGTGCCGACGCCGACGGCAACACCCCGTTGCACATCGCCATCCTGCGGGGTCACCTCGCCACGGTTGGTCGATTGCTCATCTATGGCGCCGATGTCAATCAAAAAGACGGCAGTGGCCGCCTGCCCCTCGATTTGGCCCGCACGGTTGCGAGCAACCGCGAGCATCCGGATGGCCGCGACATCCTGAAATTGCTGGAGCGCAGCGGCGCACGGGCCGATCCCTCACTCAACCCAGAGAGGAGACCAGAATGACCCAGCAGGTCGAAGACCTGACCGTGAACTATAGTGAAGATGGCCTGGAGACCACCAAGGAGCTGGACAAGGTCATCCTATCCAAGGGGAGCTGGACCACGATCCTCTTCCGCTATCAGGACTGGGACCGTGCCAAGTCCGCTTACGGACCAGAGAAGTACACCATTCGCCGCTATCAGAAGCGCGATGGTGAGTATCGCCAGCAATCCAAGTTCAACATCTCGAGCCGCGCCCAGGCTCGGGCGCTCGTGAACGCCCTCCAAGGCTGGATTGGAACGGATTGACTCCGCAGGGGCAGCCCGCGGGGCCTAAGTAATGATTCAGAAACAACCTACACACCGTAGGTTGGGCAAAGCGGAGCGTGCCCAACAAGGGCGGCTCAAGTTGCACCACTTGTTTCTGAATC
>JANQGF010000318.1 GCA_028277465.1 Chromatiaceae bacterium
AGTCAGTGGATAAGTCTTGCATGAGGAGCCGTGTACGGACCCGTACGCACGGTTCTGTGGGCAGACGGGAGGGCTACCGCCCTCCCTCTGACCCGATACTTTGGGCGGTCGGCTGAGGCTTACGTTATTCGCCAGAGGTTTTGTGTGGCTCAACCTGCGCCGAGCTATGTGCAAATCTGGTGTATGAGCCCGATTCGTAGCCGGCTCAGGCGGCCTTCCGCTGCTCTTCCGGTGGGCTGTCAGTCACCGGGATTCCGTTTGCGTACCGAGTGCCTTGCAGCAGCTCAGCGACCTTCTTCGGGGCGCGGATGCGCCGCCAGGTCTTGGCGGCCTCCTCGGCCAGCTTGAAGGCCAGACCGAGGAAGGAGCTGCGCGAGACGCAGTTCTTCGTGCGGGTGGTGCGATGCCGCACGGTGGCGAACGTCGACTCGATCGGGTTGGTCGTGCGCAGGTGCACCCAATGCTCGGCCGGGAAGTCGTAGAAGGCCAGCAGTGCCTCGCGGTCCTGCATCAGCTTCTCGGTCGCCTTCGGATACTTCGCCTGGTAGCGGGCCACACAGCGCTCGAAGGCGCGCACGGCCGCCTCGCGGGTGTCGGCCATCCAGATCGCCTGCAGATCCGCCTTGGCCTTGCCCTGCAAGGACTTCGGCAGCGCGGCCAGGACGTTGCCCATCTTGTGGAACCAGCACCGCTGAGGCATGGTCTCGGGATAGACGTGCTCGAGGGCTGACCAGAAGCCCAGCGCCCCGTCGCCGACCGCCAAGCGCGGACCGAGCTTCAGACCCCGGGCTTTGAGGTCGCGCAGCACATCGAGCCACGACTCGGTGGATTCGCGCAGACCGTCGCTGATGGCGACCCAGTCCTTGCGGCCGTCGGCCTTGACGCCGATGATCACCAGCAGACAGAGCCGTGGGTCGTCGCTTGAGCGCAGGGTCGTGTAGATGCCATCGGCCCACCAGTAGGCGTAGCGCTCATCGGCGAGCGAGCGGCGGTTCCAGGCCTGGTACTCCTCGCCCCACTGGGCCTTCAGGCGGCTCAGCGCGGCCGGGGAGAGTCCCTTCGCACCCTCGCCGACCAGCATCTCCAAGGCCCCCCCGAGATCGCCGCTGGAGATGCCCTTCAGGTACAGCCAGGGCAGCGCCGCGCCCACCCGCGCGCTGCGTCGCACGGACGGCGGGGCCAGCTGCGAGTTGAACTTCACGCCGCCACCGGAGCGGTCGCGCACCTTCGGCACCTGCACCTCCACCGGGCCGATCCCGGTCAGGATTTCGCGCGCCGGCAGGTAGCCGTTGCGCACCACCGCCTGGCGCCCATCCGACAACTGAACCCCGGCCAGGTCATCGAGCAGCACCTGCACCTCCGCCTCGATCGCCCGTTGCAGAATCTCACGCGCCCCGCGGCGCACCAGCTCTTCCAGCGGCAGGCCGATCTCGCTCAGCTCGCCGGCCTGGCCCGGCCTTGCGCTCCCCGTTCGCTTACTCGTATCGTCGTGCATGGCGCACCTCCAACGTTGCTGCTTTGGGTCTCGACAACCGCATTGTCAGCAACGGTGCGCCGCCTTCCAACCTCAATCAGGCCCCACTGATACACCAGATTCGAGCATAGCTCCCTGCGCCCAGTCGTGACGCTTGTGAATTAGGCAAAGATCGTAGCACGGCTCAAGCATTGCGCAGGCTGAGCCACGCTGCAGAGTTCCAACGGAGCACGTTCAAGGTTTGTCGCTTTTAAAATGAAAGGCTGTCGTATAACGTAAAGGACAAGTCGTGTGAGCGCAGCGAACCACGACTTGTCCTTGTAGTTGGACGAGCCCGGCGAACTGCTGCCGGACCTATAGAGAAGCAAATATGTTTTTCGGGGCCGCCCCCGTGCATCGGCTGCGGATAGAGCCGATGGAGTCAGCGCACGTTTGGCCGGCGGAGAGCCCTTGGATCGGGTGCGTTTTGCCGGAGTTTTCGGAGAAATAACCGTTTTTCGGCCGCACAGACCCCTCGGGGCTCGCTTCCCCGATCGGTAAGGTGGGTGTTGGCGAGGGCGGTTACATCGGCATCTCCAAGAGCGTTGCGCAGGCCGATCCGGTGGTTTCCGATTCCTCGGGTACGGGATCACCGTCAGGGTGATGAGCACGCTGCCGCATTGCTTGCAGCACCAAGGGGGCTTCTCCTGCGGCTGAGGAAGGCATACCCGCAACAGCAGGTGCAGCCGTTGGATCAGCCGCTTGCAGTTGCCGTGGAGGAAGCCGTAGTCGCGACTCCGGCGAAAGCCCTTGGGCAAAACGTGTTGGAGCACTCGCCAGAGAAAGTCAGCGCCCGGAAGCGTTCGCGTCTGGGTTGCGCCGCTGTTCTCCGTGTAGCGGAAGGTCACTTCGCCGTCTTCGCAGGCCAGGATGTTCTTCTCCGCGAGGACGCCACGATAGAGATAGCGCCCGAGGTAGAGCAAGGCCTTTTCGCCGTTGCCGACCCACTCGCAATCGACGACCCATTCGCGCGGCAGGTCGACCTTCACCGTCCAGGCTTGCTCCTTCATCGCCTGGAACCACTTGCCTCGAAAGACCTTCGCCAGTGCCTTCTCGGGGAAGAGGAACTTCCCCTGCTTGGTGCGCCAGCGATTGGAGACGGGATCGATGGCCCCGGCGGGGACGACAATATGCACGTGGGGGTGAAAATCCAGCGCCCGGCTGTGCGTATGCAACACGGCCGTTGCGCCCAGCCTTCCCTGCAACGTCTTGTCATTCAGTCCGAATTCGGACAGGGTCTGCCAGGCGAGCTTGATGAGAAGATCATCGGCTTGGCGCTGGTTCGAGTAGACCAGGGCACGCAGCTGGAACGGCAGGGTGAAGGGAATCAGGTAGTAATCCACCGGCAACAGCTTGGCCCGTTGGCGCGCGAGCCACTGCTCCACCGCCTCGTTCTGGCATTGGGGGCAAGCGCGATGCCCGCACGAGAGCGGGAATGAAGCCTCGCTGCGGCAGTCGTGACAATGGATTGCCGCCGTGCCGCATGCCTCAGTGCGACAGTGCAGGATCGCCGACAAAGCGTTGCGCTGCTCCGGGAGCAGTCGGTCGGCGTAGTGCGCCTCCAGATCCGCCGCAAAGGCCGCCGCAAAGGCCGCCGCCACCTCGGCCAAGCGGATCATGACTTGTCGTTCCACCGCAGCACGAACGACTCTAGCAATTGCCCCTGGCGCTCGCGCGCCTGGGCGCTGGTCACATCGGTCAGTGGGCATAGCGGGCGGTGGTGGCAGGGCTGACATGGCCGAGGATGCCCTGAAGCTCGCGCAAATCCACGCCCAGTTCCAGCATATGGGTCGAGAACAGGTGGCGCAGCGAATGCACGGTAATGCGCAGCCCGATCCCGCAGTTGGACACGGCGGCACGCATCGCCGCCTGAACCCCACCGGCGTGCATCGGCGTGCGCGCGGCGCACATAAGCGGCGCCCCGCCGCGCGGATTCGGGAACAGCAAGCGCGGGTTCTCATGGGTCTTCCGGCACTTTCGAAACGTGTGCAACAGCGGCTTGGTGATGGGCACATAGCGATCTTTGTTGCCCTTGCCGCCGCGGACGTGGATGCGCATGCGCTGCCCATCGATATCCCCGACCTGCAACGCCAATCCCTCGCCGAGGCGCAATCCGGTGCTGTAAAGGGTCACGAAGAATACCCGGTAGCGCAGCTTGTAGACCGAGCCGAGCAGGCGGTGGGTCTGCTCGCGGGTGAGCACATCGGGCAACCGCTCTGGCCGCGGCGGCGGCTTGACGATATCGACCCACTTCCAGGGTCGCTCGAGGACATGCCGATAGAAGAACTGCAGCCCGCAGCGGTCGAGCTTGATCGTGCTCCAGGAGTGGGTCTTGAGCAGATCGGCGAAGTAGGTTCGTCGATCCTCCGCGCTCAGTGCGTCGGGGCAGCGGTCGAAGTAGTCCGCCACGCGGCGCACTGCACGGCTGTAGGCATCCTTGGTGGCCTTCGCCTTGCCCTGAAGCGTCAGGGCGCGCTGCATGCTCTCGTACAGGGGGTGAAAGCGTGCTTGTTCCGCATCATTCATGAGGCTAATCTCCAAGCAGTTGTCGCGAGATTCGCGACTCCCCGACATCGGGAAGCGTGGAGATTATCGGTGGCTTACCTCATCTGCCGCGCAGCGGCTCCGTCCAACAGACGCGTCAACCGATCCTTGTCGGACGTTCATGATTCGAACACTGCACGTCACGGCTGCGATAATAGACGATCGAAATACTCGATCGTGCTCCGCAACCCCTCGTCGATTTCCACTCGCGGCACCCATCCAAGGAAGGAAGGGTGCGAACCGAGGAAGCCGGCTCCGTCAGTGACCAAGATGCATCTTCGGGAATCCCAGCTGCGCATCTGGCTTCAATCCCTCTCCACACGCCTGGCGATCGACACAGGCCACTGCGAACCCGCCGGCCATGAAACCTAATCCCCATTTCGCCGGCAAACCACATAGGCCCCAAGACCGACCAGAAGGCGATTCGCGGCGAGAGACACCGCGAATGGCTTTCTGCATAGGAACAAACGCCCGATGGCTTTCCCTTAGACACGATCAGGTGGCTCGGTTGATCCAGGCAGCCAAAATCAAGCGTCATCCGACACCTGCGGCGCCTTCCGAGTGGCAGCGGATTGGCACGTGCCCAGATCTATTCTGAAGGCGCGACCTCAAGATCGCGTGGGGGAGTTAGCGGGACAGGCCCTCCCGACCCCGGAGGCGCAATCGGCTGTTTCGAGACAATAAGCTCATCATACCAAATATAGGCCGGCGTCGGAGCCCCGCGCGAGATCTCTGTCATGTAGGTTTCCAGTCTTACACGATTAAAGAAATCGTCCCGGTTGTTATTCCAGGTCACGCCGTTCACTCGGTGAAACTGCAGCAACGGCGAACCATCGTGGGATTCCCAGGCCTCCACTGTCGTATCACTCCCGCCCCACCTCCCGAGCTGAATCTTCTGGTAGATGGTGTACCACTTGTCAGCGACAGGTTCGAAGCATCCGTCACCATCGCCGATTCCGGCAAACTGATTCTGATAGTGGCAGTTGTACCCGGACCCATTCGGGCTGGGAACAAGATTAGCGCCCTGCTGAATCAGACAATCAGCGGTGCAACGACTCAGCCTCTCATTCGTGTTGACATCCGTAAACCAACCGTCGCCGCAATTGGTGTACATGCTAAGCCGACCGCCACTAAGAATTGTGGTAAATTCCGAGCCCTGGCAGGTGGAACTTGAGCCATGCATGTTGACGTGTTTGATCGAACTGCGCCAATAATTGTTATTATTCGAGAAATAGGAGGGAGTTGCTTTCCAACGATACTGAATGTAGATCGTGTCGCCCGAAGAGAAAGGGCTTGAAGTATTCCCCGACCAAGCTCCACCGATGTTCGCGTAACCGATCCCAGACCGGAATGTGAAGCGCAAGCTGCCTGCCCCAGAGGTCTTCTCATCTGTCGAGAACATCCCCTGCGTTGAGCCGTCACCTGCAGTCTGAATTCCAGCAGACACAGCGGACGCCGAATCGAAACCGTTGCAGAGGACCACCCCGCTCGCGCTGCAGCGTGCTTGAAAGTCTTCTTCCGCAGTGAGTGCGTCCGCAGACTGGTACCAAAAAGCTAGTACACCCGCCATCAAGATAGCGGACAGGTTGCTCCCAAAATAACCGTTCAAAGTACGGTTCAACTCATGAGGGACGGACATGGAGGTTGCTCTCCAGAAGTCAAGATTTCGACGGGCAGCGGTTTGAAACGCAAATTCCGGATATGCTGCCTTCGTGATTACACTTTCGAATAGCCCGATCTGCGTGACCAGGCTGGGCGCGCACAATCAGCGCCTCGTCCACGGGTGAGGATCCGAGTTTCACCAACGTTTCAAGGCTTGCCGCAACGAGCGGCTTAGGAACTTTCCTAATGCTCGGCTACCGTTATAGACCAAAGTGGTTAGACGGCAGTCGGGCAAGGCTCAGCCACTATAATGCTGGACCGAAAACGAAGCTGCGACGCCGATCGCAATGTTGGCCCAGCGTCCTCAAGGTTGCCAGGCTCACTTCCGTCGCGTCAACCGGCCTCGGCGGAGCTCGGCCTTTTTGACCTTCCGACCATGGCTTTCAGCTCAATCCATATGCCTGGAACCAAAGTTGGAAAACGATCAGTGATAATAGCTGATCCGTGTAATCTGCCCGGCGCAGGTAGTGGTCTTCGACCAGTCTTGTTACACGTTCTAGATTAAAAATCCCTTGGCGCTGCAAATAAGGTCCTTGAAGAAGCTCGTCCACGAGTGGACGAAGCTCCCGACGGAGCCACACGCCGACAGGTGCCCCGAAACCTTTCTTGCGCTGCTCATAGACATAGTCCGGCAGGCGACCGCGGAAAGCTCGCTTCTGAAGGTGACGCAGCTTCATCCCCCTGATCTTGATGCGCGCTGGAGTTCGGGCGGCGAACTCGACAACCCGGTGGTCGAGAAAAGGCACCCGTGTCTCAACGGAAGCGGCCATCGTCATCTTATCCGTAAGCATGAGGAGTTGCTCGGGCAGTGACATCTTCAGGTCGAAGTACATCATGCGGTCCAGCAGTTCACTGCCATCACATTCTTCAAAAAGGATCGAATAATGATCGGGCACCGACCCTGCTTGACGCGCGAGTTCATCGGCTAGATTCTCGTCAAAGAGGAGCGTGTACCGTCCGTATTGCTCTTCGAGCGGCAGATGCGCCGTCTCGAGATACGCCCGCGCAAGCCGCGACAGGTTGAGCAGACGGCTATTACGATCGACGGGCATACGGTTCAATGCCCGCAATAAGAGCCCCTGACGGACCCCCGAGGGTACCAACTTCATATAACCGGCGAGCGGTACGTTCAGGTAACGTCGATAGCCCCCGAAGAGCTCGTCCCCACCGACGCCCGAGAGCACGACCGAGACCGTATCATGGGCGAGTTCTGCCACCAGGTAAGTGACGAGGAAGGAGGAGTCAGCCACAGGTTCGTCCATTGCTGCGACCAATCTTGGCAACAGATCTTCGACGTCCGGGCGCACGAGGATCTCATGATGAGACGTTTCATAATCTCGCGAGAAGCGTCCCGCAGCTTCAAGCTCGTTATACGCCTCAAAGCCTTTGCCGAAACCGATGCTGTAGGTATTTATGGGTTTGGAATCGATCGAGTTCATTAGGTGAACGATGCCGCTCGAGTCGAATCCGCCCGAGAGAAAGGCTCCGAGTGGAACATCGGCGATCATCTGAAGACGCACACTGTCGCTAAGCAAGGCATATAAGCGTTCGGCCAGCTCGGACTCGTCTAGCGCGAATTTGTCCCGATAGCTAAGCCGCCAGTATTCCCTTTCCCGGATCTCGCCCGCCCGCGCCATGAGCCAATGCGCAGGCCGCAATTTCTTGATGCCCTTGAATAACGTGGATGGAGATGGCGTAAAGCCGTAACGCAAGAAGCCGCCTAACCCCTCGAGATCGAGCTCCGGCCGGATCTCTGGATAGGCAAGAATCGCCTTGATCTCTGACGCGAATATGAGTTTCTCGTCGTCCAAATAGTAGTAGAGCGGCTTTATACCGATGCGGTCACGAACGATCAGGAGGCTCCGCTCAACGCGATCCCAAACCGCTAAGCCAAACATCCCGTTCAAGGTCTCGAGAAACTCAATCCCGTGCTCGGCGTAAAGATGTAAGACCACCTCGGTATCTGTGTGGGTTCGAAATCGGTGGCCAGCTCGCTCGAGCTTGGCACGCTCTTCCTTGAAGTTGTAAACCTCGCCGTTGAAGACAATGACGTAACGTCCGTCCGGAGTGAAGATTGGCTGATGACCACCAGAAACGTCGATAATACTGAGCCGGCGCATGCCCATGCCCAAGTTTCCATCCACATGGAAACCTGCATCATCGGGACCCCGATGCACGATCCGCTCGGCCATGGCCTGAAGATCCTCCTTGACGACCTTCCGATCAGAAGCGAAGTAATAGATACCCACAATGCCACACATGAGGACTGGTCTCCGGAGACTATTTCCGAGCTGTCACGACGGCTAGCGGCCAGCCGTTCGGATGTGGTCCCAGGTCACATGGCGAACGCCTCGCCACTCGTCCCACAGCCCGAGAAAACCCGCCAGGTTGATCCCATAAAAGTAGTAAAGAATCGACACCACTCGGGGCTGAGGGCGTCCCAAGCGGTCGAGCAGAGCCCCAAGCGCAGCAACCGCTACCGAGCCGTTAATCAGGAACCAGGTCCAGGGATACAGGCCTCCTTGGCCAACTAGACCCCAATTGGTCAGCCAGGCCAAGAAAATCAAAGGAAGCGCGTACCAACGGATGACCTTATGCGATACCAGCATGAAGATGAAGCGACCATGCGCACCGGGCTTCAATAAGTGACCGTACCGGCGGACTGCGCGCCAAGCCCGGTTCACTATCCGGCGCTTGCGCCGGAACTCTCGCTGCAGGGTCTCGCCAGACGCCTCGTAGCAGCGGGCCTTGGGGTTGAAGACTCCCCGGTAACCGGCCGCCACCACCTGCAACGGATTGACGAAGTCACTGATATCGTCGTCCTCCAGCGTACGAAACAACTCACGCCGCAAGGCATAAATAGCGCCATCCCCACCAACTACGCTGTGCACGTCCGACTCCATTCGTTTGAGAGCCAATTCAAACTGCCAGTAGAGGCCTTCCCCTTCTCCCGAGCGCCCCTTTTCTACGTCCGAGTAGAGTGCAGCACCCACGGCATAACCGACCACCGGATCGGAAAAGCAACCGACGAGCTCTTTGAGCGCGTTGCGCTCGTACATCGAATTGGCGTCCGAGAAGACAATGATCTGACCAGCAGCCGAAGCGACTGCTTGATTCAGCGCCGCCGATTTCCCGCGCCGCTCTGGCTGGCGAACGAGCTTCACACGCCCGGTCCTATCCCCGATGGAACGAACAATATCATCCGTGTCATCGGAACTCGCATCGGAGGCAACGATTATCTCCAATAGATCCTCCGGATAATCCGACTCGAGTGCGTTAGCCAGCTTAGGCCCGATGATCGTTTCTTCATTGAAGGCCGAGATAACTATAGTCAAACGTGGAAGCTCCCGACTCGAATACTCCATGTTTCGTTTCATTGGGCTCCACTTAGCAAGCACGCGCAGGAGGATCGGATAAATCAGATACGGATATATGACGAGGAAGGATGTCACAGCGAAAATCATCGTGAGCACTAGAACCATGATTGCATCACCTTTTACTCGAAGTGCGCCCGCTCGCGACCGGCGCTAAAAGACCCGATGAATCGTTCACAGTCTGCTCCAACCGTTCGCTGAACGATCCCCGAGACGATAATCCTGCGTTTGTTCTCCGGACACGCGATTGGCCCGACGTCTTTCTCTCGATGCCACTCTGATTCGCCTCCATGACTGCCACGATCGCCGCGATCCAGATCACGATCTCTGCTTTTGCCATGTTAGCAAACTGCCCGTTAATCCAATAAACCACCAAAGCCGTACCGAGCGCCGCAACAAGTGCCAATGCTTGCACCGAGACGTCGTCAATATGCCGCCTCCTCAAACGAAGAATCGCGCGTGTGATCTGAATGTGAAACATCGCAATGAGCACTATACCGATCACTCCATGATCCACCAAGATCGCCATCACGGTGTTGTGTGCTGACCGAACCGCCTTACCATCCTTTGCGGTCAAGAGATACGAAGGCATATATTGCGGGCTGAGCAGATCATTTCCTCGGTGCCCCACTCCCAAAGGATGATCAAGAAACATCCGAAGATTCGCCTCGGCGATATCCAACCGCGAAGCGGCACTTGCTTCCATCATACCGGTGTCATCCGCCGGTTTGATCGTCGACATCCGCTCCCAGAACTCATCGTCCGCAACAATGAAGACCAAGACAACGCCAAGCCCCAGATATGGAAAAATGCGCTTTCTAAATGATGGCGGCACCAAGAGCATTGCCATCGGAGCTGCTCCAACGAGACCGACGAAAGCCCCCCTTGTTTGCATCAAGATAATCGAATTCACAATAAAGGGTATCGCAAGAAAAGAGATCCACCTCTCCCATTTCGCGAAGAACAGGAAGAAGAAACCGGCAAAGGCGAGAGCGGTCGACACATGCATCGACGCAAACGCCGAGCCGGCCACGTCTCCGGTCCCAATGGTCTCTAGTCGCCCACCCGAGTGAGTCTGCCACGCCAAATAACCCCAGTAGAAACAACCCAGAATGTGTGCCACGAGGAACTGTCGGATTCTCTTGGAGTCATCGAGCGCCGCATAAACCAGTGCGAACATAACCACGTACTTGGTGAAAAGGGTGGCAAAGAACAGATGATATCCTGGACCCAAGGCGACTGGGGTCTGCAACCAAAGCCAAAGCGTGAAGACGATCAGGACTCGCGAGCTAGCATGTCGGTGCCACGGCACCCGATCCTTCGAACCTGGATAGACGACGACTGCCGCCATGGTCACGATAGCCGACAAGAGCGACCAGCGCAGGTTCGGTAGGCTCTCACCCCACCACGCGGTATCTGGCCCCATATAGAAAGCCAGCATGTAAGCGAAGAGCCCGAAGATCGGATGTCTTACAAATGCCAACCCTGCAAAAGCAAAGAACGCCCCTACAAAGAACAGAGCTGTCAGGCTCACGTCGCGATTTAGCCCTCTCGTTTAGCGGTCGGCATTTCCAGTTCGCCCTTGACCCTCAGGCTGGCGAGACCTCGTGATGGCAGTCACCGACTGGAATCAGAGACCAAGAGATCACGACTCCATACGCTGGATGATGCGTGCCACTTGTTGCCCGGAGACGAAGAAGGAGACGATAAGAAATGAGGCGTACTTTAGCGAGAAGCGATACTTGAGTGACTGCCAAATAGATACACGCCCTGCAGCGAACTCGTTGATCGCCATCTGGTGCAGACCCAAGTAAGCTAAGCGTGATCCATAGAGCGTCGGACAGCTTGTCTGCAACCCCACCCCGAACTCCTCAATGAAGCGGCGGAGCGCAAGCGTCGTATAAGTCAATTGTTTAATTCGAACGCTCAGATCGCAGAGCCGATCGCCTCCGTGTTCGCGATACTTGAGGCAGAGAGTCGTTGGGGAATAATAGGCTCTGTGAGTCCGGTGAATTCGCAGCCAAAGCAGACTTTCATGGGCTCTAAGCTCTTCATCAAAGCGGTTATTCTCCAGAGCAATGCGACGAAAGACTAACCAGAAATCACCTCGAACGCGGCCGCACAAGTAATCTTCAAACTCGATCAACCCATCCGACACTGGCATAGATCCGCTCTTGTGTCCGGCCTCCACATCCCGACAATCAAACCAAAGGATGTCCACCCCGGCGGCTGCCGAATCTTCGAATTTGGCGATTACGCATGACAGAGCGCCTGGTACGAGTTCATCATCGTCGTCAAGAATCGCCACATAGTCCCCGTTCGCCAGATCGAAACCACGATTCCGAGCCCTTAGCACGCCTCCATTCTCCGACATTCTCACATACTGAATCCTCGCATCCTCCAGTTTCTCCACGAGCTTCTGGGTGCCATCTTGAGAGGCGTCGTCCACGATGATAAGCTCGAAATTCTGATATCCACCATCAAACACACTTTGAACCGCACGGGGAAGCAATTCACACCGATTGTAGGTGGTCAGTATGATGCTGATCATGGGCCTATTCATAAGCACTTGCTCTCGAATTCATAGGTCCTGCATTCCGACTCAACCCTTGAGCATGATCTCCCTAACTCGGTTCGACAAATAGCTATTCTCGTATTGGTGCAATCTTCCGGGATTGACACATCGGCTTCTGCCCGATTTCCAGTCCTCGTAGAGGACGAGGATCGCAGCCTTGATGGATTGCACACTGTCTTCGGCGACATACCCGAGATCAAGCTCTTTCACCATATTCGCGGTTGCGCTCCCTGTCTCGGCGATTGCGAGCACAGGAAGCGAGAGTGACATATACTCGTAGAGTTTACGCGGCACCTGAAGCGGGAAACCAATCTGGATGAGCAGGAGGGCACTCGCTTCCGCCTGAATACTTAATACGTGGTCATGTGACACGCGTGGCGTGATTGCGACGACGTTTTTCAATAGCTCTGATCGCAGCTCCGACTGGATCTCCTGGTTGGCGATCGACAGACCACCAACAAGTTGGACCCGAAATCGGTCGGGAGGGATGGCCCCGCTCTTCACGAGCGCAACAATCGCTCTGAGAAGGTTTAACGGATTTCTGGAGGTATACAGAGTCCCGGCGTGTACCAGGGTAAAACAACCGTCGGAACGGCTCCGAGAGGACAAGAGATGCTCGAAACCGTTGGTGACCGTGGTGAATCGACTTGCATCGAGCTTGGGATAGCGGGCCAAGAAATCCTGCCTGAGACGCTCCGTGTTAGCAATGACGGTGCTCGACATCCTCACGCAGACTGCTTCCATCTTTCGCTGCAACCACCGGGAAAAAGGGGACTTGCCAGCGAGATTCGGGTTACTGACCCAGGGATCACGGAAATCCAGGAGGAGGCGAACGCCGCACAGCTTGTGCAGTATCGCCGCCGCAATCAACCCACTCCATGGACCACCCGTCGCGTAGATGACGTCCACGGAACGACTCTTGGCGATACGATAACCGCGTCTGACGGCATCCGGCACCCAACCAACATGCTCGTCTGGGCAGGACAGCAAGTCTGTTATCGCATCCGTGAAGCGCCGCAGCCCCCCCCTCCCAGGTCTTGCGCCTGCCTTCGTCGGTGATAACCCCTCATTGTCGCGAGACATCGCGCGAACAGGGCCCCCGGTCTTGCGTCGCCAGCCCTCCCTGAGATCCAAGAGCAGCTGCAGTGGCCTCATCGCCGAAGCCCTGACAAGGCGAATGCGGGGATGAATCTCACTGCATAATTCTCTATCAATCGAAGCGGAGGCGACAAAACATGCCTCTGATACGGTGACAATCGTGACCTCGTCACCCTGTTTGGCCCAATTGTTGGCAAAGTACAGGGTACGATACGTCCCACTGCCAGCATCCGGTGGAAAAACGTAGGCGAAGACCAGAATGCTCAAGCTCTGTTGCATAGGCGTCGCCCAATCCCCATTTCTCTCTCCCCGGGAGAGACCAAGTCGGAGCGCCGACGGCGGACGCTCGGCCAACCAGGGCTCCTCGTCATACCTCAGGCCAACCACGGGATCTCGCAACAGCCAAAAGACGGGCGTTACACTCCTGGGCAACCGTTCCCCAGGTACGTCGTCGTCCATGTTCCGAAATGGAACCTCGATCCCAAGATCGCACAAGCGCGGCTGCAATCCCGTTCGCGATCCCCTCGACATCTCGACTGGATAGGATGCCTATGTCTCGACTATCAATGACATCGGGATTGCCTCCAACGGGTGTGGTTACACAAGGGAGACCGCAGGCGATTGCCTCCAGCAGGACATTCGCCGAGCCCTCTCGTGCGGTTGGCAGGCAGAAGACATCGGCCGCCCCGTACCAATACTTGAGCATCGATGGCTCCTGAGCACCAACGAGATGCACGCGTCCAAGTATGTCGTACCGCACAGCTGCGTCTCGAATCGCGGGACCTGCATCCGCCTCGTGGTCGGGCGATCCTACGATATAGACAGAAAGGTCTCGAAAACGCGAAGCCAGTCGACCGACAGCCTCTACCAATAGTGAATGACCCTTCGATTCATGAAGCCTGCCTACCGACAAGATGATACGCCCTTCTCCCGCCAACCCGAGTCGGGCGCGAGCGACCTCGCGATCGACCAGAGTGAAAGCATCAGCGTTGATCCCGTTGCCAATGACGGCAACCTTCGAATCGTGTATACCTGAGGAGACGACGATCTCCTTCAACTCGCTGGACAAGGCGATCACGAGATCCGCCTCTTGGAGGGCCCAGCGAATCCAAGGCCGACGCCAATACTGGTGCAGAAAGACGTTAATGTCGTCGCCGCGCACCGTCACAGCGAATGGCACGTTTAAGAGTTTGGCCAAGATCGCCGCTGCGACACCATCCGGGTAGGCCCAGTGAGCGTCAATCAGGTCGAAGCGAAACCCACGACGGAGCTTGCGCAACCACAAGGAACACCCAGCCGCCAACAGAACTCCATCAGCTGCCTTGAACACCCTTGGTATGACGGGAAACCGTGGATGATCGACGACAATTCCGTTTTGGTGCTCCAAGCGTGGAACCCGAGAGAAGCGATAATAACGTTCGCCAAGGACCCGGATCCGAGGGAACCAAGGCACAGGAGCAACCACCTGCAGATCGACCAACTTCGCCAGTTCAACGATTCGCTCCCTGACGAAGAGACCATGCGACGGCTGTTCCCGATTCGGAAAGAGGGTTGTGAACGTAAGGACCTTCGGTCGTTGCGTCGTCACGTGATGTCAGCGTCGGTGCAACAGATGTCGAAGAGTGCGCTGCAACCCAGAAACATGAAACCGGAAAACCGCCATGTCACCGCGATCCGGGATTGGAACCCGCGGGAGCTCGTACATCGAACGACTCGCGTCCAGTGCTCCCGAGACTTGCGTAAAGGCGCATTCATATCCCGCCTTCTCTAGCGCAAGCGCATCGGATTCCCGGAAATCGCCTCGTGCCCCATTCGGATACGCGAAGCACCAGCAGCTTTCGCCCGTCTCTGCTTCGATGCGCTCTTTACTCCGGCCGAGCTCGCCCTCCACCTCCCGCGGTGACACAGCTGCCAAAATCTGATGGCTGGTCGTATGCGAACCGATCGTATTGCCCGCCAACACCAATTCCCGGACCTGATCCCAACTCATCGAGCCGTAGATACACTGATCCTCCTTCGATTCCTTAGTGCACCCAAACGCCTGCTCCAGCTCATCCAGGATCTCCGACTGGCGCCCACTCGGAAGCGATTTGAAGTATCGACGGATCGAACTCGGAGATGAGATCGACGCTGAGCCCATCCATCGATCAATGTACTTGCCTATCTCCGCCCAGGAAACGGAAGACGTCAACCGGTCGAGTCGGTCGAACCAAAACGATGGCGCCGTCCTTCCCACGAACCCGGTCGTCACGAAAAACACCGCCTTCAACCCATAGCGTTCGAGTATCGGCCAAGCATATAGATAGTTGTTCTCATAGCCGTCGTCAAAAGTGATCGCCAAAGGATATCTCGGTGCGCGAATCGATCCCTCAATCACCCCCCGCAATTGGGCGCCCGCTAGAACCCTGAAGCGACTTGCGAGGAAAGCGATCTGCCGCTCGAACTCATCTGTGAACAAGGTATTCGGTGGGCGCTTTTCGTTTCCGGCGCAGCTTCGCGGAATGACTCTATGATAGGTAACGACCACAAGTCTTCTTCGCTGCAAGTATTCACTTATCCAGAACGCCCCAGTGACCCAAAGCAAGAAGAGAGTCAATCTCTTCATCGCACCAGACACATTCGAGAGAAGCCCAGGTTCACCCGAAGACTCACCCGCTGCATAGACTGTCTTCATCGTCGACTTCAAACCGACTATCTGAACCGACCTCGTAGATTCCACATGAATAGTTCGGGTAGTAATGCGCCTGATGTATCCGCCTAATCCCGACATATTCCGGTCGATCGATGATACGCTCGAAGTGCACTTTATTAAAATAAACGATGTAGATCGTGCGTGGCCACCGCTTATGAGAAACCAAGATGTTCTTGACCACCTGCTCCAAGGTGTCACCAAGAAACGCATTGAAACAATAGATCAGGTTAATCTCTTCCCCAACCTCATACTCCCTCGCATTGCATTGCAGCACTTCCACGGCGCCCGCCTTCTTGTGTCGCATGCGCTCGATATTCGCCCTGGCCACACGATTCAAATTCTCTGACATATCCACACCCACTACCCTTCTGAACGGAAAGGTGGCGGCCACGACGATCGCCCTACCTTTCCCAGAGCCATAGTCCAAAAATGAGACATCTGACACCGCCAAGGGTATCCGTCGAAGCACCGAAAAAAGGGCGTGATAGCCCATTGGCGTATACTCGATTGAGTCTTCGTTATGGATCCCAAGACTCGACAATTCCACCATGCCACTCGTCCGGACACCCAGACGGCGCTCCCAATATTGGTTGACCAGGCGATAATGCACCTCCTGGACGAAGCGTCTAAAACCGTATTCACGGATAAAGGCGACACCATTCTCTAGCGTTGCGCCAAGCGACTTCTCTGTCACGATGCATCACTTCCTTCTTCACGCTCGTGAGACGTTCGAGCAACCCGCCCGATCGTGCCACTTCCAATCGATTCATTCAAACCGGAATCGAGCTTCCGCGCTCCTGCCAAACCTCGAGACCTGCTATAGATCGACTGATACACACGACCATAATCCTTGCTCATCCTTTCCACAGAATAGTGATCGGCCGCAAACCTTCTGCCCCGCTCGCCCCGCATCGCGAGATCCGGAGCCCGAATCGCTTCCTCGATCACTCTCGCCAGCGCATGAGAATCCTCGGCAGCACAAAGCCATCCACAACCCGCTCCACGAACAATCTCTGGAACGCCACCCACTGCCGTTGAAACCACCGGCAGACCTGCCCCCATTGCTTCGAGCAAAGTCAACGGCAAACCCTCGCTGCGCGATGAAATGACGTAGATGCCAATCCCTGCAAGGAAACGCGCCGTGTCGAGACTGAATCCATCAAAATGAACCGCGTCGGTTATCGACAGAGACTCGGCCAATCTTTCGAGCTCCGGTCGTATTGCACCGTCGCCCAAGAGCCGTAACTCGGCATTCGGACACTTTCTTGTGACCATCGCGAAAGCCTTGAGCAAGGTCTCGTGATCCTTGACAGGGTCCAGCCGCCCAATCGTCCCACAGACCGCAATGCCAGCAGCATCGTCGCGCCTGATTGCTGTGAACCGGGAAAGGTCAATACCATTGTCGACCACCAACACCGCCCCATCAGGCAGAACAAAGCCTTTCCGAAAGACGTCGTAGACCTGCTGGCACACACACACGACAGCGTTACCCATGAGACACGAGAACCAATAGAGTGCCTTGGACCAAAGCGGCATTCGCAGCGATGAAGTTCCATGTAGCGTGTTGAGTATTACTGGAGTACCAGCCACACGCCCGGCAATCGCTCCGTAATGATGAACCATGTGATTGTGCGTATGAATTACTTCGATTCGCTCCCGCTTCAAATAGGCGATTAGCCGGCGGAGCGTCTCTAGGTGGAAACCCGGTGGTTTATCAAGGGTTATGATTTCGACCCCAGCATCGATCAACGGACGGACGTTAACCGGCTGTGGGCCAAGCGTGCGTAAGCAGACCAGCCGGACGGAATCGCCATCGAGACTCTGGCGGGTTGACAGGTTGGCTACAACCTGCTCCGCTCCGCCATAATCGAGGCTATCAATCAATTGAACAATTCGCATTGGATTCCGAACACGGCGATGAAACCGAGATACCAGTTGAGGATTGCATCTGCGGCCGCTAGCGAAATAGACCGACGAGCTCTGGTCGTACCAGATACCATACGACTCAAGCGAAATCGCGGGACTGCCAGTGAATCCGACCCAAGGTACCTGTTCCAACCCAAGCAAGAACAGGCTCGATGCCCACGGCCCGCAGCTCGCTCTCCGACTCGAGCAGCGACTTGGGGCAAACGGCCCAGGTTGGTAATCCCTCTACATCCATTAAGACCGCAAGTTGGCGGAGTATCTTCCAGAGTTGCAGCTCCTCGCCGTCGGAGGCCAACGACCAGACATGCTCGACCAGCATCGACTCCGCCGGCAGCGGAAAGGGTTTGATTGGGTTGGAAACAGCTCGCTTGACAGACGTCCACATAATCGCGCACGCGGACCCGTCCATCCAAACGATCCAAGCGCGTTTCTCCGTCCGCAAGTATTCTCGCGCCTTTCGAAAAAGCACTGGGTTAAGCTGGTTTGGCGTCCGGGTGACCAAGTCGGCTAGACCACCGAGAGAGGTCGGCTCAACCGAAATAGCCTCCGCACCCGGCTTTGCTCGGACTGACGTATCGACGAAAACCAACCAGGATTCCTGCCGATCCCAGATGGCCGAGCGCCAGAGTTCCCCTAACACCCCGCTTAACCCCACCTGCCGACAGGAATCCAAGGTCTCCTGCAACATGCGACGGGCGCTATTCGCGGCTCGTTCTACGACGACCGACCGTCCTGTCCACGTCTTCAGCTCATCGCGCATTCGAACATAGGTCCTGCGTGCCAAGAATCGGCCCCTTGACCGACTTATGGCAATGGCTAGATTTTGATTAACTCGATTGGCGAAACGATGCTTGAAAGACTCACTCCCCCGCGCGAAGTCGAACTCGGCCACATCCGCTGAGCGCAGATACTCGAACAGATGCCAGAGCAGCGCCTGTCCGGGCGCCAACTCCCATAGATCCACATCGAACGACGGCTTGTACCAAAGGTACTTGCCACCGTATAAAGACCCGAAATGATAGGCTATTGGCCTTTCATCAAGTTCCAGGACCGAAAAGCGAATCTCTCCGCTAAGACTAAGACGTGCCACGAGATAGTGGAAAAAGGCAACATAGTCCGGATCGACGAAACGGCTGTGCCGACCCGCGATCGCGCTTCGGCGGATGTGCTGCGTGAAAAAGCGTGGAAGGTGAGCAGCCGCTTCAGCTGAGTCTTCGAGATGGCGAAACCTGAGACTACCTCGGCGCTTGAGGCGATTGACTGCGCGCCTGAGTTTGCCCATTGCGACCTCTAGCACAGGTTCCTCACGATTGGCCATGACCATGGTCGGGCAGGGATCCCCGCGCATGATGGCGATCGAGCCCTTCCAACTCGTTCGGAGGTCTTGAACGCATTCGGCAAGGAACGACGAATCCGGGACGTTCTCGAGCAGGATCTCATCCCAATCTTCTCGGTGCTCGCACAAGGAAGCAAGGCACACATCCAGCACCGCCGTTCCTTCGTCGGGTCTTGCCAACAGATGGTTGTAATCTGACACTGAGTGCCCCAGAAACCGCAGACGTCGATCTGAAACCACGAGTGGCAAGATCGCCACGATTTGGCCTCCACGTCGGACGACCGAGGTCATGAGGCGGTTATCATGACGCAGCGCCTTCCACCAAGCCTCCACCCATCTGAAGTGCTGAAAGATCTCAACCCTTCCACTGTCCTCGTGCAAACGCTCCCAATCGGCGGAGATCGCTTCGAGCTCAGCGAATTCCGTCAAGACAACGCACTCTAGTCCGTCCATGACGCTCCACAAGCCGAGAGGATCGTTTGTAAAGACATTCCAGCGCTCCGGACAATACAGAAGAATGACTGCCAGATCCAAGTTGGTGAATGAGCGTCGTCTATTCCTTTCGTCGAGCTCTCTACTATCCTGCCGAGGTCACCGGATTCGGCGTCGCGCTTCTCACAGAATCCCGGGAGATCGACTCTCGAACTGCGTGGCGAATTGGCGGCACACCTCCTCCGCGTTCCAACGCCAATTGAGTCGGCGTTCGACCTTTTCTCTCGCGCGAACTCCAAGCTCGCGGCGGGTTGCCGGCGCCTCACAAAGCCTGGTCAGAGCCCGCTCGAGGTCCCTTGAACTGCCATTCTCGAAGGTCAAACCATTCAGCCCATCATCGACAAAATCGAGAAAGTTCAGTGTATTCGGGACCACAACTGGCTTACCCAGCGCCATGTACTCGATGACCTTCATTGGGGATGCGTAGAATGTCGCTCGCGGACTGACGGCGATGTCGAAAAGGGAGACATAGTCCGCCACCTCCTCGTACGGCACCCGTCCTGTGACAGCGACCGATCCCTTGATCCCAAGTTCGTCCACCGACACCTCCACCCGTTCGCGATAGGGTCCATCCCCGACGATCAGCAAGAACACATTGAGCCCCTTTCGTATCATCTGCGCCACCGACTCGACCAAAAGGTCGAGCCCATGCCAACCGCGAAGAATACCCGCAAAACCGATAACCACCTGACTCTCTTGAATGCCGAGCACCTCTAGGAGGCCCAGATTCTTCGACCTTGGCGAGAAACGATGAGGATCCACGCCATTCGGGAGAAGGATACACTGGTCCCGGGGCACCCCTTTCGACTCGAGATGCTGCTTCAAAGGGGTCGAAACAACGAAGGTTCTCGTCGCCTTGCTGCAGATCCAGCGCTCCATTCGAGAAGCGATCTTGTGATAGCTGAGTTGCTCGTCTGGCTCGATCCTTCGTTCCTCTGCAAGAGGCGCATTGACCTCCAAATAGACTGGCACTCGGGAAAGCATCCCGGCCAGTATCGCCCCTGCATTAAATATCATGTAGCGATCGTAAACGAAGTCTGGTCTAAAGGAGCGTATTGCCCACGCGGTTGCTACAAAACAGTAACCCGTATAGGCTATCTCAAGTAACTCGAACAGATAATGAGGAAACCGCTGTTTGATACGCCCCAACACGGTCGGCTTCCGAGAAGGCTCGGGCAATGCTTCGCCGACCGGACCAATTACCTTGACTTCATGACCGAGCTCGCGAAAGGCCTTCACCATCTCGCGAATATGAATTCCCTCTGCCCCGTCGCCAAGCGTTCTGTGATGATATAGTATTCTCATCGTGCTCCAGCCAGACGCCCCTCCTCAAATCTCACCTCTTGAATCGGCTGGGTAATCAGCGACCCGAGAATCGTTAGGTTTAGAGACGAGTACCGTAGAATCAAACGTCAAGCGGGCCGCCACTCTCCAAGGATACACCCCAAGGCAACCTATCCCTCTACCGGAATCGTCGGTGCCACTCCTCGAGAACCAACAGTTGCCAGATCTCCCGGTGATTGGACGCCCTTAAATGACGATGATCCATCAACATTCGCTCGACCGCACGTCGGTGGAAATAACCCCTCTCAACAGACTGCCGCGAAAGCAGTGTCTCAACAGCGTAATCAAATAACTCTCCGCGGAACATGATCTCCAATGGCGTGGGAAATCCCATCTTCCGGCGCCGAACGATCCGGCTGGGTAACCGCATCCTCATGATGTGTTTCAGGACTCGTTTCGTTTCCTTGCCCCGAAGCTTATAGACTGACGGCATAGCAGCCGCATACTCGACCAGCCGGTGGTCGAGAAAGGGAACCCGGAGCTCGATTGAATTCGCCATACTCATCCGGTCCGCCTTGATCAGAAGGTCGTCCACTAGCCAAGTCTTCGTATCGAAATAGAGCATCCGACTCAAGGGATCCCAATCCTTCGAATGATCGAAGAGCCCTGCAACAAACGCCTTGCAGTTAAGGTTACCGGCCGCCGCACATACTGCGAACTCCTTGGTGTATAAAGCATCCTTCTTGCCACGCTCGTAGCTCGAGATCCCTCGATAACGGTCCTCCATCCTTCTCCCAGCGAGTTCCAGGTACTTGCGAAGCTTCGCTAAACGACCTTTGGCCTTCGAGGCCATCCGGGCCAGGCCGCGGAACATTTTCCCACCCACGAGCCCCCGAATTTGCTCGATCGCTAGGTTGTATCGGTAGAAGTCGTAACCGGCGAAAAGCTCATCCGAGCCCTCACCACTCAAACAGACGACAACCTCCTCCCGCGCCAACCTTGCCAGATAATGCAGCGAGATCGCAGCCGCTTCCGTCACCGGCTCGTCCATATGCCAAATGTAACTCGGTACGAACTCGAGAAACTGGTTCGGCGTCACCCGGATTTCACGATGGTCCGTCGAAAAAGCGGCTGCAACCTCTCGCGCGTAGGGCGTTTCATCGAACTCTGGACCGAAATCATAGGCAACCGAAAAGGTCTTCAGCCCAATGCTCACACCGGTCGACAAGAGACCGACGACCGTACTCGAGTCCAGCCCGCCGCTGAGGAAGACACCTAGCGGAACATCGCTACGCAAATGAAGATCAATCGATCTCTCCAGAAGTCCTTCGACCCGATCTGCGGATGCCGTGATGCTCGTGTCACCCTGCCCCCCGAACCTCAACTCCCAATAACTCACCACTCGGGTTCGATTGCTTCGCCAGTACAAGGCATGACCCGGCAAGAGCCGCTTTACTCCCTTGTGGAGAGTCTCTTCGCCCGGCACATAACCAAACTCCATATAGGCATCGACCAAGGAGACATCAACCTCGTGGGGCCCCTCTTGCACACTCAATATCGACTTGATCTCGGACGCGAATAAGATGCCATGGGACGTTTCCTTATAATAGAAGGGCTTTATACCGAGCCGGTCGCGTGCCGCAAAGAGCTCTCGACGATCGCGATCCCAGATCGCAAAGGCGTACATTCCTACGAATCGTTCGAGACATGCCGGGCCCCAACGCTCGTAGGAATAGAGTAAAACCTCCGTGTCTGTTCCAGAGCGAAATAGACAGCCCAACGCGCGCAGATCTTGGCGGAGCTCCAAGTAATTGTAGATCTCACCGTTAAACACGATCCAGAAACGCCCGCTACTGCTCGCCATGGGTTGACTACCAGCTTCGGATACGTCAAGGATACTCAGACGCCGATGCCCGAGTCCGACACCGTCTGCCTCGAGGCAGATCTGCCCTGAGCCGTCCGGCCCTCGGTGCTCTATATCCTGAATCATGGCAGCGACTTGTGAAACGCCCGGTGAGACAGCTGAATTGATGATCCCCGCAATACCGCACATAGCTCTCGCTGCCTTCAATGAACGCTGACCGATCCCCAGTTCTTCACCCCGTCATTACTTCCTTTCTACATCGCGCCCGTCACCTCGACCCCGCAAAGCCCTATCTCCAGGGGCTCTCAGTGATCTGTGCCCCTCGTCAAGGTTGGAACTGGAGACTTGCTCGTCCCGACACCCTGGACACGGAAGCGGCTTATCACGGGATATTACGTACGATTCCGGGCCCGATGATCTTCGTGAGTGCGACTGGCAACCGCTGCCAGGTACGAATAGCCAGCTTGTACTTCGGATTACTGGGGCTCAGCTCGGGCAACTCGGTACGCTCCTCCGTCAAATACTGCCAAAACAGTGGTATCGCCACCGCGCCCCATTGCTTCTTGAAATTGTAGGTACCCTCATACGGAGTTGAACGGCCGAAATCGAACTTACTCAATCCCCGCTCAATCGCGAATACGATCAAGCGCCAGTAAAGGAGATTATTCGGACAGAACGCGTTAAACTCCTTCATCGAAGACGCCCAGGGCACTTCCATCCGATCTCTATACCACAAACCAATTGCCGCTGCGATCACTTGTCTGTCCTGCTTCACCACAAACACCCGCGTCGTGTCGGTAAAAGTCTCCAACACATTTCGGAAAAAGCGCTTCGCGTAGACGGGTGTCCCGAGATCACGCATATTCCGAGCGAATACCGCATAGAAAGAGTCGAGCAGATCTAAACCACCTATGCTGAAATCGAGGCCGCTTTTCTTGGCTTTGCGGATCTGATTACGCACCTTGCCGTTCAACAGTTTCCATTGGTCTTCTACATCGTCCGCCAAATCCAGGACCATAGCAACTTTATGTTGTCTCGTTGGCAGATCCTCGATACGACAAGAGGCATGTCGCAGCTCCACATATGCTGCACCATGAACTCGACGAAGCTCCTCAGCGTAGTCGAGCAAGAGTGCCTCCGCGGCCTTGTTGCAGTGAAGCAGCCCACCATAATTTACGAATGGAAGTGAAACAAAGAAGTTACCGAAGACTCGGCTTCGCATGTGCGCCAGTGGTAGCACGCCCTGCCATTCCCCATGGGCACCGACAGCAGCGAGATAGTGGACCCGATGACCAAAGGACTTCGAAATTACTTCGTTCCATTCAAACTGGTGATATGCAGTTGTATCGTCCATTCTTGACACAAAAGAATTCCAAGATGCCTTTTCTCTTTCCGCAGACAATACCTTGAACGAATCTCCTCGTTTGACAACATCCGAGCATCGCTGAGTCATCATTCGAGGCTCGCTATACGGAAACGATACTATGGTAGTCATTGCACGCCCGCTTCCAGGTGAAATCGCGAAGCGCTCTTTGCTTCAGGTTCGTCGCCATCCGGCGTGCCCGTTCCGGATTTTCCAACATATCGATAATTGCTGCCGCTAGTGCATCCGCATTCTCAAGCGGTACGACTCTTCCGCTCACTCCGTCCTCAACGATCTCTGCCGCACCGCAAGTCGAGGTCGTCACTACCGGCCGTTCTGCCGCTGCGGCCTCAAGGAGTGCCACCGGAAACCCCTCACCGATCCTTCCCGGGATCCAGCGCGAGGACAGTACGAACAAATCCGCCGAGCGAAGTACGTCCGGAATCGCCGCGTGCGGCAGGTCGTGATGCAGAGTGACATAGGGCGAGAGATCCATTCTGCGGACGAGTGCCCTCGTCCTCTCAAACTCCGGACCTTTCGTACCAACAATCACGAGGTGCACATGGCGACGTCTCTCCACCACGCTGCGGAATGCCTGCAGCAACAGATCGTGCCCCTTTCGAAACTCGTATCGCCCGATATTGAGAATAATCTGTTCCTCCATCCGGAAGGGCATCGCTTCTAGTGAACACGCTGCTCGCCCAAGAAAACGAACCTCGTCGATGCCATTGCGAATCACGTATCCCCTTGCCCGCCCCTCAATCGCTAGGACTTCTCTCTGTAACCCCTCTGAACAGGAGACTACTGCATCAGCTTGCCGCATCAGAAGTCGGAAGACCGTACGCGACCAACCTCGCGTTTCATACGCCGCACGGATATCACTACCGTGGAAGGAAAGAATCACCTTGAACTCACCTAGCCGCAGAGCCCGCAATAGCGTCCAGGTTAAAGCGTCAAGGCCCGGAAAATGAACGTTCACCACGCAAATCTTATGCGCACCGAGCAGCCGCTTCAGTCGCCACAACGCGCGGGGAAGTGTTAACAGGTACATCAAGGGAACTCGCAGCCTCGTGTTATCCAAAGGCCGCATACGTATTCGGATACGAGCGAAATCCGGGTGACTCTCGAGCACGTAAGGATCAAGCGACGGCCAATGGTTCTCAATCAGTATCGGGCGGTATTCGCCCGATTCACGAAACTCTGCAATCAGGTTCTTGACCACATGATTTACACCACCTGGTATGTCGATCGACCAGGGTAAGAAAAACGCGTAGGCTTTTCGGACTTCCATAAAGTCTTAATCGCGTACCAGGGTGGGTTGAGGCGCACGACTCCCTATGAGACGCCCTAAAGGGTTTACGACAAAGCGCCGTCGCTCATCCGATGTAATGCCAAACAATACCGTTAGTGCGAGCGACGCTAGGCCAGCCAAGACGCCGTGCAGAATAAGATCAAACCAGTCGCCAACGGGCTCCATCCAGCCCCTAATACCTCCAAGCAACAGCGCAAGCAACAGACCAACTACGATGGGTCGGACACAGGCGGAGACGAAGCTGTATATCGGGATGTCAAGCACCCTCCGGAGCCCTAACAATACTCCTATCCATTCCACAAAAATGGCTACGATAGCTGCCGCGACGGCCACGCCCACAAGGCCATATACCCTGATCAGAAGCAAACTGATGATGAGGCTAAGTGCAGCACCACAGATATGTAGGATGGCTAACATTCGCACGTGCCCCACGGCAATTAGAATTTGCCCGGCGATGTTGGAACCGTAGGCAGCGGCTATGCTAATCAAGAGAATCTGCAGCAAGAGCGCTACAGAATGGAAAGATTCGCCGCTCAGGTATTTGTCGCCGATCCAAAGTCTATAGAAATCCTCCGCCCAGAAGGCTGCGACAATGACCATGCAGACGGTGCCCAGCATCATAAAACGTGTGCCGATACGATAGAGAGCTATCAGCTCCGCGCGTTCTTTGCGAATGTGCATTTCCACGGCCGCCGGGTACATAACCTGCCCTACCGGCTTCAAGACTTCCCCGATCTGCCGTGTTAGGCCTGTCGCGAGAGCATAATGACCCACTGCGGCGATCGGCATGAACGAACCAATAATGATTGTTGGGCCATGCAAATAGATGTATGAGCTCAGCGCGATCAGAAAGTTCCAAGCACCAAAGGACATCATTTCGCGCAACCGGGCTAATTTCACTCCTCGTAACGAAACTCGGATGTTCGGCACCAACTTATGAGCCACGTGCCATCGGATCGCATAATCAATTAGATTCGCTCCGCAAGTCGCAACGCTAACCCCAATCAGCCCATACTCGAGCTGTAGAGCCGCGTAGATACCTCCCGCCATCAGCAAACGTGTGCCTACGCCGATCAAGTTGGCGAGATCGAATCGTTGCGTCGCCGTGAAAACCGCGCCAAAGGGAGACAGGGTACATTGCGCCGCACTCGCAAAGCCGACTATCAGAATGCACCAAAACGCTTCGTGTTGAATGGCGTCCGGCAACTCGAAGATGTAGGGCGCGAGGTAGGCAACGCCGAGACTCAAGACCGCTATCACGCCGCCCAATGCTGACAGCGCAGCGACTGCACTGCTAATGCATTCGTTGAAACTCTCGTAATCGTGCGCGGAGAAATATCGCGTCAAGTATTGGGTAACGCCGCTCCGAAAACCAAGATCGAGTAAACCATAATAGCCGACAATGCTAGCGGTCAGTACCCAGATGCCGTAACGAGCCTCCCCCAAGTGGTGGAGCACGAAAGGCGTTAGGATTAGAGTTACCGCCGCGCTAACGACGAACCCCCCCCAATTGCTCACTACATTACGCAGTATTTTGGCGGACCTGGTCACTCGCTTTCTCAAGAAAACTTGTCGCGGACCAAAATCCTACGGCGAAACCGCCCAACTATGCTGCGCAAGAGCACACCTAAAGCGCCCATTTTAGATAAGGTCAGTTTCGCAGTGCACGCAATCCAACCAGGATTCAAGCGCCACGCCTCTTTGTAGAAGAAAGCCGCATTCGACCGGTCGCCGACACTCATTAGTTGATCGCCGACCGCAACATAGATCAGGGCTCGCATTTCCTCCCGTTCGCTCGATCGCGCGTGCTCCCCAAGCAGTCTGTCGATGGATTCGAGAACCACGCCCAAGACCAGAGGAGGAGCGGCATTAGCAATATCCATTGCGTATCGTGCTGCAAGTCGCTCGGCCAAGATATTCGACACTTCCCGATAACCTGCCTGGTCCGACATTCCTTTCGCACGCCAGCGTACCTCGTTCTGATCCTCCCACACCACCCGCTGCTTGCTCCCCCGAAGTTGGCCAGACATATTCGCGCTGTGAATACGATAGTTCGCAATTGGATCGACCAGGTACGCTACATCGCCATGAAAGGCAAATGCGCACCATAAGTACCAGTCGCCCGCATGCGGAAGATCCAAGGGGAACATCCCCGCAGCGTCGTAACACCGACGTCGCACCATGCATGACGGTGCGGACACACAGTTACCTCTTGCCAACGTCCTGAGAAAACGGCGGCCTTCAATCATCATGTCCTGCAAGAACGGCTGGGTCCATTCAACGATGCCTGCCTCCTGACCACTATCGCTGAGTGCCACTGCGGGACTGAACACGTACGCCAAACTTCGGTTCCCCTCCATCAGGCTCACGCATCGCTCAACTGCATCCGGTGTTCGCAGACGGTCATCCGCCGATATAAGCCAAATGTAGTCACCGGATGCCAGGCTAATGCCCTTATTGTAGTTACGTAGGTGGCCAAGGTTTCGCTCATTGCGAATATGACGAACGCGCTCATCACTATATGTCGCCGCCACCGGTGTATCATCCGGCGAGAAGTCATCGAGGATCAAGATCTCTAGATTGCGATATGTCTGATTCAATATGGAATCGACACACGCCCGAAGAAAGTGCGCCAACTTGTAGCAAGGAACCACGAAACTCACCAGAGGCCTACTCATCGTATCTCCTGGCCCCGTGCCTGTGTGCCAACTATGACATGAAGCATCAAGCGTTCCCCACTCGTCCTTTAACCCTAGAACAAACCGCTCAGAATTCTAATAACCTGTGATTCGCCTTCGTTTCGCGCGTGGTCAACAGCGCCTCAACAAGGCGACGATACGCTCCGCTGACTTTCCATCCCACTTTTCTGGTATGCCACCCGGGGGAAATTCTCCACTCAGGATCATCGAGGTGTGGTGAATAATCGCGTCTGGATCATTACCCACAACGTAATTTGTACCGACTTCGCAGGTAATGGGTCGCTCGGTGTTGTAGCGAAGGGTAATACAGGGGACACCAAGAACAGTCGCCTCCTCCTGCAGGCCACCACTGTCCGTGATGACCATCTTTGCGTGCATGTTCAGATGCAGAAACTCGAGATAGCCGAGGGGTTCTGTCGGCCACAGGCCTGAAGGGTTTCCTGTGGTCGCGAAGTAATGACCGAGACCGAATCGATCGACCATCTTTCTCGTTCTCGGATGGACCGGAAACACGATCGGTATCTCACGGCCGAATTCGCTCAGCGTTCGCAGAATGCCCTCGAGTGTGCCTTCGTCGTCCACATTCGACGGACGATGTAGGGTGAGCGTCGCGAAACCACCCGCCTTCAGACCCCACCGGTCCAGGAGACCGAGATCCTGAGCCAACGCCTTGTGCTTCAGGAGGGTGTCGATCATGACATTGCCGACGAAATGAATCTTCTCGGCGCTGATGCCCTCCGCCAGCAGGTTCTCGTTGGCGAAGTGGTCCGTGGTAAACAAGTAATCGCAGAGGACATCGGTGCAGAGCCGATTGATCTCTTCAGGCATCGTCATGTCGCGCGAACGCAATCCAGCCTCGACATGGGCCACCTGGATGCCGAGCTTCTTCGCCGTAATAGCGCAGGCCATCGTCGAGTTCACATCCCCGACGACGATCACGAGATCCGGTGCCTCTCGCAGGCAAACCGTTTCGAATTCCACCATGACCCGCGCGGTTTGCTCCGCATGGGATCCCGATCCCACTCCGAGGTCCAGATCCGGCCGGGGCATACCGAGATCGGTAAAGAAGGACTTGCTCATTCGCTCGTCGTAATGCTGACCTGTGTGGACGAGCAAGGGGCGGATCTGCTCGGGGTATCGCCTCATCGCCTCACTGATGGGCGCCATCTTCATGAAGTTAGGACGCGCACCCACGACGTTAATCACTTTCACAACAGAGATACTCCAGTGAGTGTCGACCGGCTCCGATGACCGTCGTTATGGCTGACGCCTCCAAGACATCGCAGACCCTCGCAAAACCGAAGTCACGCAGCAATCGCCTTAGACGTGACTCGCACTTATCTAAGTTGAGGTAGTGCCGAAAGCGTGACAACCAGCCTGCGGGGATACGCGGTTGCTCAGGGTCGATTTCCCATGGATGCAGATAGAAGATGAAGGGTCGATCCGCCGAGCGGTTGAGACGCGCGAGCGCAAAGCGGCTAAACCAATAGGGGTAGAGCCGGAAATAGCCACCCCCGGCCACAGGTAGAAGATAACCTAGAATGGACAAGGTCGAAGGCGGGAACTCGACGAGAGAACCGCCTTGAAGGGTCTCCAACCGATAAGGCCACCTTGGACTTCCGGGGATCCCATAACGATCATGACGGACTGGGAAGATGCTGGAATCATAATCAAATCCCAGCTCGGCGAGAACATCGAGCGCCCAAAGAGAACCTTTAGTAATCGAATAGCTCGCCGCTCGATAGCCCAGCACACGCGCTTGCGCCTGATCTTCGAGGCAGGCCTTGGAGCGAATCGTTTCTTCCCGAAAGACTGCAGCCGTCTGACTATAGACCAACTGATGAGAGTAGCCGTGACAGGCCACTTCATGTCCGCGACCCGCAATGGAACGCACCAGGCCTGGACAGCGTTCGGCGACCCAGCCCAGCACGAAGAAGGTCGCCTTCAGGTCTTGCTCGTCGAACAGATCCAATAGCTGATGCGTGTTCTGCTCCACGCGCAACTTGAAGCCACCCCAGTCCCTTGGGTCGACCTGACCTGCAAAGGCAGCGACCTGGAAATAATCCTCGACGTCGATCGTCAGCGCATTGCGAAACGAGGTGTCCATCCTATTGCTCCCCAACTCACCCAGACAAGGCTGCCCGCAATGAGGTCGCGACCTGCTCTTGTTGCTCGCGCCTCATGTGGGGAAAGAGCGGCAAGAGAATGGTTTCATCCTGTGCCTGTTCACTCCGTGGCAGTCGGCGACAAGTCTCAGGACCGCAGTCGCAACCATCGGCTCCGGTCTGACACGACCAGCTACCGCGCGGATAAGCGGCCTCGCGGTGGGCGCACATGATCCCGCGCCGGGTGCTGACCCCGTTGGTCAACAAGGACTGCATCACGACCCGTTGCTCGCTGCCCCTTGGTAATCGCACGGCATAGCTTTGCCAGTTCGTCCGCGCCCAACTGGGCTCCATAGGCAAGCCGAGTCCGGGCAGCTCCGCCAGCAAGGCACGATAACGGGCGCCCAATGAGCGCCTCTGATCAAGGATATCGGGCAACCGCATCAATTGCTCCCGACCCACCGCCGCTTGAATGTCCGTCATGCGATAGTTGTACCCCAGCAGCGGATAGGACTCGAAGATGACCTGGTCGGAACCATGACGAACCCTGTCGGGTACACTCATGGCATGTTGCCGCAAGAGGCGAAAACGCGCGTCCCAATCGGCGTTCGCGGTCGTCAACATGCCGCCATCCCCGGTGCTGATGACCTTGCGGGGATGAAAAGAGAAGCACGCGACGTCACCATGGGGTTTGCCGATTCTCTCCCAGTTGCCATCCCAGAGGATCTCGCTGCCGATCGCACAGGCCGCATCCTCGATCACAGGCAGAGAGTGACGTGCGGCCACCTCGAGGATCGCTCGCAAGTCGCAGGGCATCCCCATCTGATGGACACAGAGGATCGCGCGCGTGCGGTCCCCGATGGCGGGCTCGAGCAGCGATGGGTCCAGATTGAAGGTATGCGGGTCGATATCCACGAAGACGGGTGTCGCCCCACAGTAGCGAACACTGTTGGCCGTGGCGATGTAGGAATGGCTGACCGTGACGACCTCGTCGCCTGGTTGCACGCCAACGGCGAGCAGCGCCAAATGCAAGGCCGTGGTGCAACTGGAGACGGCGCAGGCATGGGGAGCCCCGACGAAGGCGGCGAACTCCCGCTCGAACGCGGCCACCTCGGGCCCCTGGGTCACCCAGCCGCTGAGAATGGCCCGGCGCGCTGCCTCGGCCTCCGGCTCGCCCATGAGTGGCTTGGCAATGGGGATCATGATGCGGCAACCGATCGCTGGGCCCGCCACCACTCGACCAGACGGGTAAGACCTTCTTTCAGACCCACGGTGGCTCGGAAACCCAGCAGACGCTCCGCCTTGGCGGTATCCGCGAGCCGTCGCGACACAGGGTTGACCTTGCGCTCCGGCCCATACTCGGGCTGAAGAGCCGAGTCCATGACCTCGAGCAGCGCAGCCGCGAGCTCGTTGAGGCTGGTCTCGGTGCCGCTCGCCACGTTGAAGACGTCGTCGGTGACCTCCGACTCCAGGGCCAGGATGTTCGAGCGTGCGACATCCTCGATATAGACGAAATCCATCGTCTGGCTTCCATCGCCGAGGATGAGCGGCGGCGTCCCCGATGCGATGCGCTCCATCCAGCGGATCAAGACCTCTGTATACTTTCCGTGAATATCCATGCGCGGACCATAGACGTTGAAGTAACGCAAGGCCACGTAGGGGAGGCCATACATGTCGTTGAAGGCCCGGAGCAGGCCTTCCAGCATCACCTTGCTCGCTCCGTACCAGGTTCGGTTGTTGTAGGGGTGATGGTCTTCGCGCGTGGGAAAGCTGTCCGCCAGCCCATAGACCGAGGCCGAAGAGGCGGCCACCAGCTTCTTTACACCGGCCTGGTGCGCGGCCTCGACGACCTCGTAGGTGCCGTCGCACATCACCTCCATCGCCTCGCGAGGCTCCGCGGCACAGGCGGTGATCCTCAGCGTCGCCATGTGGATGACTGCGTCCATGCCTTCGGTCGCGCGCTGCAACGCCGGTCGGTTGCGAATGTCGTCACGAATGAGTGTGACCCTGGGGTCCTCGAGTGCCTGCTCGACATTGGCGAGCGTGCCCCGTTGAAGATTGTCGAGGATGACGATCCTTGCCGGCGCATGGTCGCGTAGCAGAATGTCGATAGTGGTCGAACCGATCAGGCCGCAGCCCCCCGTGACCAGGATATTGGTACCTTCGATATCCACCCTTTAGGAACCCCCTTGTCTTTCCTGTTGCGACACCAGACTCGCGAGCCGAGCCTCGAGATCTCGTATCTGTGCGATCAAATCGACCGGGCTCAGGCCGAGGCTGGACTTGACCGAGCGAACCACCTCGGCAGCCGCCGTCTTGGGGCCACCTTCGAGCTGAACCTCCAGCAACCTCAAGACCCCGTCGCCCGTCAAGACATCACAATAGCCTTCGCGACGGGACACGCGAACGACGCGACCCGGGATCCGGCCCGCGTACCTGGGTGGGTCCTGCGGTAACACCGCCTTCCAGATGATCAAACGCCGTCCGTCCAGATAACCAAAGGCGCCGGGAAAGGGTTCTCCGAGGGCGCGGATCAGACGGTCGATGGCGCCAGAGCTCGCCGTCCAATCGATCAGGCCGTCGTCCGGCGTCCGCGTACAGCCGTAGGTGGCCTCCTCTTCCTGCTGCGGCACCCCTTCGAAACCACTCAGGTAACGGGCAACCGTTGGCCCCAGATGGACCCGTTGGAGATCGTTGAGCCGCCGGTAGAGCGCGCCGACGCTGTCCCGAGGCCCGATCGGAACCACCTGTTGAAACAGGATGTTCCCTGCGTCGAGACCCGGGGACATGACATGGATGGTGATGGCAGTGGTGTCCTCGCCGTTGATGAGGGCCCAGTTGACGTTGGCCCGACCGCGATAGCGCGGCAGTCGCGAGTAATGCACATTCACGAATCGCGTCTTGGCCAACAAATCCTGATCGAGAATCCGATGGTAGGACGAGACCACCACCGCATCCGGCCTCAGATCCGCCACCAGCTCCGCGACCCCGGCCGGTGACGCCTCACGAAACAGGGGGATCGCGAGGGCGCGCGCCTCGGCCTCGACCGGATCGGGACCAGCCTCCTCGCGAGACGCTGGGCGAACGACACCCAGGACGCGAAAGCCTTCACACAGCGACTGGAGCGCGCTGAGGGCCGTCTCGCCCAGACCGATCAGAAGGATGCGCCGAGTCTCCATCCGCGCCTCAGAGCGCCTGACCAAAGGCATGGTCCGGGTGATCCGAGTCGGCGCCGTGGCGCAGCCGTGCCTCGGCCGCCTTGAGACTCCCGGACTGAAGACGCACGATCGGATCGGGCCCAACCGCCGATGGGAGAACACCCATATGGCCCGGGGCCGGCGCATGCAGCGGCCAGAAGTGAAGGCCGGCCGCCCTCATGGCCGTCCGATCCAGGTCACCCCAATAGACGACGACCACCGTCCCGGGCCATTGACGCGCAATCCTGTCCAGGTCCTCCTCCGATAACGCCGGCTCGGAGGTCGGCGTGCGGGCGACCAAGACCGCATCATAGCCGCCATTCGAAGGCGCCCCCTGGAGCCGCTCGACCGAATCCAACCGCGCCCCCGCCGAGCGCAGGCCACGCTCGATGAAGGATGCGAAGGGATTATCGCAAACCAGTAGAATCCGGCTCGCGACAACGGAGATTCCCGCATCGAGCAGGAGTTTCACCGCCATCACACCGAGAAAAGAAAAGACATCCACCGCCGGATGCCGCTCATTGGTCCCGACCACAGGGATACCCTTCGCACGGCAGGCCGCGAGATCGAGATCGCCCCCGCGGTACTCCCAGGCCTCGTACATCAGCGGCACCACCGCGGAGGCCTTCATCCAGGACACCATCTCCCGATCGATCGGTCGGACATGCCCACTGTTCGTGACGATATCGGCCTGTGCAATGATTTCGCTCGACTTCTCGGCGACGAGCTCGATCCGATCGGCCACCCGGGCCAGCTCCGCAAGCTGGAATGTCCGCTCGGCAATCTCTTCGCGCGAGCCGTACCGGCTCGAACGGGCGAGCGCAAAGACCCGGGAGGCACCCGCCATGGCGGCAAGGACCGGGGTCACCAGATAGGCACCCGACGCGGCCTCGGTGAAGACCCCATAGCCGGAGAGATCGAGCCGGCAACGCTCGATCGCCGCAGCCATCAAGCGGACCAGCCGCCTGGGGTTAAGACCCGGGATCCCCTCTGCCGCCACCTCCGCGCTCAAGCGTCCAGTCTCCGGACCGCTTCGACCACCTCTTCTTGCATCTCGGCCGTGATCTCCGGATAGAGTGGCAGAGACAGGACCTCGGCGGCAGCACGCTCGGCAACGGGGAAGTCGCCAGCCCGATAACCGAGATCGGCATAGGCCGGAAGCTGGTGCACGGCATAGGGGTAGTGAATCCCGGTCTGGATCCCCTGAGCGGAGAGCGCGTCCCGCCACGCCTGGCGATTCGGCGTACGCAGGGCGTAGACATGATAGACGTGCCTGTTCTGGGGCATCGCCCGAGGGGTGGGCACCCCGCTGCCCTCCAGGAGACTGTCGTAGCGGTGACCCGCGGCGCGGCGTGCCTCGGTCCAGGTCTCGAGATGACGCAGCTTGACCCGAAGAACCGCACCCTGGATACCCTCGAGCCGATAGTTGTAGCCCTTCAGCAGATGCTCGTATTTCCTCTCCGCACCCCAGTCGCGCAACATGCGGATCTTGCGAGCGAAGTCAGGATTGTCGGTCACGACCATTCCCCCTTCGCCATAGGCGCCGAGGTTCTTGCCCGGATAGAAGCTGAAACAACCCATGTCGCCGAGACTCCCTGCACGTCGCCCCTTGTATTCCGCGCCGTGCGCCTGTGCGGCGTCCTCGATCACCAGGAGCCCGTGCCTTCTCGCAATCGCCAGGATGGAATCCATCTCGGCCATCTGGCCATAGAGATGGACCGGCATGATGGCACGCGTCCTGGGTGTGATCACCTGCTCGATCAAGGCCGGATCCATGCAGAAGGAATCGGGGTCGATATCGACGAAGACCGTCTTCGCGCCCGTGTAATGGATTGCGGCGACCGTCGCCACGAAGGTGAAGGGGGCCGTGATCACCTCGTCCCCGGGTCCGATGTCCGCGGCGAGCAAGGCCAAGTGAAGCGCACTGGTGCCGGAGTTGACCCCGATCCCTTGGCTGGCACCCGCGTAGGCCGCGAACTCCTCCTCGAAGGCGGCGACCTCGCTGCCCAGCGTGAACTGGCAAGTCTCCAGGACTCCCTGAATCGCCCGATCGACCTCGTCCTTGATGCCTGCGTATTGGGCCCTGAGATCCACGAATGGAATCACGCCGCCTTCTCCCTCTGCTGGAGGTAAAGGGTTTCTCCGCGCCCGCGCATCGAGCTGGTGGCCGCTTCGATCAGCTCGACCACCCGCAGCCCCAGATGACCGTCCGTCTCAGGGGCCTTCTGATGCTGGACACAATCCACGAAGTGCTCTGCCTCCAGACTCAGGGCCTCGGTGGTCGGCAGCCTCGGCGCCCACATGTCACCCGTGCGATACCCGATCCGCATCTCTCGAATCTGCTTGGGATCGTCCGTGAAGCTGACCCCCTTGTCGTAGATCTTCACCTTCTCGCTCGGCTCGAGGTCATTGTAGGTAATCATCTTCTTGCTGCCGCCGACGAGGATCTGGCGCACCTTGACGGGTGCGAGCCAACTGACATTGGCATGAGCGATGGTGCCCGACTCGTAGAAGAGCGTGATGAAGGCGAGGTTCTCGGGGGTCCCCGGGAAATGGTTGGTGCCGCTTGCCGACACCGCGACGGGATGCTCACCCAGGAGGTAATCCAGAATGGAGAAATCATGGACCGCAAGGTCCGAAATGACGTTCACATCCCGCTGGAAGAGGCCAAGATTCACCCGTAGCGAGTCGTAATAATAGACACGGCCCAGATCGCCCCTTTGAATGATCTCGGCCATCCTGCGAATCGCGCCCGTGTAGATGAAGGTGTGATCCACCAGCAGCACGAGCTTGCGCTTCTCCGCCTCCTCGACCAGCTTGCGGGCCTGTAGCGAGGTCTCCGCCATGGGCTTCTCGAGCCACAGATGCTTGCCCGCGCGAAGCACCGCCATCCCGAGCTCGAAATGGCTGTTGACCGGGGTCGCGACCGCGATCGCGTCGATCCCTGTGTCCTCGAGGAGATCCTGAAACCGGGTCGTCACCTGCACGGCCGGGTAGCGCCGTTGCACGATCTCCAGCTTCCGGGGATCCAAGTCCGCCACGCTGACCACCTTCGCGTCCCGGGTCTCGGCAAAATTGCGGACCAGGTTCGGACCCCAGTAACCGTAGCCAATCACACCAATCTTTATCAAAGCGCTCCCCTCTCTAGAATCCACGCAAGTGATGACAAGTGCCCCATCAAGTATTCGAGCACGGGCCCATCCAGGCTCGGGCATCAGCGCCCTTCAACTTGGCGGAACGGGTATCGCCAATACGGCGTGCCGGAACACCCGCCACGATCGCATGATCCGGGACGTCCTTCGTCACAACGGCCCCCGCCCCGACCAGTGCATACTCGCCGACGGTGACACCCGCGACGATGGTTGCGTTCGAACCGATGGACGCACACCGCCGGACGCGTGTCTCCTCGACTATCCAGTCCGTCTCCCCCTGCAAACCCCCGTCCTCATTGGTGGCGCGAGGAAAACGATCGTTCGTGAACATGACGCCGTGCCCGACGAAGACCTCGTCCTCCAGCGTCACGCCCTCACAGATAAAGGTGTGCGAGGAGATCTTGCATCGCGCCCCAATGGTCGCGTTCTTCTGGATCTCGACGAAGGTCCCTATCCGCGTCTCCTTTCCGATCGTGCAGCCATAGAGGTTCACGAGCGCTGGATGAAAGATACAGACGTTCTCACCGAGTCGAACCGAATCGGCCACAGGCATGGGCGCAACCTTCTCGCGTTGTGTTCAGAGACCTTTTCAACTGACATGCTGAAGACCAGCCCGAAAGGTCGTTCATCAGCATCCCCCTAGGGACTGGGACGGAAGACCAGGTCCACCCAGTAATTCGAGGCCCGATAGGACTGGGTCGGGAAACCACCCCCGGCACCATAGAGATAAACGCCATTACCCCCGCTCTCGCCGTCGCTCAGCGCGTACAAGGAACCGTTGGCGAAACCCGAGCTGAAGAAGTAATCCTCGTCGACTGAATAGCGCCCATTCGGTGCGTAGTAGGACGCCACATAGACCGTGCCCGCCGTCACCGCCACCGGGCTGGCAAAGTCAACCTGCTGCCAGCCGCTCGCCGTCTCGTTGCCGAAGCTCGCCGAGGCCAACAGGGTGCCGCTCTCACTCCAGAGGTTGCCCAGGTGCGGACCCGTGTTGCCCGGCCCCTTGTAGAAACGCAGACCACAGATCTCGCCGTCCTCCGAAGGACGGAACTTCACACCCAGCTCGACCGCCGAGGAGTCCGGGTCCATGATGATCGACGGCGTCGTGCTCTCGGCCCACAGACTGCTCCCCGCCGCACAACCCACCGAGGCCGCCCCCGTGGTGAAGGACCAGCTCACATCGCTCGCCAGGGCATTGCCCGCCAGGTCCGTCAACCCGCTCGACCCGCCCTTGAGCGTCGCCGTGTAGCTGGTGTCGGCGTCCAACGCCGCGCTCGGCGTCAGGGTCGCCGTGGCTCCCACCGCCTCATAGCTCACGCTGGCCGCCACCAACGCCCCACCCGCATCCCGCAGCTCGAAGGTCGTCCCATCCACCGTCGACCCGTCCAGCGCCTCGCTGAAGCTCGCCACGACCGCCGTGCCCAACGCCACCCCCGTGGCCCCATCCAATGGCGTCTGACCCGTGACCGTCGGTGGTGCCGTGTCCGGTCCCGCACTGCCGGTGAACACCACGTCCACCCAGTAGTTGCTCGACTGGAAGCTGTTGGTCGGAAATCCACCCGAACCATAGAGGTACAA
>JANQGF010000417.1 GCA_028277465.1 Chromatiaceae bacterium
AGGCGAAGGCTCGAACAACTATGCAGAATTGAAGCGCTTACCTGTCCGGCGTCCGTCCTACCCTTTCCGTCGTTGCGTACAGGAAAACCGCAAAAACAATTGCTTGAGCTGCGGCTGCAAGAAAGGGTCAAAACCAGGGAACGGTTGCGCTGTGACTCAGCCCGTAGGTATTGAAGACCCCTGCTTGTGGAGCCGGCACAAGCGGACCAAGGCGCAGAAAGAGCGGGAAGCGCTGTCCAGTGCTGGTGCTCCGGAGCATCACGAAGGGCAGATCGAGTGTTTCGACAGCGCTGTCAGGCACGCGCTCAAGGGCCTGCGTGTCTGTGAGTCCGTGGCGACGCATCTGTCGTCGTCTCAGGCGGGCTGGGCTGCTCTTTGCCTGGACGCGTCGCAGTGTCCGATGAGGTGCGTCGCGCGGGACCGGTGCAACCGGCGTCAGCGTGGTGTGGTCGCGCATCCCAGTCAGCCAGTTGTGGGCCAGTAAGCCAGTCAGTTCTGCCTCTGGACCGACCAGGCGCAAGGTGCCGCCAACCGTTCGGGGCGATTGTGTGTAGCCGGGAAAGCTCACGCCGATCGCCGTGTTTTGGATCTGAGCCAGAGCTTTGTGGAGCTTGGCGTAGAGGGCGCCCATGAGTTGGTGAGACGGAAACTCAGGGTCCGGCCGAAGATGAATGTCCATGTAGTGCATGGGCTCAGTCCTTGCCGGCCTCGCCGAAGACGCCGCCCCGGACCAGCGTCGCTATCACGAAGTGTTGTTGCTCGACGGGTGGGGCCTTGTCCTTGAGCAGCCAGCCATCCAGGAGGTTGTAGAAGTCCTGCTTCTCGGTCGGCTTGCGGCAAGCCTTGCCAAGGGTCGTCACCGATCCATAAGGCTCGACGGCGATGGGGCCGAGCTGGGCGGCTTCCGGATGCCAGGTGTCGATGGTGCGCAGTGCATTGCCCAGCTTCTGCGAGTGGATCGCGGCGACGCCCTGAACGTCGTATAGGGTCTTGCTCTTCTTGCTGTTGCCCTTGTCGAGAATGAGCTCTTGCGAGGGATAGACTTCTTGACCCGCCCCCATGCGGGCGAAGGCTGTCACCTGAAACAGCACGTGACCTTTGCCGGCCAGCCCTTGCGTGATGACATCTGCCAACGCTTGCAGCTGTTTCTCCGCGTCGGCCGGTGCCGCGAAGTCGCGTAGAGGGAATTCCAGACCATCGAATGTCCAAGCCGCGGCGGCCTCTCCTTGGGAGAGATGCTGCACGTGCACTTCGACCTGCTCAGCGCCGACGCGATTGCGCCAGAGGAAACGCGCATTGGCTAGGTTGTGGGCATAGCGGCGGCCAAGCTCGCCAAAACCCTGCGCGTTCACATAGCTCTGGACGGTGCCGAGGAGCTTCGCCTGATAGGCGGCGTTGTTGCAGGCCGAGGGCACTCCCGCGCCGCCAAGCACGCGCAGCGTGAAGCTGACCTTGAGTGTATCCGAATCCGCCGGCAGGGCGGCGACATCGACCGTTTGGAGGTTGGGGTTCTCGATGGCCGCGTCGAGCTTGGCCGGGTCTTGGTCCTTGGCCTTCAAGCGGTTGGAAATAGTGCCGCGCACCGACTTCTCGCGCAGGGTGACGGGCGCCCAGGCATCGGACTTGTCGCGCTGATTCCAGTTGCCCGCGAACAGGAGCGCGTCGGATGGGTCGAGCTTGCGCTCGAAGGCGAGAACGGACGCGGTCTTGAGTGTGGTGTCTTTGCTTGCCATGGATCTCTCCGTGAATGCTGAGTGTTGGCGGCTGTTGTTGGTCAATCTTCCCGCTGGAGTGCGTCAGCCGGTGGGCGGTAGGCGTTGCGGCAGCGGTAGAGACCGTGCTCGGTGGGGTGCTCGGGATCGTGGTCAGGGACCCAGAACAGGTCATCGAGGCGCTTGAGCCGATGCGGGCTGATCCACTGGCCTATCGACCAAACCGTCTCGACGAAGCGGAACGGGGTGCTCATGTCGCGCGCGCCGCTTACGGTTCCCGGCGCCTGCACATCGGACAAGGCGGCGAATCCGACCGGAATGGGCACGATCCAGCCCGCGCGCGGATCGGTGATCCATTCCACGCGGGCCGGTGCGTCGCCGTTCTCCGGAGGATGCTCGACGGCGCGTGTCGTCCAGCGCGATAGGTCGAGCCAGGCGTCCAGCGCCGTCGCGGTCAGGTCTTCGCGACGTAGCTTGGTCAGCCGTTCTTGGAGCAGATCGTCTCGGGATACCAGGGCGAAGCCTGGCAGCCAGCGTCGTGCTAAACGGCGGAATTGTTTGCTCTTCTCCTCGGTCTGGCTATCGTCAGGTACCAGCTCCAGCGACGGACGTGCCCTGCGATGGATCGCGCTGGAAATTCCTGGCATGACGCTGCCGCCAGCAATACGCATCCCCGCGAGCTCGTGCGCAAGGCGTTCGGCCAAAGTGGTGCGCTCTGCGTCACCCACGTGGGCATCCGTGACCGCGGCGTCGAAGACCAATGTCAGATCCAGATGCACGCGGCCTTCCTCCACGATGGCCGCCGTACTCCCGTCATGCAGAACCGGATTGCGGGTGAGGCGGAAGGCGCGGGTGTAGCCGCCGTCGGTAATCTGAGCCTCGAAACCATGGCAAACGACGCCGATGCCGTAGAGGGCGATGCCGGCCTGTGGTCCCAAGCGGCGCTCCAGGGCCGTCATCAAGCCGGTGAAGGCCGTGATCGCTGGAAATCCCCAGGTCATGGGGCTCGAGATGGCATTCGCGCTCTGCACCCGAATGCGCGGCAGGGTCAAGACCGCTTTGTGGCGGGGCGTCTGGTCATCATTGCTCATGGGCGACCTCCGCGTCGTAGTCCTTGAGCTGCTCGCGGGCCAGTTTGCGCCAGTGCAGATACTCGGGATCACCCATGGG
>JANQGF010000018.1 GCA_028277465.1 Chromatiaceae bacterium
GATTTGGTGGGAGCGGCGCCTCGCCGCGACGAGCCTGCAAACTGCTGCGGCTCTTGTTCCATGCTCCGGGGTGCCAGAGACACGGCATGACCGTTAGACCAGCACTCCTTCCGAAAAGCTGTAGCCATCGACGATGCTGACATAGTTGGCCCGCTCGAACTCGGCCGGATTCGGAACGGTCAGCGCGCTGACGCGGCCCCGAAACTCATCGACCGACTCGAACCCGTGCTCGCTCATCCATTCCGCGATGCCAGTGAGGATCACGGCCAGGTGGGCGGGGCCCTTTTTCAGCAACACGCTACATAGATGCACCACATCGGCCCCCGCCAAGAGCAGCTTGACGGCGTCCTCGGCGGTGTGCACACCGCCGGTCGCCCCGATCGACAGCCCTTCGATACGTCCGTGGAGGATGGCAATCCAGCGCATTGCCAGCAGGATCTCGGCCGAGGTCGAGGGATGCAGGGTCGACCTCAGTCGCAGACTCTGGATATCCATATCGGGTTGATAGAAACGATTGAAGAGGGCGACGCCGTTGGTGCCGGCCGCGGCCAACTGTCTGACCAGATTCCCAGTGGAGCTGAAGGACGGGGACAGCTTCATGTTGATCGGGATCTGAACGTGTTCCCGTAAGTCACCTAGAAGGGTCAGATAGCGGGCCTCGACCTCGGCACCGGATTGTTCGATGTCGCCGGCGACATAGTAGACGTTCAACTCCAGCGCATCGGCCCCGGCCTGCTGCAACTCTGTCGCGTGATTGATCCAGCCATTGGTCGTGACCCCATTGAGGCTCGCGATCACGGGGATCTCCAGCGCCGCCTTGAGCCTCTGAATGTGCTCCAGGTATTGGTCGAGACCGCTGTCGAAATCATGATGAGCCGGTAGGAACCCGCCCCCGCTCTCGGCGAAGCCGGTCTCCTGATGGTGGAGAAAGCGCACCATGGTCTCGGACTCGGCGGTGATCGCCTCCTCGAACAGCGACGACATGATGATGGCCGCAGCACCCTTGTCCTCCAGCTTCCGTGCCGTGTCCAGGCTCTTCGACAGCGGGGAGGCGGATGGTACCAGCGGGTTCTTGATCTCCAGCCCGAGGTAATTGGTCGTCAGGTTCATTGCCGGCTGCACCTCATAGTCGCTTTCAATGCCATTGGTTTGCGTTCGACTGATTGCGGAAGGATCGTGCCGCGCGCTCCCCCGCACCGCCCTCTCGCACGAGGCGGGGCGGGGAGGTACGAGCGCACAGCGGGCCTACTCCGTATCCGGTGCCTTCTGGATCGCCAGTTGGGCCAGCTGCTCGTAGAGGCTGAAACGCGTCTGAACGTGCTTCTGCGACAGCTGCAAGAAGCGCTCCGCGGCGTCTGGGTGGGTCCGGTTGAGGAGACTGAAGCGAGTCTCCGTGCTGACGAAGTCCCGGTAGGGGATGCTCGGGGGCTTGCAGTCGATGTGCAGCGGATTCTCGCCCTGTGCGACGCGCCGCGGGTCATAGCGGAAGAGCGCCCAGTGTCCCGAGTTCACCGCCAGGTCCTGTTGGCGCAGATTGTTCGACAGATCGACGCCATGCGCGATACAGGGCGAGTAGCAGATGATGACCGAGGGTCCGGCGTAGGACTCGGCCTCCAAGAAGGCGCGCACGGTCTGCACGTCCTTGGCGCCGAACGCCACCTGCGCGACATAGACGTTCTCATAGGACATGGCCATCATGGCCAGGTCCTTCTTGAAGGTCGGTTTGCCGCCCGCCGCGAACTTGGCGACCGCACCCATGGGGGTGGCCTTCGAGTTCTGGCCACCCGTGTTGGAGTAGACCTCGGTGTCGAGGATCAAGAGATTGACGTCACGCCCGCTGGCGAGGACGTGATCGACCCCACCATAGCCGATGTCATAGGCCCAGCCGTCGCCACCGATGATCCAGACGCTGCGCTTGACCAACTGCTCGCAGATGGCCTCCAGGGTGCGCGCCTCCGCGCTGTCGATCCCCGCCAGCCGCCCCTTCAGCGCGGCGACCCGCTCGCGTTGCTCCCGGATTCCGACCTCACTCGACTGATCGGCCGCGAGCAGGCCATCCGCGAGTTGTTCCCCGATCCGGGTCGCCAGCCGGGTGACCAGCTCGCGTGCCTGGACGGCCTGTTTGTCGACCGCCAGACGCAGCCCCAGACCGAACTCGGCATTGTCCTCGAACAGCGAGTTGCTCCAGCTCGGGCCGCGGCCTTCCGGGTCAGTCGTATAGGGAGTGGTGGGGAGGTTACCGCCATAGATGGACGAGCAGCCGGTCGCGTTGGAGATCAGCATGCGGTCACCGAACAGTTGGGTGGCCAGCTTGATATAAGGCGTCTCGCCGCAACCCACGCAGGCACCCGAGAACTCGAACAGCGGCTGCATCATCATGGTGTGCTTGATCTTGGTCGTGTCCAGCTGGGTGCGATCGTATTCGGGCAGGCCGAGGAAGAAGTCCCAGTTCTCCTGCTCCCGGTCGTGCGTCTCCCCGGCATCGACCATGTTCAACGCCTTGTAATTGGGATTCTTGCGGTCCCGAATCGGGCAGACCTCGACGCAGAGTCCGCAGCCGGTGCAGTCGTCCGGGGCGACCTGGTAGGTGACATGATGGTCCTTGGGGAAATCCTTGCCCTTGATCGGGACGTGCGGGAAACCTGCCGGGGCGCCTGAGATCCGATCGGCTGGATAGACCTTGGCGCGGATCGCGGCATGCGGACACACCAGTGGACACTTGCCGCACTGGGTGCAGAGTGTCTGGTCCCACTGCGGCAGCTTGAGGGCGATGTTGCGCTTCTCGAACCGGGTCGTTCCGGTGGGCCAGGTCCCATCCGCCGGCATCAGGCTGACCGGCAGGCTGTCCCCTTGGTTCGCGAGCAAGGTCGCGGTGACACGGCGGATGAAGTCGGGTGCGTCGTCTGGAACGACCGGGGGGCGATCGAAGGTGCTGGTCACCTGGTCCGGCACCCTGACTGGATGTAGACCGGCCAGGGTTGCATCGATGGCGGCGAAGTTGCGCTCGAGCAGCCGTTGGCCCTTCTTGCCGTAGGTCTTCTTGACCGCCTCTTTGATCCGCTCGATTGCTTCCTCTTTGGGCAGGATGCCCGAGATCGCGAAGAAGCAGGTCTGCATGATGGTATTGATCCGTCGTCCCATGCCGGTCTCCGCGGCGATGGCATAGGCGTCGATGACATAGAAGGACAGCCCCTTCTGGATCATGGTCTGCTGCATCTTGCGGGGCAGGTCGTCCCAGACCCGATCCGCCGGGGTTGCCGAATTCAGCAAGAAGATGCCGCCCTTTGCGGCCTTGTCGAGCATGTCGTAGCGGGTCAGGAAGGTCGGTTGGTGGCAGGCCACGAAGCTCGCCTCGTTGTCGCCGATCAGATAGGTGCTGTGGATCGGCTGGGGTCCGAAACGCAGGTGGCTGATGGTGACCGCGCCAGCCTTCTTGGAGTCGTATTGAAAATAGCCCTGGCCGTAGTTGGGCGTCTCCTCGCTGATGATCTTGATCGAGTTCTTGTTGGCCGAGACGGTGCCGTCCGAGCCCAGGCCGTAGAAGACACAGGCGGTGACACCCTGGGCGGCGTCGGTGGCGAAGGTCGGATCCCAGTCCAGGCTGGTCTGGGTGACATCGTCGAGGATGCCGACGGTGAAGTGGTTCTTGGGGTCATCCTTGGCCAGTTCGTCGAAGACACCCTTGACCATGGCGGGGGTGAACTCCTTGGAAGAGAGCCCATAGCGGCCCCCGACCACGCGAGGCATGGTCGCCAAGCGCCCCTCCGCGAGCGCCTGCGCGAGGGCAGTGACCAGGTCCTTGTAGAGCGGTTCGCCGTCGGCGCCCGGCTCCTTGGTGCGATCCAGCACGGCGATTCGGGTGGTCGTGACCGGCAGCGCGGCGAGCAGCTGGCCGGGATCGAAGGGGCGGAAGAGACGGACCTTGATCAGGCCGACCTTCTCGCCACGAGCGGTCAGATGATCAAGGGTCTCCTGGGCCGCACCCAGCCCGGAACCCATCAATAGGATGACCCGCTCGGCATCCGGGGCGCCCACGTATTCGAACAGGCCATAACGTCGACCGGTCAATTCGGCGAATCGATCCATGACCCGCTGGACGATACCAGGGACAGCGCTATAGTAGCGGTTGACTGTTTCACGCCCTTGGAAGTAGACGTCCGGGTTCTGCGAGGTCCCGCGCAGGCTCGGGTGGTCGGGGTTGAGCGCGCGGGCGCGGCAGGCCGCGACCAGGTCTTCGTCGATCATGGCGCGGATGGTATTCACGTCCAGCTTCTCGATCTTCGCGACCTCGTGCGAGGTGCGAAAACCGTCGAAGAAATGGAGGAAGGGCACTCGGCTCTCGAGCGTGGCGGCCTGGGCGATCAAGGCGAAGTCCATGACCTCTTGCACCGAGGCCGAGCAGAGCATGGCGTATCCGGTGGCTCGGCAGGCCATCACATCGGCGTGGTCGCCGAAAATCGACAGGGCCTGAGCGGCCAGGGAACGGGCCGAGACATGCAGCACCGTTGGGGACAGCTCGCCGGCGATCTTGTACATGTTCGGGATCATCAGCAGCAGACCCTGGGAGGCGGTAAAGGTGGTGGCGAGCGAGCCACCCTGAAGCGCCCCGTGGATGGCGCCGGCGGCGCCCGCTTCACTCTGCATCTCGATCACGTCGGGGATCGTGCCCCAGAGGTTTGTGACACCCTGGGAAGACCATTCGTCCGACCATTCGCCCATGGGCGAGGCCGGTGTGATCGGATAGATGGCGATGACCTCATTGGTCATATGGGCGACATAGGCGGCGGCTTCATTGCCGTCGAGTGTGACCATGATCTGTTGCGACATCGATCTGTCCCGGGATGTGGATTGGAGGAGGATATGCCAGCGACACGACGCTGCTGGTGCCCGCCTCGACGGCAGGCTCGGCCTAGAGCGAATCGGGAGCCAAGTCGCTGGCGGCGGCCCGAACTATAGCCCGACACCGCGACTCATTTGTTGATGGTTTGGTGATGGTTGTTCCCATCCTCTGGTTTGGCGCGACTTTGTCATGATCGAGGTCATCTGTCAAAGGGAGTCCAACCGGGCCTTCCCGGGCCAATGGCTTGTTCCGAGGACTCCGAAGCGAGGGTCGGGCCGTTCTTGGAGGGACGGTCAACGAGGATGAAGGCGCCAACCATCGACTGCAGCTGGTCGCTTCGGCCCATGCGTAGCCGGGACCTCGCTGCTGTGCTTGCGGTGGAGCGGGCAGCCTATGAGCATCCCTGGAACGGCGGGATCTTTCGTGATTGTCTGCGGGTGGGGTATTGCTGCTGGGTCGGCGAAGTGAGCAGGGAGATCATCGCACACGGAGTCATGTCCGTGGCGGTCGGGGAGTGCCACATCTTCAATCTCTGTGTCCATCCGCAGTGGCAGGGCAGGGGCTTCGGGCGGAAGCTGTTGCGGCATCTGTTGTCGCTCGCGGTCAAGCGGAACGCGGACACGGCCTTCCTGGAGGTGCGGGCGTCGAACGATGCGGCCCGCGCGCTCTATGACTCGGAGGGTTTCTGCGAGGTAGGTGTGCGGCGCGGCTATTATCCGGCTCGCGACGGGCGCGAGGACGCGGCGGTGCTGGCGCGGACCCTGACCCGCCTCTGAGAGCTGGATTCCGCGAGTCCGGTGATATTGCTAGAATTCCCGGTTTTCCAACGCAGTGAGTCATTCAGAGTCCCCCATGAGCGCGCTCGCAGAGCAACTCGAGAAACGCCGCACCTTTGCCATCATCTCCCACCCAGACGCCGGAAAGACGACGCTGACCGAAAAGCTGCTGCTCTTTGGGGGTGCGATCCAGCTCGCCGGAACGGTCAAGGGCCGCAAGGCCGCACGCCATGCCACCTCGGATTGGATGGAGCTGGAGAAGGAGCGCGGCATCTCCGTGACCTCCTCGGTCATGCAGTTTCCCTATGGCGACGCCATCGTCAACCTGCTCGATACCCCGGGCCACGCGGATTTCTCGGAGGACACCTATCGAACCCTGACCGCGGTCGACTCGGCCCTAATGGTGATCGACGTCGCCAAAGGCGTGGAGGAGCGGACGATCAAGCTGATGGAGGTGTGCCGTCTGCGGGATACGCCCATTCTGACCTTCGTCAACAAGCTCGACCGTGAGGGTCGGGACGCGATCGAGATCCTGGACGAGATCGAGGAGGTCCTCGAGATCCAGTGCGCCCCGGTCACCTGGCCGATCGGCATGGGGAAGCGATTCAAGGGTGTGTTCGACCTGCGCAGTGGCCACACCCATCTCTTCAGCGCCCAGCACGGCGGACGCATCGCTGCAGGGGAGATCATCGAGGGACTCGACGATCCGCGTCTGGACCGGGTGCTGGGTGATCAGGCAGACGAGCTGCGGGAGGAGCTGGAGCTGGTTCAGGGTGCCAGTCATGCGTTGGATCTGGCGGCCTACCAGGCGGGGAAGCAGACGCCCGTCTTTTTTGGTTCTGCCATCAATAACTTCGGTGTCCGCGAGCTTCTGGGTGCCTTCGTGCAGTATGCGCCACCTCCACGGACCCGCGCGACGCTGCAACGCCTGGTGGTGCCCTCCGAGGCGGCCTTCACCGGTTTCGTCTTCAAGATCCAGGCGAACATGGACCCGGCGCATCGTGATCGGGTCGCCTTCCTGCGAGTCTGCTCGGGCTGCTACCGCAAAGGGATGAAGATGCGTCACGTGCGTATCGGCAAGACGGTGCAGGTGGCCAACGCCATTACCTTCCAGGCCGATGAACGGCGCCATGTGGAGGACGCCTGGCCGGGTGACATCATCGGGCTGCATAACCACGGGACCATCCAGATCGGGGATACTTTCACCGAGGGCGAAGACCTCAAATACGAAGGCGTGCCCTGTTTCGCGCCCGAGTTGTTCCGGCGGGTCGTGCTCAAAGACCCATTGCGGACCAAGGCGCTGCTCAAGGGCGTGGTTCAGCTCGCGGAGGAGGGTGCGACCCAGGTGTTCCGGCCGCTGAAGAATAATGATCTGATCCTCGGTGCTGTCGGGATCCTTCAGTTCGACGTCGCGGCCTATCGCTTGAAGGACGAATACGGGGTCGAGGCTATCGTCGAGCCCGTGAGCGTCAAGACCGCTCGCTGGGTTGGATGCGAGGACGCCAAGATGCTGGACCGCTTCAAGGAGAAGAACTATGAGCATCTGGCGCTGGATGGCGACGATCAGCTGGTCTATCTGGCGCCGACTCGGGTCAATCTGAGTCTGGCGGAGGAGCGCTGGCCGGAGGTGCGGTTTCTCGCGACCCGGGAGCTCTAAGCGATAGTCGGCGTCGAGCGCTCATCCAGAAGGTCGGCTGGTGGGACCCAGGCCCGACCGGCCCTTTTCGCCTTGCACACCGGGGGCGATAGAAACCCGAGGCTCGATGCGCTTGCTATCCGGTGATGCTTGACTAAGATGATCAGAGAAAAGCACCAGGAAACCTGGGCGTCGATTGTCACCACTGAGCGACATCTCTCTTTGGACATTCCTAAGGCGATTGCCGGAAGATCTCATGCCAGATGGCGCCGGATTGGCGTCTGCCTTCAAGGAGCGTCGGCAGGAGCATCGCCGGGCGATGTGACGGCTGGCGCGACGCAGAAGGCGGGCGTCAAGACAAGCCAGGTGGTATGAGAATTGACAGAAATCGCCTAACCACTCGAAGGTGGCCATCATGCTTCCAGCTGCGCGAGACTTGCTCACGGTTGTTGGTGTTCTTGTCACTCTGGTTTTCATCTTCTGGTTGGAGACCGCTTACGCCTAGTATTTCGAGGGTGGTTGACGGGCTAGCGGTCAGCGCGTATGCTGGCCCGCCTTCGATTCCGAAGCCGGGGTATAGCGCAGTCTGGTAGCGCGCCTGCTTTGGGAGCAGGATGTCGGGGGTTCGAATCCCTCTACCCCGACCAATACGCCAAAGCAGGCGGATCCTGGTCGCACCAGATCGCGATCTGTTGTTTGCGCTCCGATAAGGCGATTGCCGGAAATGTTCATACCAGATGGCGCCGGATTGAGGCTCGCCTTCAAGGAGCGCCACCAGGAGCATCGCCGGGCGATGTGACTGG
>JANQGF010000029.1 GCA_028277465.1 Chromatiaceae bacterium
CACCAGTCACATCGCCCGGCGATGCTCCTGGTGGCGCTCCTTGAAGGCGAGCCTCAATCCGGCGCCATCTGGTATGAACATTTCCGGCAATCGCCTTGACTTCTGGCATCGCCATGCACCACGGGCAGGCAGCGACCCCTCGGCGCGATAGCGTGGCGCGGGGGTGGCGGAGGGCCTCAATTGTACGCCTGTGCGCGCCACCTCGCGGTGTGGGCATTTTTCAGTGTGCCCTTGTATGATTGAACAAGCTGAAGCCACCTTCACCAACTCCAAGGCTTGTTGCATGTCAACCGATCCGTTGCTGAATAATCTCCGGATTCTGCTGGTGGAAGACGACGTCTTTCTGCGGCGCATCATAGGTCAAACCTTATCCGGGCTGCGCCCCAAGCAAATAGTGACCGCGGAGGACGGCAAGGATGCCTTATCCTTCCTGAGCAACCATAGGGTCGATCTGCTGATAACCGACATCCAAATGCCCAGGATGAACGGATTGGAGCTGATAAGACAGATCCGTCTCGGCAAGACCGCCCGAAAACCCGATTTGCGGACGATCGTGGTGACCTCTTTCTCCACCATGGAAGTGGTGATCGCCAGTCTGGCGCTGGATGTCAATGGTTTCCTGGTGAAGCCCATCACGCGGGCGAGTGCGGCCAGGAAGATTGGCATCGCCATGCGTGAGCAGATGCGTCTGCGACGCGAGGATCATTACTCGTCGGTCAATACGAACCTGGAGAGTATCGCTCAGACCCTGGGCGAGAAGACCCAAGATGTCAATGCATCGATTCTATGGGAGGAGAATGGGGAGGAGAATAACCGATGGATCCGCAAATCCGCCGGCAACGAAGCGAAAAAAGTTGGTCTGGACCAATTGCAGCCCGGTATGTGCCTGATGGAGGACCTCAAGACCACATCCGGTCTAACGCTGGTGTCCGCGGGGCAGGAGTTGAGCGAAGGCCTGATCAACCGGGTCAACGAATTGAGCAGAGTACTGGATAACCGTCAGGTACGCATCAGATAGCCGCAGCGTCAGCCGAGCACGTCCTTGCTGGATTCAGACCAAGACGCCACCCAGTCAGGTATCGCATCCCCCGGCATGGCTCTCGCGCAAAGCCAACCCTGTACCTGATCGCAGCCCAGTCGCTCCACCCGTTGCCACTCCTCCAGGGTCTCCACGCCCTCGGCGACGATGCCCATGCCCAATCTTTTCCCCATCTCCACGCTGGATTCCAGGATCGCGACCGCGCGGGGATCGCGGCCGCGCACATAGCTGCGGTCGAGCTTGAGCTCGTCGAACGGCAGGTCGCGCAACTGGAACAGGTTGGAATATCCGGTGCCAAAGTCGTCGATGGACAGCCGTACCTTCTTCAGCCGCAGGCGCAACAGCACATCCAGGGGCGTGACCAGATCCTGCATCAAACGGCTCTCGGTCACTTCCAACTGCATGGTGCTCAAGCTGCCCCCCGCCGCCGTCACGATGTCGTCCAGCCGTTGCGGAAAATCCAGGTTGCGCAGGCTGTCCATGGAAATATTCGCCGCCAGCTTGAGATTCACCCCACTGGCCTGCCACTGCTGCCGCATATGGATCGAGCGCGTGATCAGGCAGAAGGTCAGACGGTCGATCAGACCGCTGCGCTCGGCCACCGGAATGAAGACATCCGGATAGATGGGTCCTCGCGTGCTGTTCGGCCAACGAGCCAGCATCTCCACGCCCACCGGCTGCCGGCTGGCGATGTCGATCTTGGGCTGAAACCAGGGCTCCAGCTCACCACACTCCATGCCGACTTCCAGCATCTGTGGCGTGATCTCTGGGGCGTCCGCCCGCCGTGCCGGAGAGCCCGGGGGGCCGCTGTGTTTGGAGATGACGTGGTAAAGCGCCTCCCGCCGAATCGGCTTGGAAATGGAGCCGATGACCGACAGGCGTCTCGCCCGCGCCAGTCTCTCAGCCATCTTCAGGGTCTGACTGTCTTCAGCACTGAAGAGGAGTATGTCGCCGCGATAGCCTTCTTCGGCGAAACGGCGCAGCAATTCGATACCGTCCATGTCCGGCATGTTGAGATCGAGCATGACCAGCTCGACCGAGGGCTTGGTCGACTCGATCAGTCGCAGTGCTTGCTGCCCGGTCATCGCCGTCAGTACCCGAGTAAAGCCCATGCCGTCCAGGACATGGGCGATGGTCTTGAGCACGAAGGGCTCATCGTCCACCACGAGGACCGACCCTTGAATATGGTCTGTTTCCATAGACTGTTGCTGTCACCCTTTCATCTTTCGATTGTGCTCGATCCATTCCCTGACCTGCTCGAACAGGACCGAAAAGCGGCCGATCTCTTGGGCGACGACCTCGAAGTGACTGGCCTTTGCCGCCTCTTCGAGCACCAGGCAAGAATCCGCCAACGCGTTTGCCCCCACCGTCCTGGCCGAGGATTTCAACTTGTGGGCGAGGCGCCCCAGCTCGGCGATGTCCGACGCGGCGTATGCCCCTTGTATCGAGTCCGCGGTCTCTGAGCCGGTCTGCACGAAGTCGTCGTAAAAATCGGCCAGCATCAAGGGATCTTGAGTCCCCAACAACTCTCCCAGGGCCCTGGGATCCACTGCCTCCGCCCGGGCCAAGTCAGGCTGTACCGGATCCTGCTCATCGCCGGTCTGCGCGCCAGACCCCAGCCATTTGTCCAGCACGGCCCGCAGCTCGTGCAACTGGATCGGCTTGGTCACATAATCGTCCATGCCGGCATCGAGGCATTTCTCCGCCGTTCCCTTCATGGCGTCGGCGCTGATGGCGACGATGGGGGAGCGCCGAGCCCCCCTCTCCAGCTCACGGATCCGGCGGGACAACTGATAACCATCCATCACCGGCATGTGACAATCGGTCAACACCAGATCGAAATCATCGGCCTGCCATTTGGCCAGGGCCTGCTTGCCGTCCTCCGCGAGCCCCACGCCGTAACCCAGCATATTCAACTGCTGTCCGATCACCTTGCGGTTGGTCTCGTTGTCGTCTGCCAGCAGGATCAGACGGCCGGCGGCCCTGGCCTCGTCGACCGAGACCGAGACCGAGGTGGATAAGGTGATATCGGGCTCGGCAGTATCCTCCGGTGATTCCCAACCGGCCGCCACCGCGACCGTGTTGATCAGAGTCCCACGGCGCATGGCGTTGAGGTCAAGGGCGATGCTGTCCTCCTGATCGATGCGGGGATAACGGCGCCGACCCCGCTCCACCAGGATGAAATGCGGGTCGCTTGCGCGGGCCTCACGGCGCAGCACCTCAAGCACCGGCGAGGAAATCCTCTTGTCACCGTGATTGTCGATGACCACCACGGCCTTCGCCGTTCCGTCACACAATTCCTGGCACGCCGCCAGCGCCTGACTCGGCGGCACCGGGGCCACCCGGGCCCCCGCGTGCCGCAGGTAGCTCTCCAATATTCGGGCGGGCTCATCATCATCCTTGATCAGCAAGACCAGGAGCCCCTCCAGACTCTTGCGCATGGCATCATTGGAAGTCTCCTGCACCGACTCCAGGGTCAGGAACACCGAAAAGGTGGACCCCCGGTCCGACTCGCTCTGCACCTCGATGCGACCGCCCATCAGCTCCACCAGGCGCTGGGTGATCACCAGACCGAGTCCGGTACCGCCGAAACGACGGGTTGTCACCCCTTCCCCCTGCACAAAGGGCTGGAACAGACGCTCGCGCACCTCCGCGCTCATGCCGATGCCATTGTCCTCGACGCGGAGAACGACCTCCACCTGATCGGCCATCTGCTCCCGCATCGCAACGGATATCAGCACCTGACCGGAGCGGTTCGGCAGGTTTTTGCTGAATTTGATGGCATTGCCGGCCAGGTTGAACAGGATCTGATTCAGACGAACCGGGTCTCCCTTGACCGGCGGCAGCCAGGGGTCGCAATAGATCAGCAGCTCCACGCCCTGCTTCGCAGCCAGGTGGTTTAGATTCTTGCCCAGGGTTTCCAGGAGAACCTCCAAGGACAGGGGTATGCTCTCCAGCTCCAGCCGGCCCGCCTCGATCTTGGAGAAATCCAGCACATCGTCGATCACCCCCTGGAGCATCCGTGCGGACTCCTTGGCCGTTCGCACCAGATCCTGCTGGTAGGGCAACAGACTGGTACGCTCCAGCATGTCGATGGTGCCCACCACACCGTTCAAGGGTGTGCGGATCTCGTGACTCATGGTGGCAAGGAAGGTGGACTTGGCGCGGTTCGCCTCTTCGGCCTCTTCGCGAGCCTGGATCAACTGCGCTTCCACCTCCTTGCGTTGGGTGATGTCGGTCACGAAGGCGATCAGGATATCATCGCCGTCCCCGCCCGCGGGCTTGAACATGGCGGTGATCTCCACGGGTAGCCGGTGCCCATCCCGGGTCTGGTGGACCGTTTCACAGCGGTCCCAGTCATGCTCCTCGATCGGCAGCTGAGGTTGTCCAAGCCGATCCAACGGAAACGCCAGGTCAAAGTCCGGCAGCCGCATGCCGAGCAGCTCAGCGCGACTGTAGCCCAGGTACTCACACGCCCGATCCGACACCCAAGCCACCTTCCCTTCGCTCGCGCTGATCCAGAGCTCGGCGATCCCGGTGCGATCCAGTGCGGCCCTGGTCAGGGCCATGATGCGGTTGGCCTCGGTTGCCGCGTCCCGCTCTCGCTCCGCCGTCTCAAGGGCCTGCTCCAGCCGACTCTCCAGCTGTCTGCGCTCGGTGATATCCCGAAAGGTGATCACGGCCCCCGCCAGCTGGCCGTCCTTTCTGATCGGCGTCGTCGTGTACTCGACGGGGAAGCAGCGGCCGTCCTTGCGCCACAGCACCTCGTTCGAGGACTGCTGAATATCGCCATGGATGAAGGCGGCATACATGGGGCACTCTTCCTGCGGGTAGGGCGATCCGTCCGCGCGAGCATAGTGTACCGTGGCATGCATGGGTTTGCCGATCAACTCGTCGGACGCATAGCCCAGCATCCGGGCCGCGGCGGGATTGATGAAGGTCGTGATGCCCTGATCGTCCAGGCCGTAGATGCCTTCACCCGCGGATTCCAGAATCAGCCGGCGGCGCTCTTCCGCCTCTCCGAGCAAGCGCTCGGCTTGCTGGCGCTCGCTGATGTCACGGATCACACCGGCGAAGCGCAGTCCGCTCTCCAGCTCCAGGCGGCTGACGCTCAACTCGATGGAGAAGAGGCTACCGTCGGCCCGTTTCGCCTCCGTCTCACGGCTGGATCCGATGATATGCGCCTCGCCGGTCTCCTGATAGCGCCTCAAATAGCCGTCGTGCCTCCTGGCATCGGGCGCCGGTATCAAGATACTGACGTTGCTGCTCAGCAGGGTGGCGGCCGGGTAGCCGAACATCTCCTCCATGGCGGGGTTCACATCCTCGATGCAGCCGTTGCGATCGATGATCACGATGCCATCGGCCGCCGTGTCGAACACCGCCTTGAGACGGTTTCGGGTCTCCTGGACCTGCAGGCGTCCCCGAGCGAAGACGGCGGCAAGGGTCAGGACGATGAGCGTCGTGATCGAGGCACCGAAATAGATGAGTGCGCGCACGAAATGGAAGAGGTCGTAGGCGTCGGCTACATCCTGCTCGGTGGCCAACCCCAGGTTGAGCGTCTCGTCCCACAGCCAGACACCGACAACGGGAACACCCCGATAGTCCCGGTAGCCGTCCATGTCGACACCCCGTCGTCCACGAATGGCGCTCGCAGCCATTCGGGTCAAGGGGCGGTCCTCGGTCCTGGTGGCCGCTTCCCTGTCCGTTCTCAGGTCGACGCCCGGATCGGCAATCCGTAATCGGACGTGCCTCGCATGCTCCTGCGCCGACTCTCCACTGTGATCGCCATCCAATGGGCCGCGCAGGCCCAAGGCCCGCAACTGGGGCTCGAGCCGGCTTTGGAACAGCAGGTAGCCATCCCGGTCGAAGGAGTAGGTCGCGCCGGTCTCACCGAGATGGCCTTGGTTCAGCAAGGGAAACAGGGTCTTATGGGGGTCGATGCGCAGGGTCAGGAGGGCCACGATGTCACCCAGGGCATTCCTGACCGGGGCGCCGATGAACATGGTCTCCTCGGGGTACGGCAGGTCAGAGCCACCCAAGGGCACATCGGTTGGTTGAAGACGACTCAATACCGCCTCTCCGGCCCAGAGCTCGTCCAACACATCCGGCTGCTCGACCAGGAGATTCGGCACCCCCACATTGACATCCCGGGACGAGGCCAGGCTCAGGTTGTCCGGACCGATGATGAAGAAGCCGCGGTACTGTCCGGTCTGGAGGTGCAGACGGAACTGATTGCGCAGCCGCCTCTGGCCGTCCGAGGCGAGCAGGGATGCCTGGTCGCGGGGTGTCTCGAGCAGGGATTCGACGGCCGTCATCACCCCATCGGACTGGGCGAAACCGAGCGCCGTCCGACGGTGGTCCCTGGCCCAGATCCGGATCGCCTGATCGGTGCCTTCCAGCAAGGTCTCCAGGGCATTCGCGATGGTCTCTCGAAAGCGGTGCTCGATCAGGGCCGTGACGCTGACTGAGCCCACCAGGATGGCCAGCAGGGCGACAACCATCACCAGGGTCTGGCCCAACCCGAGACCGGACAGGAAACTGCGCAGGACCGTATTGCCGGGCTGCGGCATCGGCATACTCAGGTGTCCGTGCCGAACTGCTCGCCAAACACGAATCCCGATTGGTCGATATCGTAACGGAACAGGCCCTTGTCGTGCCCGCTACCGCGCAGCTTCAGGATATTCAACAGCTTCCGCACGCTGTAATCGCGCTCCACGTAGCGCAGAAGCAGGATGCCGTCGACGATGGATGACAGACGCATGGGATTGCTCAACAGGGAGCCCAGCAACTGCCCCTTCTCCGCGCCGAAGGCCTCATCGGAAAGATAGTTGAGGACCATCGTCACCCCCTGGATCTTGGCGAATCCCGTCAGTTGCAGCATGAAATCCCGCACCGCATCCCGCTGCATGCTGGAGGATTCGAGACTGGAGATGGAATCCACGATGACCCTGCGGGCATCGCTGCTCTTGACCGCATCGATGATCTGATACAGCAGCTTATCCGGGACGACGTCGATCAGGGGGGAGGTGACGAATTGCAGAGAGCCGCTGTCCCAGGCATCCTGCAGATCCCAGCCGTGGGCCCTCGCCTTCTTCAGCACCACCTTCACCGGTTCTTCCAGGGCCACCCAGACCACGGACTCTCCCTGGCTCAGGCCCTGGTGCAGGAAATGCAGCGCCAGGGTGGTCTTGCCCGTACCTGTGTTGCCCGCAATGAGCAGAATATGGCCCTGGGGAATGCCGCCGCACAATGCCCGGTCCAGCTTGGGGATACCAAATTGCTTGCGCGCCTCGAATTCGGTGTCGCCCACGCTGGTGTCAAGCGGGATCCTGGGAAACACCTCCAGCCCGTCGCTGTTGATCTCGAACTGCACCTTGCCACCGCGGTAGCTGCAGCCACGCAGCTTGCGCACCAGCATATTGCGGACCTCCACCCCCTGGCCGCTGTGGCTGCTCAGCTCGATCAGGCCATCGCTGACGAATTCGTCCACATCGTAGTGCGACAGGGAGGAGCGGTGCTTGAGGTTCTCGGTGCTGACCAGGGCAGTGAGGCCCAGGCGCTTGATGCGATCGAAGCAGGTGAACAGGCGCTCACGTACATCCTGAGCGTCCTTTTCGCGACGCGAGTAGCGCAGGAACACGGAGCCCAGATTGTCCAAGGCCAGCCGTGTGGCGCCGATCTTGTGTGCCGTATATTCGATCCTCGCCAGCATGGGCTCGAGCCATTCCGCCTCTCCGATAGCGACTTCGCCTTCTTGGTAGGACGCGGCATCGAGAAAGACCAGTTTCTGCGCTTCGATCAGAGGATCCAGCTCCCAAGCGAAGCTTCGCAGGTTGCGCAGGATGTCCTCGGGGCGCTCTTCGAAGGTGACGAAGACCCCGCCCTGGTCGAACTCCTTGGCCCCCCGGTAGATGAACTCGCTCAGTAACATGGTCTTGCCGCAGCCCGGTCCGGCACTGACCAGGGTCACCCGTCCCTCGGGCAATCCGCCCTCCAGCAGCTCGTCGAAGCCGCTGATGCCGGTTTCGAGCTTCTGCACGCCGCCCTCCCGGACCCGGCTCTGCCAGAATGCACGCAGATGCGCCTGCTTGCGTTGCCGGGCGGTCATCCTCTTCTCCTTGCGCTCGCTCATGGGACGCTCCGATCTGGTCTTGTGGGGACCCTGCATTCTTCGAGGCGCCCTTGAAAAGGGCTAGGTAATGATTCAGAAACAACCTACACACCGTTGGGCAAAGCGGAGCGTGCCCAACAAGGGCGGCTCAAGTTGCACCACTTGTTTCTGAATCGTTCCTAGGCGCTCATGCTGGATCGGCCTCAGTGCGGACGATGTCCGCGGACCCGATCTCCAGCCCCAGCAGCACCCGCTCATGGTCGCTCAGATCGCCAACGACACGCCGCACCGGACGGGGTGATTTTCTGACCAACGCGGGGACGGCACTGATGTGATCGGCCTCGGCCAGATCCGGCCGTTGCAGCACGTCGATCACCTCCAAGACCCAAGCGTTGCCCAGGCGCTCTTCGCACAAGAGGCGAGTACTCCCCATTGCAGTCACTGCGGAGGGAGTCCGCCCAACGACGTAGAGTCTCAACGTCTTGTCGCCCATCTCAGCCCCATCTCATTGCGGATTCAGGCCTCCGACATGTCAGCCTCATATCCGCTTTCGGTTGAGGGTCGGGACATTCCATTCCATACGTTTCTGAGCGGGTCCTATGGCGCTGTGTACGAGGTAGTCCGGAAGGCGCCCACTATCACAGTGGTCGAACATCAAGCCATGGGCAGGACGCTCGTCGAGCGGGCGACCGCCACTTCGTCGACGATAGCGAGCGCTTTATCTTGCAGGCCCGGTGGGTCTGCGGCATTGCGCCTTAAAACTAAATGTGTAAGATCTAGCTAGAGTGCAACCGCATGCCAACGACCCCAAGCAAGCAGCACTCGCCTCTCACTATCGATAAGGCGATTGCCGGAAATGTTCATACCAGATGGCGCCGGATTGAGGCTCGCCTTCAAGGAGCGCCACCAGGAGCATCGCCGGGCGATGTGACTGG
>JANQGF010000044.1 GCA_028277465.1 Chromatiaceae bacterium
CCAGTCACATCGCCCGGCGATGCTCCTGGTGGCGCTCCTTGAAGGCGAGCCTCAATCCGGCGCCATCTGGTATAAACATTTCCGGCAATCGCCTTAACACTGATCGAAAGTGGCACCGAAAACTCATGTTCACTGGAATCATTCAATCCATCGGCCGGATCCGGCGCCTGGAGCCGCGTGGTGGCGACGTCAGGCTCGAGATCCATGCCGGCAAGCTCGCGCTCGACAGGGTCGCGCTCGGCGACAGTATTGCGGTCAATGGCGTCTGTCTGACGGTGGTCGAGCTCCAGGCGCAGGGATTCGCCGCCGATGTCTCGCGTGAGACGCTCTCCCTGACGACGCTGGGCGCGCTGGGTCTGGACAGTCGGGTGAACCTGGAGCGAGCCCTCACCTTGTCGGACCCGCTGGGCGGGCATTTGGTCAGCGGTCATGTCGACGGGATCGGCACCCTGCTCGAACGCGACGAGGACGCGCGTTCCTGGCGTCTGAAGGTCCAGGCGCCCGACGAGCTGGCGCGCTATATCGCCCAGAAGGGTTCCATCTGTGTCGATGGAATCAGTCTGACCGTCAACCGGGTGGAAGGCGCCGTATTCGAGTTGAACATCGTCCCTCACACCATTCAGGAGACCATCATCGGCGAGTACCGGAGCGGAACCCGCGTCAATCTGGAGGTGGATCTCATCGCCCGTTATCTCGAGCGTCTCCTGCTCGGGGATCGGGCCGCAGAGGCCCAATCGGGTGGGGTTACCCTGGAACTGCTCGCCGAACATGGCTTTCTCAAGTGATTTTTCCCCTGAGCGTGAGATGCCGAGCGTGTTATTATTAAAGGCTTTTCCAGAATTGAAGGCATGGCGATGATCAGCTCCGCCTTGAACAGCACAGAAGAGATCATCGAGGATCTGCGTCAGGGCAGGATGGTCGTCATCATGGACGACGAGGATCGCGAGAACGAGGGTGATCTGCTGCTCGCGGCCGACTGCGTCACCCCTGAGGCGGTCAACTTCATGGCCAAGTACGGGCGTGGGCTCATCTGCCTGACCCTCACCAAGGAGTGCTGTGAACGTCTGCGTCTGCCACTGATGGTCAACGACAATCAGACGACGCATTCCACCGCCTTCACGGTCTCGATCGAGGCCGCCCAGGGTGTCACCACGGGCATCTCCGCAGCCGACCGGGCGACCACCGTGCGGGCCGCGGTTGCACCGGATGCCGGTCCCAAGGACCTGGTCCAGCCCGGTCACATCTTCCCCCTGATGGCGCAGCCGGGTGGTGTCTTGGTCCGTGCCGGCCATACGGAGGCCGGCTGCGACCTGGCTCGTCTGGCCGGTTTCAGCCCCGCTGCGGTGATCGTCGAGATCCTGAACGAAGACGGCAGCATGGCGAGACGTCCGGACCTCGAGCGCTTCGCCCACACCCATGGCATCAAGATCGGAACCATCGCGGACCTGATCCATTATCGCGTCAGACACGAGAAGGCGGTCTTGCGGGAGAGCGAGTGCGATTTGCCGACCGCCTTCGGCAGCTTTCGCCTGGTCGCCTACCGGGACACCATCGACAACATCATTCATCTGGCATTGACGCTGGGCGAGATCAGCCCCGAACGGCCCACCTTGGTGCGTGTGCATCTGCAGAACGCGCTCTGCGACCTCTTCGCGACGAGGCACAACGCCTGTGGTTGGCCGCTGCAGGATGTCATGCGGCAAGTGGCGGACGCGGGGGAGGGCGTTATCGTGGTCTTGCGCAATCGCGACAGCAGCGCCGATCTCCTGTCCCGGATCAAGGACCTTCAATTGCACGACAGGGATGACCGGGTGCCGGCTCGGCGGCAGGACCGCAGCGAGCTTCGGACCTACGGCATCGGTGCCCAGATCCTGGCCGATCTGGGGGTGCGTAAGATGCGCGTCATGAGCGCACCCAAGTCGATGCACGCCATTTCCGGATTCGACCTCGAGGTCGTCGAGTACACTGGCGGTCGGCCCCGTTAACCGAGCTGAAGAACTATGACCATCGAAACGATTGAAGGCAAGCTGCGCGTCGACAACGCCCGTTTCTGTCTGGTGGTATCGCGCTGGAACGGTTTCTTGGTGGAGGGCCTGGAGAAGGGCGCCATCGACACGCTCAGGCGGCATGGCGCCGAGGATGCGGACCTGACCATCGTGCGGGTGCCGGGTGCCTTCGAGATGCCCGTCGCCATCGAGCGCATCGCCGCCAAGGGCGGGTTCGATGCCATCCTGGCGCTGGGCGCGGTCATCCGCGGCGGCACACCACATTTCGAGTATGTCGCCGGCGAGTGCGTCAAGGGCATGGCCCAGGTCAGCCTCAAGTACGGACTTCCGGTCGCCTTCGGTGTCTTGACCGTCGATACCATTGAGCAGGCGATCGAACGGGCCGGCACCAAGGCCGGAAACAAGGGTGCCGAGGCGGCCATGTCCGCCCTGGAAATGGTGGACCTGCTGAGACGACTCGACTGAGATGATCAGCCCTCGCAGCCAGTCGCGTCGCTATGCCGCACTCGTCCTCTACCAGTGGCGTTTGACCAAGGAGGATCCGAGCGCGATCAAGCGGCATCTGCTCGATGATCCCGAGTGGCTCGATGCCGTGACCGCGTCGCTGAGCGGTGCCGAGGAGGAGACCCCGCGGGATCCCAAGCGGCGTTTCCGCTTCAACATGGAGCTCCTGGATCAGCTGGTGACGGGCGTTCCAGCACGGATCCAGGAGATCGACCGTCAACTGGATCTGGTTCTGGACCGCCCGATCGGCCAGGTCGATCCGGTGGAGCTGGCGATCCTGCGGCTCGGTGCCTACGAGATCCTCTTCTCGGAGGATGTCCCCCACCCGGTCGCCATCAATGAGGCGGTCGAATTGACCAAGCTGCTCGGTGCCCATGAGGGCCACAAGTATGTCAATGGGGTGCTCGACAAGATTGCACGCCGTTGTGCCCGCGAGCGCAGCCAGACCCCCGCCGCCGGTGAGCCAGCGTCCGAGACTTGAGCGAGGGCCGATGACGCGCCGCCCCGGGTTCCGCCGCCAGGGCCTTGCTCAGTGTCCGAGTTCGACCTGATCCGCGACTTCTTCTCCGATCTGGGATCGATACGTCCCGATGTGGCTCTCGGTGTCGGCGACGATTGTGCGCTGCTCGAGGTGCCGCCCGGGCATTGGCTTGCCGTCAGCCTGGACACCCTCTCCGCTGGGATCCATTTCTTTCCGGACTGCGACCCGAGGGCCATCGGCTACAAGTCATTGGCGGTCGGACTCAGTGATCTGGCCGCCATGGGCGCGGAGCCGGCCTGGGCCACGCTGGCCTTGACACTGCCCTCGGGGGATGAGACCTGGCTGGGTGGCTTCCGCACCGGGTTCGCGGCCCTGGCAGAGGCGCACGGGATCCGTCTCGTGGGTGGAGACACGACGCGGGGTCCATTGAGCGTGACGGTGCAGGTGCATGGACTCCTTCCCAAGGGTTCCGGAGTTCGGCGTACCGGTGCCCGGCCCGGCGATCTCGTCTGCGTGAGCGGCACATTGGGCGATGCAGGGCTGGCCCTTCGCCGCTTGCTGGAAGGGGCCGAGGTCGAACCAGGGCTACGCCGCCGTCTGGAGTACCCGACCCCGCGGGTCGAGCTGGGGTTGGGTCTGCGCGCGATGGCGACGGCCATGATCGACCTGTCCGATGGGCTCGTCGCCGACCTGGGCCACCTGCTGGCCGCGTCCGGGGTGGGCGCGGAGCTGGAGCTGGGTCGTCTGCCCTTGTCTTCCCGCGTGGCGGAGGTCGTCGAGCAGACGGGCGACTGGTCGCTTCCGCTTGCTGCCGGGGACGACTACGAGCTTTGTTGCGCTCTTCCTCCCGAGCAGGTCGCCGAGGCCCATGCCCTCGCCGATCGTCTGGGTTGTCCGCTTCGGGTGATCGGACGGATCCGGTCGAGTCCAGGGTTGCTCCGCCGCTTGCCGGACGGTCGTCTGTTGCAGACCGACGAGACGGGCTACGATCACTTCGGTGCTCGCCCTTGACATCCGGCTTCGAGTGTCAGTGAGGAGGGGGGACATGATCCGGTCCAGGGGCGCGGACGGCGTAGAAGCCGATGTGTCCTGCGGTGGCCTGACGAGATCAGAGAATCCTCGAAACGGAGTTAACCGCTTCGTCAGGGTGGTCCCGAGAGTCCACCCTTCCCACTCCGGCAACGAAAAGCGGTCATCATCGGAGAGATTGACGGAGAGACGAGACACCGACGCGCTTGCCAGAGACAAGGCGACCCTGCGTGTGATGATCCGGGCCGCCACGGAGGGGGAAAGTGCTGCACGTCTTGGGGTACAAGGAGGGCAAGCCGTTCCAGTTCAACCTGTTCCGCTGGTTGCCCGAAAGTCTGACCGTGAAGGCCGTCCAGGGTCTGCTCCGAAGCCGGTTCGCGGACGTTGCCTTTGCGCAGTATGACCGAGCCTCACGAGACGAGATGCGGCAACTCGCCGACGAGTTCGGTAACCTGGTACGGCAGACGTCCATCGCGACACCGAACATCGACCTGCTGAAGGGCTACCTCGACTAGGCCGAGTCCGCCCAACCGCCCGCTGGCCGCGTTCCTACCAGAGTGCTCGTTGCCAGCAGGTCATCTGATCCCGCGAGGAAGGCAGAATGATGATTGCAAAAAAGACGTACCGGAGCGGTCCTTACCAAGAGTTCTTCGCCCAAGGGACACTCGTTGGCGATGTCCTTTACATCTCGGGTCAAGTGGGAATGGACGAAGAAGGGAGCACCCCCGATAGCATCGCCGAGCAAACGAGGGTTGCCTACGAGAACATGCAGGATGTTCTGGCGCATTTCGGGGCAGAAATGAGCAACATCGTCGATGAGATCTACTTCGTCACCGACATGGAAGAGTTCATGAGTCATGTTGAAGAGGTCTTCGGTGTCAGAGAAGCGGCCTACGGGGGGCCTCCTGACGTGTGTCAGACCCTCGTTCAAGTGGCCGCGCTGGTGACGCCAGAGCTAAAGATCGAGATCAAGTGCACAGCGCATCTGTAAGCCAATCCTCTAGCGTCGAATAGGCAACCGGCGCGCCCGTTCTTGGATTGCGTCCGACCAGTGACCGATTCCAACAAACCCGGGGTAGTTCAGCCATCAGGGTGAGTTGGAATTTCCATTACTCGAACGTTGTGATGTAG
>JANQGF010000046.1 GCA_028277465.1 Chromatiaceae bacterium
CCAGTCACATCGCCCGGCGATGCTCCTGGTGGCGCTCCTTGAAGGCGAGCCTCAATCCGGCGCCATCTGGTATAAACATTTCCGGCAATCGCCTTAACAAATCTTAACGCATCACCCGGCCCCGGATCGTCACGCCTTGACGATTGATTTAGATAAGGTTTATTCGAGATCACAAGGGAATGTCCCGGTCGGCGTCGAAGCCCCCTCTTGCACGACGCGGCAGGCTTGGTTGAAATCCGCGCCGGGACTCGGCATACGCCGTCCCACTCTACCAACCACGCGAGCGAAGGAGATTCAAGGAGTCACCCAATGATCGAGGTTCAGGGGCTCAGTCGCAATTACGGCGGGCTCAAGGCGGTCCAGGACGTCTCGTTCAGCATTGATCGCGGTGAGATCGTTGGTCTGCTCGGTCACAATGGCGCCGGCAAGACCACCATCATGAAGATGCTCACGGGATATCTGGAACCCAGTGGCGGAACCATCCGAATCGACGGATTGGACATCGCCGAACGGCGTCGTGAGGCCCAGCGACGCATCGGGTATCTGCCGGAAAACTGCCCGCTTTATCCCGAAATGACGGTCTTGGACTATCTGGATTACCAGGCATCCCTGCACGCCATCCCACCGCAGCGACGGGCGCCGGCCATCCGCCGAGCGGTGGAACGCACCGAGCTCGGCGCGAAGGCGACTGCGACCATCGCTACGCTCTCGCGCGGCTACCGCCAACGCGTCGGCGTCGCCCAGGCCATCCTGCATGAGCCCGTCATCCTCATCCTGGATGAGCCGACCAATGGTTTGGATCCCTCTCAGATCCAGCACATGCGGGGCCTGGTGCAGGAGCTGTCCATCGACGCGACGCTCATCATCTCGACCCACATCCTGCAAGAGGTCGAGGCCGTCTGTGGGCGGGTGCTCATCATGCGCGGCGGGCGGTTGGGGCTCGACAGCAAGCTCGACGCCATCGGCCGTCACCCGCGTCTCCTGGTCACACTCGACCAGGCGCCGGGGGCGGTGGAGCCTGTCCTCGCCGGCCTGGAAGGGATCCAAGGCGTCAGCCTTCTGGAGACCGAGGGCGACCTGCGACGCTTTGCACTGGAGACGACCGACCTGCGCGCCGCCTCGACCAGGGTCGCGCGGCATGTCACCGAGCAGGGGTGGCCACTCTACGGCCTCGAACCCGAACGACAGGACCTTGAGGCACTGTTCGGCGCCGTCACCAGCTCGGACCTCGAGATGGATGCAGACGCGAAACAATCGGAGGTGGCCCATGGGTGAAGTCTCCCGCGTGGCGCGCCGTGAGTTGGCGGCCTTCTTCGGCTCCCCGGTGGCCTACATCTTCATCGGGACCTTCCTGGCGGTCTCCTTGTTCGTCTTCTTCTGGGTGGATGCCTTCTTCGCCCGCAACATCGCGGATACCCGCCCGCTCTTCGAGTGGATGCCCATCCTGCTGATCTTCCTGTGCGCCGCCCTCACCATGCGGCTCTGGAGCGAAGAACAGCGCGCGGGCACACTGGAGACACTCCTCACCTTGCCGGTTGCGACACCCAAACTGGTGCTCGGCAAGTTCCTGGCGGCGCTGGCACTAGTGGCCGTCTCGCTGGCCCTGACCTTGCCCGTCCCCCTCACCGTTGCGCTCCTGGGACCGCTCGATTGGGGCCCGGTCGTCGGCGCCTATGTGGCGACCCTGCTGCTTGCCTCCGCCTATCTCGCCATCGGGCTGTTCGTCTCCTCGCGAACGGACAACCCGATCGTCGCGCTCATCGGCAGTACCCTGGTCTGCGCCTTCTTCTATCTGATCGGCTCGCCCGCCCTGACCAACCTGGTCGGGCACAGCGGAGGGGAGCTCCTGCGACTGATCGGCAGCGGCGCCCGTTTCGAGTCGATCACCCGAGGCGTCATCGACCTGAGGGACCTCTATTACTATCTCAGCCTCGTCGGGGCCTTCCTGGCCCTGACCGTCTACAGCCTGGAACGGCTGCGCTGGGCGGAGCCCGCGGCCAATCCGCGCCATCACCACCGCTGGTCCTTGGTCACCGCGCTCACCGTCGCCAATCTGGTCGCAGCGAATCTGTGGCTGCACCAGGTCCCCGGGATGCGGGCCGACCTCACCCAGGGCCGTCTCTATACCATCTCCGACGCGACCCGAACCTATCTCGACCAGCTTCGGGAACCACTGCTGATCCGCGGCTACTTCAGCGCCCAGACCCATCCCCTGCTGGCCCCACTGGTCCCGCAGCTGCGCAACCTCCTGGAGGAGTATGAGATCGCCGGCAAGGGTCAGGTGCGGGTGGAGCTCGTCGACCCCCTGCAAGCACCGGACTTGGAACGTGAGGCTGGAGAGCAGTATGGCATCCGCCCTGTGGCCTTCCAGACCGCGAGCAAGTACCAAGCCTCCGTGGTGAACTCCTATTTCGACATCCTGGTGAAGTATGGCGACCAGTTCGAGACCTTGGGTTTCCAGGACCTGATCGATCTCAAGGTGAGGAGTGAGAGCGATATCGAGGTGCGGCTGCGCAACCCGGAGTACGACCTCACCCGCACCATCAAGAAGGTGCTCTATGGCTACCGGGGCGGTGGCGATGTCTTCACCAACATCTCCGAGCCGCTCGTTCTCAAGGGGTTCATCTCGGATTCGGCGAGCCTCCCAGACCCCCTGCCCGAGCTGCGCCAGGAGCTGGATGCGGTCCTGGGCGAACTTGCCGAGCGATCCGGCGGACTCTTCCGCTTCGAGATCCAGGACCCCTCCGCCGGCGACGGCTCGCTGGGCGCGCGGATTCAAGAAGAGTACGGTTTCGAGCCCTTGCTGGTCAGTCTGCTCGACCCGACCCCCTTCTACTTCTACATGGTGCTCGAGTCAGACGATCAATCCGTGCCCATCCCGCTGCCAGAATCGCTTGAGCGCGCCGGTTTGAGACGCGCCATCGAGTCCGGGATCAAGCGCTTCGCGCCCGGCGTCCTGAGGACGCTGGCGCTCTACACACCGGCTGCGACACCCAACCAGTTCGGCTATGGCGGCGACCCGGGCGGCGGATACAACCTCTTGCGACAGAGCCTTCAAGACGGCTTCGCGCTACGCGAGACGGATCTGACCTCCGGACAGGTGCCCGAGGACTCTGATCTCCTCTTGGTGGTGGGGCCGGAGGACCTGGACGAGAAGCAGCAATTCGCCGTCGATCAGTTCCTGATGCAGGGCGGCACCCTCATCCTGGCCGCCTCCAGCTTCCAGGTGGACCTCACAGGTGGCAGCATTCGAGCCAACCGCAGTGATACGGGACTCGAGGACTGGCTCGCTCACCATGGACTGAGTCTCGGTCCGACGCTGGTCCTGGATCCGCAGAACACGCCCTTCCCCATTCCGGTCCAGCGCAATCTCGGGGGCTTCGTCGTCCAGGAGATCCAGACGCTCGAATACCCCTACTTCCCGGACGTGCGCGCCGACGGGTTGGCCGAGGACTCGGGGATCACCGCCACCCTGGGCCAGATCACCATGAACTGGTCGTCGCCCATCGAGGTGGATGCCGAGAAGATCGCCGACCGGCGTGTCCTCGACCTGATCCGCAGCTCGCCCGGGTCCTGGACGAGCGACTCCGAGAATATGCAGCCCGACTTCGCGACCCATGGCGACCTGGGTTTCCCGCGCGGTGAAGACAAGGGACGCAAGGTGCTCGCCGCAGTCATCGAAGGGAAGTTCCAGTCTCCCTTCGCCGGCCAGCCCTCTCCCTTGCTGCCCGAACCGGAGGAGCAAGAACCAGAGGCGAGCGGGGCATCGGAGTCGACCTCGATCTCTGAGGAGACCGGGTCGGACCCGACAAGCGCCGACGAGACGGGGGAGGAGATCCCGGATGAGACCGCAGAGGAGATCGATGAGACACCGCCGGTCATCTCGGGTGTGGTCGAGTCATCGCCCGACTCGGCTCGGCTGATCCTCATCGGCTCCTCGAGCTTCCTCACGGACACCGCCATCAGTCTGGCCAACGAGGCGACCCAGAGCCGCTATATCAAGCCCATCGAGCTGGTCCAGAACGCGGTCGAATGGTCGCTCGAGGACCCGGGTCTCCTGGGCCTGCGCGGCCGCGGCCAGTTTGGTCGCTTGCTCGCACCCATTGGACAGGAGGCGCGCTTCTTCTGGGAATCACTGAACTATCTGTTGGCCCTCGGCGGCCTGGCGCTGGTCTATTGGCTCTATCGACGCTCCCGGGCACGCCGTGAGCGTGCCTATGCCGCCATCCTGGACACTGGAGGCACCCGGTCATGACGCAAATGAATGCCATCTCCGAGACCTCGCGCGCCGACCTCGGTTGGCGTCCCGATCTGCGCTCCCCCCTGGTGATCGCGCTTCTGGGGCTGGTGGGTCTGCAACTCCTCCTCGCGCTCGGGCTCAGCCTGAGGGGCCCCGGCGTGTCGGCCCTGTCGGCGCGAACACCCTTGCTCGATTTCGACCCGGACCAGGTGGTTCAAATCCAGATCGAGGGCGCAGCCGATGGAGCTGCGGTGACGCTACGACGCGGGGGCGAGGACGAGCCCTGGGTGCTACCGAACCTGGGCGACTTCCCGGTCGCGACGTTCAAGGTCGAGCAGCTGCTGGAGCGACTCGCCGAACTGGAACGTCCGCTCCCGACGGCGACCAGCGAGGAGGCACGTAAACGCTTCAAGGTGGCCGATGACGGCTTCGAGCGCCGCCTGACGCTGGAAGACTCGGACGACGAGGTCGCAAGTCTGCTGTTGGGCGACTCGTCCGGCTTTCGTCGGGTCTTCGCCCGCCCGGCACGCGAGCCGGCGGTCTATGACCTGAGCCTGTCCTTGTTCGATCTCTCCAACCGCCGGGAGGATTGGATCGACACCGGTCTGCTGCGGCTCGAGCAGGAGGAGATCGAGAGCATCGCGGGCACGGATTGGACCCTGAACAAAGGACCGGAGGGCTGGCATCTGGAGGGCAAGGAGGCCAAGGTCGATCAGAGCGCGGCAGAGGAGGCGGCCAGGCGTCTGGCGAATCTCAGCTATCGTGGCGTCCTGGGTACGGAGGAGGACCCCAGTTACAACCAGCAGGAGCCGAGACTGGTGCTCGACATCCGACTCGCCGACGGGACCTCACGCGATTACCGGATCTCGCAGCAGGAGGACAGCGAGGACTATGTCCTGAAGGACGCGGCCCGGCCTCACTACTTCAAGCTTTCCAAATACGATCTGGACGATCTGCTCGAGCTCGGCCCGGACACGCTCACCCTCGAGCCAGAGCCGACCGAGGACGCCCCCCAGGAGCCAGCACCCACCTCGGCCGCGACGGGAGGTGTGGCCTCAGAACCAGCCGAGTGACGCGGGCCTCCGGCGGCACAGGGATGCGCCGCCATCGCGACTCAGGCGCCGAGATGTCCGAAAGACCCCGGCGCCTGAGAGTCACCGCCCATCGTCATAAGACTTCAGATCTTGAACTGCCCCACCCTTTCCTGCAACTGAGCCGCCAAGCCGGCCAGCTGCTCCGCGGCCGAGGCCGTCTGTGTCGAGCCCGCGGAGGTCTGCTCGACGGTTCCACTAATGGTGTGGATATTGCGATTGATCTCCTCGGCCACCGCCGTCTGCTCTTCGGCCGCACTGGCGATCTGGCGATTCATGTCACTGATGCCGGTGATCGAATCGCTGATGGTCTGGAAGGACTCGCCCGCGAGCCGCGCCTGAGCCACGCCCTCACTTGCCTTGGCCTGACCCCGTTCCATGACCTGGACCGCGCCGGCGGAGCCACTCTGAACCCGCTCGATCTTCTCTTGAATGTCCTGGATCGAGTCCTGGGTGCGACTCGCCAGGGTCCGCACCTCGGCCGCGACCACGGCGAAGCCCCTGCCCTGCTCGCCGGCACGGGCCGCCTCGATCGCGGCATTCAGCGCCAACAGATTGGTCTGCTCAGCCACTCCGCGGATCACATCCAGCACCGCACCGATCTCGGCGCTGTCGTCGGAGAGATGCCCGATCACCTGCCCGGCCGCCTCAACCTCCTGGGCCAACGACTCGATGGCACTGATCGTCGCGGTCACCACCTTGCCCCCGGATGCGGCTTCGCCGTCGGTCTCCTGCGCGGCCTTGGCCGCGTCCGCTGCATGACGCGCCACCTCCTCGACCGTGGCCGTCATCTCGTTCATGGCGGTCGCCACCTGATCCGTCTCGGACTGCTCCAACTTGACCTGTTTGAGGATCTCCTCACTGGTCACGGAGAGCTGTTGAGCCGCCGCCGCTACCTGCGCGCTTGCGGTCGAGACCTCCTGCAGCAGGCCTCGAACACTGGCCACCATGCGCGAAAAGGCAGCCAGCAGGCTGCTGGTATCACCCTTGCGCAGCTCGACCTCCGACGCGAGATCCCCTTGGGCGACGCGGTCGACGACCGACAGGGCATAGACCGGTTCGCCACCGAGTTGACGCAAGGTGTCGCGCGTCATGGCGACACCCAAGAAGGCGGCCAGCAAGAGGCCCAAACCGATACCCGTACCGGTGAGCCAGATCATGTTCCGACCTTCAACCAAGGCTTCCTCGACCTCGGCACCGGAGCTCTGATTGTTCACCGCGACCATGGATTCGATCAGGACGCCCACCCGATCCGAGACCAGGAGGCTGTCATTGACCGCCCGCACATAGGCGCCGTGTCGCGGGGCATAGATCTCCTGGCTCTCGGTCCGAATCATGTCACGCAGGAGCTGCTCCAGTCCCCCATAACTCGCCCGCCAACGCCGGTAGTCGGCCTTGAAGGCCTCGAAGATCGCCTTCTCATCCTCCGTTCTGGGAAGGGCCTCATACTGGGCCAAGGCGTCTTCGACATTCTTCCAGGAGGTCGCCCGCTGCTGCGCTACCCGTTCCAGCACTTGAATCGCCTGGGCAGACCAAACCGCTCGAGTCTGCACCTCGAGCGTCTGGGCGCGGATCTGCAATCGCTCGATATTCAGCCGGTCGAGCTGGATGATGGCTGGCAGGCGCACCTGGCCAATCCCGAAGAGATGGTCGCGCATCTCCAGCTCGCCCTTGATGCCTAACCATCCCACGGCGAGCAGAAGCAAGGCCATGGACAGAAAACTGACCGTTAGCTTGACACTCAGTCGAACCTTTTTCATTACTTGATTACATCCGTAAACGACTCTGACTCTGAGTCTCGTCGTCCCCTCGTGTCTTTCTTCGCACCAGAAGGCCGCGGCGCCACCACGAGACTCATCGAATTGATCCGGTTCAGCAAATCCTGACGAGCCGGTCGGGGCGAGCAAAATGCCGCCCGACCGCCGCGCGACCTACCGAGACAAGGCGATCGAGAGAGCGACCCTGCCCGTCACCACCACCGCGGCGGATCGAACCATAATAAAGATAGGAAGTTTACGGGAATCTTAGGAGGCTCGGGTGCAAACCGGATCAAGCTCTTCGCGGAGACAACCCGAGGTGCCAGCGAGCACTCGATTGCATCCGGCGCGCTTGGCCGCATAGAGCGCCTCGTCTGACTGACGATACAAGAGCTCCAGATCCAACCCGGACCGATAGGTGGCGACCCCAATGCTGACGGTGGCACTCACCTTGCCTCCAGCCTCCGTGTCGACCGAAAGCCTGGCGACGGACCGACGAATCCGTTCGGCACATTCCATGGCGGCCACCAGATCGGTACCGGGCAGCAGAACGGAGAACTCATCGCCGCCCATGCGAACACAGAGATCGGAACCGCGCGTCGCGGCGACCAAGGTGTCCGCGAGCGCGCAGAGCAACCGGTCGCCCACAGGATGCCCGAACCGGTCGTTGACGGATTTGAAGGAATCCAGGTCCATCAGGAGCATGGACAAGGGCCGTTCCTGGCGGATCGCGTCGGCCAACCATCGGCCGCCCTGCAGATAGAAGGCGCGACGATTACCCAGGCCGGTCAGGACATCTCGTTCAAGCTGCTGGCTCAAGCCTTGAAACCGGATGGCATTTCGCAGCGCGGGTGCGGCCAACCCCAAGAGCGATTCGATACGGGCTTGATCGAGGTCGGAGAAACGCCGACCGCGCGCGAGCTTGAGCGTGCCCATCTCCTGGTCGTTCAGGCTCAAGGCATACTCCAGCCGGTGACGGTCGAGCCTTCCGCCCGAGAGCTCGACCCCCAATTCGGAGTTCTGGTATTCCCATCCGCTCTGGCCGACGAGCTCCGCGAGAAACTCACTGAGTGTGTGCAGCAGCGCATCCAGCTCCAGCGAGGCCATGATCGACTGGAGAAAGCGGACCGGATCGATGGTCCCGACCGGCTGGCGCGCCGCCGGCTCGACCGAGGGTACGAGCGTCAGGCGCGGTGTATCAGCTTGACTGGTCGAAGTCACGACGGCTCCCCAAAGCGATTGATCCTGCCCTCTTTCAGCGAAACCCGTGCCAGACATGATTCACTCCTAACTGCCTCTCGTCTTGGCCCAGAGCGACGACCGACTGACGGTATTTCGTCAGGACACCAGCGTAAGCGCCATAGATTCGGCGCTTCGCGCCCCCTGCGTCGTCGCCAAGGCGACTCTTGGCTGGCCCATCCGACCGCGACCGCGCGACACCGCGCCAACTCTCGAGATCGCCCCGTTCGAATCCGCGGTTCGCCGGCACAAACCGACCCCTGCACCGCCACGGCAGCGCTCTCAGAATCTCGGATAAGGAATCGATTGAGTCGCGGCGAACGCCGCCTTGCCCAGACGGCGCCGGATCGGGCCCCGGCGCCGCGCAAGCCTAGGAGGCTCGTCGTAAGGCGTCAGGGATCGCATCCCAGCCAGACTTGATCTCGCGCACGAGGCGGATGACCTCCTCCAGCGCCTCCGGGTCGTTCCGGGCGTTGCCCTCCAAGAGACGCCGGGACATGTAGTCGTAGAGCGCATCGAGCTGAGCGGCCAGATCAGGGCCTTTACCATGGTCCAAGACGCCACGAAGGGCATCGATGATCGCGATTGCCTTACCCAACTGCTCGCCCTTGACGCGGACGTTGCCTTGGGTGATCGCACCCTTTGCAACGGCGATGCGCTCGAGGACGGTCTCGAACAACATCTGGATCAAGCGATGCGGGTCGGCGACGGCCGCTTCCGCCAAGTGACCGGCCTGGCGGTATTGATGGACTTCTTTGCGCATCGCATACATGGTTTCATTACTCCCGGCGATGGGTTCTGAATGACAATGGCTGGCGGCTAGTGCTGCACTAAGCCCTTTCCGTCAGTCCAGTCCCGCGGATTTCGTTGGCATCGCGCATCTGCGCAATCAACTTCAGGGCCTGCTCCGGCGGGATCTGGCGAATCACTTCCTGGCGCTCGGCATCCATCACGGTGATCACCATGCGACCGGTCTGATCATCCAAGCTGAACTCCAGCGCACGGCGGTTGGCCTGCAGAAAATCGTTGATGGACTCGACCGCCTGCTGCAACTCCGGTTTCGAGGCCATCGGGGCCTTGCGATCTTCACCTTCCTTGTCCTTCACATTGGGCGACCGCGTCTGACTCGAAGCAGGCACAGTGCCACTCGCGGCGCGCGTCGATTCCATCGGCTCCTTCGCACGCGGCTCGCCTCCTGCTTTCGCCATACCCGCTCCCGTCCCCGTTCGCGTCGACGCCACTTTGACGTTCACTGCCGCAAGGCCATGGGTCGGTTCGATCATGACACTTTCCCCGAATCCTGAGCGCAGATGCACTGCCGGCCTCGATCCACACGCCATGCCGGCGCCCTGCGGATCTTTGACCACGTCCCTATGCAACCTGCCCCCTTCGATAAAGTTAACGGCATCCTGCGAGGTTCCTTTAGCGAGACATTGCTGTAGATCAGGCTCGAGCTGCGAAGGTCAGCCCTTCGCGGTATAGGGCAAGCGGTCCACCAGACCCTCCAGTTGCCCTCCGGTCGTCTGGAAGCTGCTGACGATCCGCTCCATCGCCGTGTATTGGATGACCAATCGTTCTTGATAGGCCTCCATCCGCCGATCCAGCTCGGCGCGATCTTCATCCAAGTCATCGAGCTGGGACTGTATGCTGTCCTCGCGCATCTTGACCGTCCCCGAGCTGCTGAGGAAACCGTCGATCAAGCGAGACAGCTCACCGGCAAAGCCGCGCGAGAAGTTGATCTCGAAGGCCCCCTGCGCACTCGCCCCGGAGCCCACCGAGAGGTTCAAACCATAGATCGGGGAATCGATGTCCGGCAGCAGCAAATCGCCCGTGCCAAAGCCTTCGACGCCCTCGACCTTTCCCGCCACATCCATGCCTGCGGTCCCGGTCAGCGCGGTCTCGACGCCGAGCGTCGCCATGTCGCCACTCGCCTGGCTGAAGCTCACCTCCGAGACCGAGCCATACTCCCGCGAGACGAAGCTGAAGCTGTTGGAACCAGCGTCGTAAGCGACATCGACCTCGGCGAAGCCCGCCTTCAGATTCTCATCGCCGTTGATCAGGGCCTGGAGGTCGGCGCGCAGCTCATCAGGCGTCGCATAGGTGCCAGTGAGCTGAATCAGGGCGGATTCCACCCCATTGACCTGGATCTTGAAGCTGTAATCGCCACTGGAGGTATCCAGCGGGGTGGCGAAGCTCGCAGTGATGGCATTCCCTTGAATCGCGCCCTGGGTCGGATCCTGGGTGATCTCGACTTCATAGGTCCCGCCGGTCGCCGCCCCCGCATAGCTCCCCATATTGACTGACACGGCGCTGTTGGCCGAGCTGGTATTGGACGCGAACAGATGCTCGACCAAGCCGAAATTCTCGTCGATCGCGCTGCTGAACTCGTCCTCGCTGATGGAGAGCGAGCCATCCAGCTCGGTTCGAATACCGATGTTGGTCAAGGCGCTGAACCCGCTTCCCACACCTGGTACGGCGGCACCGATCATCTCACGCAGACGGCTGATCAGGGTCCGCGCCGAGCTATCGCCGGCCAGATCACCACGGACCAGATCGTTGTTCTCGTCGCGGCTGTAACCCACCAGGTTCTCGGCGGTCTCATGGTAGCTGTTATAGGCCGTCACGAAGTCGCGGACCGCCTGCTCCGCCAGGCTCTTGTCCGAGGTGATGGAGAAGCTCACGGTCTCGCCGGGCGAGGCCTTGTTGAGCGTGAAATCGAAGCCCTGGATCACATCGTCGATGTCGTTGCTCTCACGCGAGACGGCGAGGCCGTTGACCTTGATCTGGGCATCCTGCGCCTGCTGGGTCTCGGTCACGCCGGCGCCGACCGCACCGGCACTGAAACCTAAATCGTCCAGACTGGCATCGTCCCCGGTGATCTCCAGTGCATTGGACTTCCCCGAGGGAGAGGTGAGCATCAACTGATAGCTACTTTCCACCTTCAACACGGAGGCCTGAACCCCCGCATCCTCGGCGTTGATCTTGGCCGCGATGGCATCCAGGGAATCCGTGGTCTCGATGTCGATCGAGAGTGCGGCACGCTGATCATTGATCGCGAATGTCTCCGGCTCGTCATTGATGTCGTAGCTCCACTCGCCGAAGCGGATCGTGAGCTCACCGGACTTCCCAAGCGCCGTGTCACGCTCGCTCTGGCTGGCCATCACCAGCGATTGGGCGCTGGCGACCTCCAGGACCTCGATCTGGTAAGTGCCGGTCTGGGCACCGGTCTGCACCGCATTGGCGGTGATGACATCCGAGTTCGGTACGGCCACCGTCCGCGCGTTGAAGAGGTCGCTGCCGGACAAGGCGGTCAGCGAACCCTTGAGGCCATCGAGCGAGCTCTTCAGCAGACCGTAACCGGAAATCTGTGCCTCCAGCCGCGCCTCACGCCGATCCAGCCGCTCCTCGGTCGGCGCACGCTCGATGGCGACCAGTTGGGAGATGAGATTGGTGGTGTCGATCCCCGAGCCGGCACCCAATGTCTTGATGATGCTGTCGGTCATGGAGAAGAATCCTTACGCGCGGTCGTTGAAGATCAGACCCACGAGACCCTCGACATGCTGGGCGAACTGCAGCGTCTCCTCGCTCGGGATCTGGCGCACGAGATCCCCGGTCTCGGCATCCAGCACCCGAACCACGAGCCGCCCCGCCTCTTGGTCGAGCTCGAAATTGAGCTTGCGCTGGCCGTCGCCCATGATCCCGTTCAGGTGCTCGATCGCTCGGGTGAGCTGCTCGACCCGATCGACGTCGGCGGATTTGTCGACCGCCGACTCGACCTGATCGGCGCCGGCCGAAGCAGGGATCTCATGGGCGACCTCGGGCTCGGGGTCAGTGATCCTGGTTTCACCTGTCCGCGCCTGGGCGAAAGATTCAGCCAAGGCACCGGCAGAGCCGGACCGCATCGGCTCCAGCGGGAGGTGGATTGCGCTCGAGTTCAGGGATTCGATGGCCATGACTCACTCCAGCTCAACGGGGCGGTCCCCCCGAAGGAGGCCGCCCCCACTCAGTTCCCTCGATCTCAGCCCCCAGGGGCCTCCCGAGTTACTGCAGCAGCGAGAGCACCTGCTGCGGCGCCGCGTTGGCCTGGGCCAACATGGCGGTACCCGCTTGCTGCAAGACCTGGGCCCGCGAGAGTGCCGCCGTCTCTGCCGCGAAGTCGGCATCCTCGATCCGCGACCGCGAGGCCGAGGCGTTCTCCGAGATACTCGTCAGGTTGTTGATGGTGAAGTCGAGCCGGTTGTTCACCGCACCCAGATCGGCGCGGACCTCATTGACCTTCTCGAGTGCATTGTCGATCGCGTTGATGGCCTTGTTCGCCCCCTCCACGGTCGAGATGTCGACGTTCGTCATGGACAGGCCATCCTCGCCGCCGCCGAAGTCACCCACCACCAAGCCGGTGTTCGAGATCTCCGAGGAGTCACCGGTCCCACGCGTGATGTTGATCTCACGGTCGGAGGTGAGGGTGAACTCGCCGACGAAGGTCGCCGCACCGTTCTGGAAACCGGCCGAATCCGTATTGCTGAATGAGACGACGATATTACGACCATCATCCGCGATGAGCTGGATACCGCCACCGCCGGTGTTACCACCCGTCAGGGTTCCAACACCCGTATTGGTCTCGGCATCACCATCCTGTCCGGTATCCACGGCGCGAACACCGGTCTGAGCGGAGATGGCGTTGATCGCATCGACCAGCTTCTGACGATTGGCGCTCGTTTCGCCATCGAGCGTCGTGAAGGAGGCGAAGGACACACCGTTGATCGTCCCCGCCACACTGGCACCGGTCGTGGCCTGAGCGGCGGTATTCCGCGCGATGTTCTCATTCACGACCGCAGTCACGCCCGTCTTGTCCGACACGGCATTGATGGCGGCCGCCTTCGCGATCGCGCTGTATTCCTTACCCGCCGAGGACGCCGTATCCGTTCCCTCCACCGAGGCCGGGATGGAGACACCATTGATGACGACGTCACCTGGGGCCATCGCGGTCGTGGAATCCATGAGATTCGAGGTCACCTGCGACTGGGTGCCGCTGTAGACCCCCTCCATGAAGCCTGCGTCCTGAGCGCGCCCCATGGCCCCCGATGAGATCTCGATGTCCTTTCCACCCTCCGCGACCAGAGTCACGGTACCGGTATAGATGGCGGCCCCGTCGGAAACGCCCGCGAAGTCCAGATTCAATCCAGTATTGGAGGACGTCAGACTCGAGGACGCCGAGTCATGGTAGATCGAGATGTTGCGTCCATCTTCGGCGACCAAGGTCACACCACCCGTATCCGTTCCTGTGTCGATGGCGGTCACACCAGTGCGAGCCGACTCGAGATTGATCGCCGCCACGACCGCGGCACGCGTCGTATCGGCATTAGCCGTCGTTGCGATGTCGATCTGGACACCATTGAGCGTGATCGAGCCCGTCGCTGCCGCTGCCGACATCTCGGCACCACCAACCGTCGTCTTGCCGACCACGGCGGTAACGCCCGTCTGGTCGCTCTTGTCGTTGATGGCGGTGGCGGTCGCGATGGCGCTCTTGTCCTTCGCATAGGCAGAGGCCTGATCCGAGGCGGAAGTCGCGCCTTCGATGGCGATCCCATTGATGATGAGATCGCCCGAGCCCAAACCGGCCAAATTGGAGCCCGCACTCGCGGTATCCGAAACCGCGGTCACCCCGGTCACTGCTCCCGAGCGGTTGAACGAGCCGATACCCGTCGTCTCGGACACCCCGAGAGTATCCGCGTTGATCTCGCCGATATTGACCTCAATGGTCTCGTTCGCCTTGGCACCCACATGCAGCTTGACCTCGCCCAGGGTGCCATCGAGCAGATTCTGGCCATTGAAGTTGGTGGTCACAGAGACCCGATCCAGCTCCTTCACCAGCTGCTGCACCTCGGCGTTGAGGGTGCCACGGTTACCACTGGTATAGGTGCCGTTCGCGGACTGCACCGCCAGCTCGCGCATGCGTTGCAGGATATTGCTGGTCTCGCCCAGCGCGCCTTCCGCGGTCTGGATCATGGAGATGCCGTCATTGGCGTTGCGGGCCGCCTGATTGAGACCACGGACCTGAGAGGTGAGTCGGCTGGTGATCGCCGACCCTGCTGCGTCGTCCTTGGCCGAGTTGATACGCTTACCGCTGCTCAAGCGTTCCATCGCCTGGCTCAGCTCGCCCTGAGCAGTCGACAGATTGCGCTGTGCGCTCAGCGACATGATGTTGGAATTGATGACCATTGCCATGGTGTGTCTCCTGTCATTGCCAATCCGGCGAACTGCTGTTCAACAGCGGCGAGCCGTTCTGAAATCGTTAGCGGTTCGAACCCGGTATCGGCGGATCAGCCGAAACCTTTAACCCCCCCGCCTGCTTCGGCTATCGGCCGCCCCCCGCTTCCTTGAACCTCCCGAGTTGACTGGAGCGCAAAACCGTGACGGAGATCACATCTTTCGACGCCCGACCCACAGCCTCCACATGGCCCGCAGCGCCGACTCCAACTCTTCAGCGAAACCTTGGGCATCGAACAAGGGTGATTGCAGCACCTGGCCTCGCAGCTCGGTGCGCAAGGCGCCGAGCCGCGGTAGATCGGAGCTGAGCGCGGCCGCCTTGGCGAGATACTGGTCAGTATCTTCTGCAACCCAATCGGACAGTCCTGCCGCAGTCAACAGGCTGGCCCCCTGTCTTGACAGCAGGCTGCTGCCTGCCAGGGTCAAGGTGGGCACCCCCATCCAGAGCGCCTCGCAGGTCGTGGTCCCCCCGGTGAATGGGAAGGTGTCCAGGATCACATCCACCTCGGCATGCGCCGCCAGATATTGTTGGCGTGGCAGCAAACCCTGGAGTTCGACCCGTGCCGGATCGATGCCATGCCGCATCAACCGGCACCGCAACCGATCGGCTGTGGCGACATCGCCCAGGGCCTTGTTCTGAAATCGGAACCTCGCGCCAGGAATCAGCTCGAACACACGGCTCCAGAGCTCGAGCGCGGGGTCGGAGAGCTTGCCGAGATGCTGGAAGCAACCGAAGGTGAGAGAGCCGCGACCGAGTGCGGGCAAGGGCGAAACCGGCAGGTCCAAGTCTGGAGGCGCGAAGCAGAGCCTGGTCGCGGGCAGGTACCAGAGCCGTTCGCTGAAGCCATCAGAGTGACCAGGAGGAACGCCGGTCTCGTCGGCCAGGAGATAATCCATCTCCGCCAGACCGGTCGTCGCGAAGTAGCCCAACCAGGTCACCTGAACGGGCGCGGGCTTCCATGCGAACATCGGCAGACGATTATGGGCGGTATGCCCGGAGAGATCGATCAGGATATCGATCCCGTCCGCATGAATACGCCTCGCCAATACTGCGTCGGAATCACTGGCGACGACCGACCAGCCGCGACAGCATGACCGGATTCGCTCAGTCATCGCGTCAGCGCCAGGAAAGGCGCAGTAGCCGAAGAGCGACAAGCCCTCCCCAGCAACCCTGTTCAGCGCGGCCAGCACCTCGACGAGAAAATAGGCGACCGGATGCTGTCGGAAATCGCCGGAGACCAGGCCCACGCGCAGGCCCCGGTCAGGATCCGGCGGATTGCTCCACTCGCGATAGGGCCGCGAGCGACTCGCGGCGTCCGCGCCGTACTGACGCGCGGCTTCGAGCAAGAGATCGGGATGCCGGCCACCAGAGGCGTTTTCGAGGAAGAGCAATCGGCTTCGAATGGTGAGGTCCTGTGGCCTCAAGCGAAGCGCCTCACGATAGGTCGCGACGGCCTCTTCCACGCGACCCTGATCTTGTAACGCAGTGCCCAGATTGGCCCGGATGGCCGCGGATTCTGGCTTGACCTTCAACGCCTGGTCGTGGGCCGCGAGCGCCTCTTCCAAACGCCCCAGGGCCCTGAGGGCAGACCCCGCATTGGTGAGCGCCTCCGCAAAGTCCGCTCGTATCGAGAGCGCGCGCCTGAAATAATCCAGGGCCTCCCTGGTACGCCCAAGATCCAACAGGAGGGCGCCAAGATCATTGAGCGTTTTGGCGTCACGCGGCTCGAGCTGCAATAACCGGAGGTACAAGTCGACCGCCGCGTCAGCTTGTCCCGATCGCCCGAGCAGACCGGCCAAGTTGAAGAGCGCGGCCGCATGCCCCGGCTGAATACGAAGCGCCTCCCGATAACATGCCAAGGCGGCATCCGATCTGCCGAGGTCTTGCAGGACGACCCCCAGGGTGCTCAAGGACTCGACATCGCCTGGGTCAAGCCGCACCGCTCGTTCTAGCAGCGGAAACGCCTCGCTGGCACGCTGATCGCCCGCGAGGATCGAGCCTAACAGCTTGAAACCGAAAGCGTCCTGAGGATAAGCCTGGATCAATCGACGCGCCGCGACCTCCGCCTGCTGGAAGCGGCGCTCCTCATAGAGCGCCATCGCCGCATCCTGCTCAGCACGTTGACGCAAGGCCTGCATCTGACTTGCATCGACTCCCCCGATTCTCGCTTGCTCGAGAACAGCCAAGGCTTCTCGCGGCCGTTTGGCAAGCAGGAGTCCTTCGGCGAGTCCGTTCCAATAACGCGCCGTCGCCGGGGAGAGCGCGACCGCCCGCTCCAGATGCTTCAACCCATTCTGGATCGAGCCATACCTGATCTTGAGACCGCCCAGAGAATGATGAACGCGCGCATCCCGCGGGTCGAGCTCCAGGAGGGATCGATAGAGACGTTCGGCCTCCCCCAAACGCCCAGCACGATGGTGTGAGACGGCCTCTTCCCAAACGGCGCTCTTCTCAACCATCGAAGGCGCGTGCGGCACCCCATGCGAAGACGCGGCTTCCGAACCGCCTCATCCCCGGTCGCCGTGGCGACCGAAAGCGGAAGCTACTCACCGATCGATCAGCATTTCCCAAGCTGGTCGCGCGCCGTAGAGATGGCTGCCTGTAACCACTGACCGAGCCCTTCTTGGGCCTCGAGCAGGTCGTACTCTGGTATGGGGGCCAGAAAAGGGCGATTGATCTGTATCGTCACGTCGTCAGGCAAGGGATCGGACAACCAGGGCATGACCTGCAAGAGCCGCTCGACCGCTGTGACCGCGGCCGGATGGTCCTCGAGCTCGACATTCAGCCGTATCAGGGCCAGCCGGGTACCGATATGGCCATCGCCCAGGCTCGCCAGGCGTTCGAATTGTGACTTGGCCTCTGTCAGTAACTGGGTACGCCGTTCCTGACCGCACTCGGGACCTTGCGCCTCCAGATAGGTACTGAGTGCCGTTTCGTACTCCTGCCAATGTGGATCCTGCGACCGATCTGCAATCTGCCAAATGATCATGAGGGGCCGGGCATAGGGATAGCCGGCCAACTGGGTCGTCCAACTCTGTGGATTCATGATTGGTCTGAACTCGGGGAAATCGTTAACCTTCGAGGACACCTTGAAGATTCAAGGTGTCGGAGTGGGACACGGATGCCCCTCCATTTTCGAGTGCTTAAGCGCTTGAGAATTAGGAGGCTAACGGTCATGCCGTGTCTCTGGCACCCCGGAGCATGAAACAAGAGCCGCAGCAGTTTGCAGGCTCGTCGCGGCGAGGCGCCGCTCCCACCAAATCGAGCGGCTGGGGTGCTGTTCC
>JANQGF010000056.1 GCA_028277465.1 Chromatiaceae bacterium
CGATTCAGAAACAAGTGGTGCAACTTGAGCCACCCTTGTTGGGCACGCTCCGCTTTGCCCAACCTACGGTGTGTAGGTTGTTTCTGAATCATTACTTAGTCCCGACGCGCCCCCGTCTCCGCCGCGATCCCCGCCTGCCCCCTCCAATAGCCGTCGCAGAGTCCAGACGGCGCATAGCTGCGCAATCTCGCGGTCGCTTCCGCGGGCTCCAGGTCGCCGGTCAGGCAATCGGCGAAGACCTCGACGATCGCCGCGCTGTGTCTCGACTGAGGACTGATCCGCAACAGATCGACGCCGAGCCGCATGACCTCATCGAGCATGGGCAGCAGGTTGTGCGTGGTCGCGGACTGAGTCTGGATGCCGTTCAGGTTGAGGAAGGGCGTATCCTCCTGGGTGGAGACCAGGAGTCCATCGGGATAATCGCCACAACAGAATTGGCAATCGTCCTTCCCGAGGTTGCGATTGTAGGCGGTGAAGCAGCGGGCCGAGTAGGCGAGTGGTAGGCGCCCGAAGGCGAAGAGCTCGCATTCGACACCGCTCGGACGCGACCCCAGGAGGTCGGCGGCCGTCTCACGACCCAGCTCGACCGGCAACACCCAGCGCTCGAGGCCGCGCTCGGCCAGAAAGGACAGGGTGCGCTGATTGTAGAGGTTGATGGAGTGACCGGCGACGAAGGCGCGACCCTCGAGGAACTCGAGTGCGGCCAGATCGTTGGCCTCGACGAGGAACCGTTCGTCGGCACACTGGCGTTGCAGTGTCTTGAGCTCGCCCTCGGATTCGATCAGCGCCAACGTCGAGATGACCGGCTCCTTGCCGCTCGCTGCGATGCGCTCGGCCAGCTCCCAGTAGTCTTCCGGCCGCAGTAACCGGCGCTTGGAGCAAATGGTCTCCCCCAGGTAGATGACATCCACCGGCGTTTCGAGCATCTCCGCATAGAAATCCAGGACCCGTTCGCGTGGCCAGTAGTAAAGGATCGGGCCGAGCGAGAGACGGGGCCGCCGGTTCGAGCTGGGCGAGGAATCCATGGGCATGGCGAGATCTAGGGGTGAATCCGGAGGAATGAAGGTGACATGGATGGCGTGGCCTGTTCCTAATGCCAGGGCCGGTGATAGGGGCCGAGCGTGGTTTGGGCACCCTCGGACACCTGCGCCAGGACTTGGCGCCAGCTCTCCTTGGGCCGAAAGGATTGGGGATTGCGCTTGCAGGCGTCGATGGCCTCTCGCCAGACCTTCGTCACCTGGGTGACGTAACGGGTACTGCGCTGGCGACCCTCGACCTTGATGGCGCTCACACCTGCGGCCAGGATGTCCGGCAGGATGTCCAGCGTGTTGAGACTGGTGGGCTCCTCGATCGCGTGGCGAAGCTCGCCTGCGACTTGGTAGCGCCCTTTGCAGAGGGTCGGATAGCCGGCGGGCTCGGCGTGCGATCGGCGCTCGATCAGGATGCCGCCGAGACGGGTCTCTTGACCCTGTGGCGTGTCGCGCCATTCGACATGGGCCGCGGGTGAGCAGGCGCCGAAGGTGTTGGGAGACTGACCGCAGGCGTAGGACGAGAGCAGACAGCGTCCTTCGACCATGACGCAGAGACTGCCGAAACCGAAGATCTCGACCGGAACCTCGGTCTTCTCGATCAGGCTGGCGACCTGGGCCAGTGACAGCACGCGTGGCACCACGACCCGACGGATGCCGAAATGACGGTGCATGAAGCCGATCGCGGCCGGGTTGGTCGCCGAGCCCTGCACCGAGAGGTGCAGATTGATATGGGGGTGACGTTCGGCGGCATAGTCGAGCACCCCGAGGTCGGCGAGGATGAGCGCGTCCACGCCCAGATCCGCGGCCCGGTCGACGGCAGCGGTCCAGCGCGCCCAGCCGCTGGGCTGAGCATAGGTGTTGATGGCCACGAAGACCTTGACCTTGCGGTCATGGGCATAGTCGAGACCCGTGCGGATCTGTTTCTCATTGAAGTTGAGGCCGGCAAAATGGCGGGCGTTGGTCTCGTCGCGGAAGCCGGTGTAGACGGCGTCGGCGCCGTTATCGACGGCGGCCTTCAGCGATGGCAAATTGCCGGCGGGACAGACGAGTTCCATGGTGGAGTCTCCTGGCATTCAGGCGGTGCTTGCGATTCTTGGCCGGGACGGCGACTCGATGCGGTCGCCCTGGCGGGCGTTGCGGCGGTGCAGCTCGGCCTCGATGCCGTTGAGGACCGCCCATTTACGATTGCACCAGGCCGGTGCCAGCAAGATATCGGTCGAGGCGGTCCCGGTCAGCCGATGATAGGTCACTGTCCAGGGTGTGCGCTCGACCAAGTCGGCGCAGATGTGAACATACTCATCCAGTGTCAGGGGTCGATACTCGCCGCGTCGCCAGTCGACCGCCAAGCGGGTGTGACGGACGACGTGCAGCGGGTGCAGCTTGAGCCCTTCCGCACCGAGCTCCAAGACACGCTCGAGACTGGTGAGTGCGGCCTCCCGTCCTTCGCCGGGGAGCCCGACGATCAGATGAGTACAGACCGGGATCCCACGTCGATGGGCGGCGTTGACAGCGGTTCGATAGTCGGCGAAGTCATGCCCCCGGTTGACCCGGGCCAAGGTGTGGTCGTCGGCCGATTGCAGTCCCAACTCCAACCAGACCTCTTTGCCATTCGCCCGGTAGTCGGCCAAGAGGTCCAGCACGGCCTCGGGCACGCAGTCTGGTCGGGTGCCGATCGAGAGCCCGATCACGTCGGGGTGGGTGAGCGCACGGTCATAGCGATCGCGCAACGCCTCCACGGAGTCATAGGTGTTGCTGTAGGCCTGAAAATAGGCCATGAAGCGCCGCGCACCGGTGCGCTTGGCGAGCACGCTTCGTCCGGCCTCGAGCTGGGGGGCAACGCGCGGTAGGCCTTCGGCGTTCGGACTGAAGGAGACATTGTTACAGAAGGTGCAGCCGCCACGACCCTTGGTGCCATCGCGGTTCGGACAGGTGAAGCCGGCATGGAGCGCCAGCTTGTGTACGCGCTGGCCGTAGCGTCTCAGCAGGTACTGGCCAAAGGTATTGACGCGATCACTCAGGACGCGATGTTGGGCAGCGGGGGAGGGCATCCGGGCCAAGCTAACCGGCATAGGCAAAGAAGGGTTTGACTCAGATCAATCGAATCGGCTTCGTGACCCTCCCAAGAACCAGTCCTCTATCAGCTCGAATGACCGGCGCCAATCTTATCCCACCGTTCCCACCGGTCTCGGGCCCGTGTCGCTGGTACCCGATGTCTGCGTCGAGGCGGGTTCGGTCTCCTTGGCTGGAGGCAGGATGTCGAGTCTCGACTCGACGTGACCACCACAATCCAGGACACACTCCTCGTACTGGAACTCGCAGATGCGCATCTCCACGCCGAGGCAGGCCTCGGGTTGCAGACAGTGACGCTGGCGACTGGTGGCGCAATCGTCGTAGATCTCGCTCTGACGTGCGAAATGCTGCTGACACTCCTCCTCGCGCAGCCGCTGACGCTGTTCGCACTGGGCCTTGGGCAGCTCGCATCCAGCCGCGCAGGCCTGGCCGCTCGGATCCGCGGGTTGGATGAGTTGGCGTTCGCCGAGGGGTGTCTCGCAGCCGCCTGCGATCGTGAGCACGAGCGTCGCGATCAGCAGGGTGAGAGGCCGTTTCCAAACGAGCAATATGGACATCGCGGATTTCTCCTTCAAAGGTCGGCGGCGACTCTAACACAGGTCGGCCTTTCGCTCCTGACCTTGACCATCCTCGGGCCGCATGGTAAAGCAGCCTTTCGACTGGTCTGCTGGGCCTTGCGAGGCGATGCAACTGCCTTTCCGCGGTTGGGTTTTGAAAAGCACCTGAAGATTCGAATATACTTTCGTTCATACGCTTGAAGCATCGAAGCAATGCGTTGGGGCGGCGCTTGCGGAGCGTGAGATCGCACGGTTCGCTCCTCCCTCGAAGGACATGGATCCAGGCGGATCTCCGGTGTTGAATCGCACTTGGAAGGGCGTATACTAAAAACCTAGTAAATGACTCAAGAAAATGGAGCCAGGCGCCATGACCCCTACCCCTGCCGTAGAAGATATCGTCAGGTCGGATTATGAGCATGGATTCACGACCGAGATCGAGTCCGATACCCTGCCGCCCGGTCTGGACGAGCAAGTCGTGCGTGCCATCTCCCGGCGCAAGGGCGAGCCCGAGTTCATGACCGAGTGGCGTCTGAAGGCCTACCGCCGATGGTTGACCATGCAGGAGCCGGCCTGGGCATCCGTGCATTACCCGAGGATCGATTTCCAGTCGATCTCCTACTATTCGGCACCCAAGCGGCCGGAAGACGGACCCAAGAGCCTCGACGAGGTCGATCCCGCCTTGCTCGAGACCTACGAGAAGCTCGGAATCCCGATCGAGGAGCAGAAGGCTCTGGCTGGGATCGCGGTCGATGCCGTGTTTGACAGCGTCTCGGTGGCCACCACCTTCCGCGAGACCTTGGCCGAGGCCGGCGTGATCTTCTGCTCGATTTCGGAGGCCGTACAAGAGCATCCCGACTTGGTCCGAGCGTATCTGGGCTCGGTCGTCCCCCACACAGACAACTTCTATGCCGGCCTCAATTCGGCCGTCTTCAGCGATGGGACCTTCGTCTATGTGCCCAAGGGTGTTCGCTGCCCCATGGAGCTGAGCACCTATTTCCGCATCAATGCCAGGAATACGGGCCAGTTCGAGCGTACCCTCATCATCGCCGAGCCGGGTAGCTATGTGAGTTATCTCGAGGGCTGCACGGCACCGCAGCGTGACGAGAATCAACTCCATGCCGCGGTCGTCGAGCTGATCGCCCTGGAGGATGCGGAGATCAAGTACTCCACCGTTCAGAACTGGTACCCAGGCGACGAAGAGGGGCGTGGCGGTATCTACAATTTCGTGACCAAACGTGGCGATTGTCGCGGCGCGCGCTCCAAGATCTCCTGGACCCAGGTCGAGACCGGCTCGGCCATCACTTGGAAGTATCCTAGCTGCATCCTGCGCGGCGACGACTCGATCGGCGAGTTCTACTCGGTGGCGGTGACCAAGGGCCGCCAGCAGGCAGACACCGGGACCAAGATGATCCACCTGGGCAAGAACACCCGCTCGACCATCGTCTCCAAGGGCATCTCGGCCGGTCAAGGCCGCCAGACCTATCGCGGCCTGGTCCGCATCAGTCAGCGGGCGGAGGGTGCCCGCAATCATACCCAGTGTGATTCCCTGCTCATCGGGGATCGTTGCAGTGCCAACACCTTCCCTTACATCGAGGTGAAGCACCCCTCGGCCAAGATGGAGCACGAGGCGACCACCTCAAAGATCAGCGACGATCAGCTCTTTTATTGCCGTGCACGCGGCCTCACCGAGGAGGACGCGGTCTCGATGATCGTCAACGGATTCTGCAAGGAGGTCTTCAACGAGCTGCCGATGGAGTTCGCGGTAGAGGCGCAGAAGCTCCTGAGTATCAGTCTGGAAGGGGCGGTTGGTTAAGGCAATCGAGGAGACGAAGATGTTATCTGTCAGCGGCCTGAAGGCCAACGTGGGTGAGAAAGAGATCCTGAAGGGGTTGGACTTGCAGGTCGGTGCGGGTGAAGTGCACGCCGTCATGGGGCCGAACGGCTCGGGCAAGAGCACCTTTGCCCATGTGCTGTCAGGGCGCGAGGGATACGAGGTCACGGCGGGATCCGTGACCTTCGAGGGTCGGGATCTGCTTGCCCTGGAGCCGGAAGAGCGTGCTCGGTTGGGGCTCTTCCTCGCCTTCCAGTACCCGGTGGAGCTGCCCGGGGTCAACAATACCTATTTCCTCAAGGCCGCGCTCAACAGCATCCGCAAGTCGCGCGGTGAGCCCGAGCTCGACGCGGTGTCCTTCCTGCGTCTCATCAGGGAGAAGCTCAAGGTCCTGCATCTGGACGACTCCTTGCTGAAGCGGGCCGTCAATGTCGGTTTCTCGGGCGGCGAGAAGAAGCGCAACGAGATCTTCCAGATGGCGCTGCTGGAGCCTAGGCTCGCGATCCTCGACGAGACCGATTCCGGATTGGACATCGACGCCTTGCGTCTGGTCGCCGACGGGGTGAATGCGTTGCGCGGCCCCGAGCGATCCATGATCGTCGTGACCCATTATCAGCGTCTGCTCGATTACATTCAGCCTGACCGTGTCCATGTCTTGTCGAAGGGCCGGATCATCCGCTCGGGTGGTAAGGAGCTCGCGCTCGAGCTGGAAGAGAAGGGCTATGGCTGGATCGATGCGGGGGAGCAGGCGGCATGAGGGTCGAGACGACCAAGGGCTTCGAGAGCTGGCTGAGGGGCGAGCCGGGTCAGCTTGCCGGCAGCGGACTCGAGTGGCTGGAGTCGCAGCGCCGCACGGCCAGGGACCGACTCCGTGGGCAGGGTGTGCCGAGCTCGAAACAGGAGGCCTGGCGTTACACCAGCCTCAAGGGACTGCTGGAGCAGGGTTTTGCGCCGATCGAGGAGGTCGTCGATACCCTACAACCGAGCGATTTGGAGAGGTTTCTGATCCCGGGGCTCGAGACTCATCGGGTCGTCCTGGTGAATGGCCGCTACGCGCCCGCGCTCTCGGCGCTCGGCGAGCTCCCGAAGGGTGCGCGTCTCAGTGCGCTGAATGCGCTGCTCGAGAGCGATCCAGAGGTCGTGCGTGCGCGGCTCAACCAGGTGGCCGGCGCCAAGCAGTCGTTGTTCTCGGCGCTGAACACGGCCGGTCTCGATGACGGCCTCGTGGTTATCCTGGATGCCGGCGTCAGACTGGAACATCCGATCGAGCTGATCCATCTCTCGATCGGGATGGACGAGCCGCGTGTCGCTCAGCCGCGTCACCTCCTGGTGCTGGAGGCGGGTGCTCAGGCGACCCTGATCGAGCGCTATCTGAGTCTGGAGGGGGCGGCCTATTGCACCAATGCGGTGCTAGAGCTGTCGCTCGGTCGCGACGCCTCCCTCCAGCATGAACGCATCCAGCTGGAGAGTACCAATGCCTTCCACGTCACTGGGCTCTATCTCAGCCAGGACAGCGGCAGTCGCTATCAGGGTGTGAACCTTGGCCTGGGGGCCAGCTGGGCGCGCACCGATCTGGTCACTGGCTTCCGAGGCGAGCAGGCCGAGTGCGGTCTCCAGGGGCTGTATCTGGCCGGCGACCGCCAGCTGATGGATTATCACCTGGACGTGGACCACTCGCTCCCCCAATGCAGCAGCCGCGAGAATTTCAAGGGCATCCTCTATGGGAAGGGGCGGGCGGTCTTCGATGGCCGTGTCTATGTCGCGAAAGACGCGCAGAAGACGGATGCGGCCATGTCGAACCGTAACCTGATGTTGTCCGAGCGCGCGGAGATCGACACCAAGCCACAGCTCGAGATCAATGCCGACGATGTCAAGTGCAGCCATGGCACCACAGTGGGGCAGATCGAGCCGGAGATGCTGTTCTATCTGCGCTCCCGCGGTATTTCGGAGTCATTGGCGCGACGTATGCTTTGCTTGGGCTTCGCCGGCGAGATCATCCAAGCCCTGAGTACGGAGTCGCTACGCGACCATGTTACGGAGCAGGTGGGCCAGCGGTTGGAGTCCGCGCCTCTGAATTGAATCTCCCGGTTGAACCGCACCCCGCAGTTACCCAGCCTTGTCGAGAGGTGGCTATGAACAGACTGGCACGCTTCGCCGGTTTCGGGAAGCAGGAGGAGAAGCATCTGGAGACGGTGGTCCTGGATCAGGACGTCGTCGTGGAGCGGATGGCTCCGGAAGAGTTGCGCGAGCCCATCATCGCGGCCCTGCGCGGCGTTCATGATCCCGAGATCCCGGTCAATATCTACGACCTGGGACTCATCTACCAAATCGACATCAACCAGGAAGGTGACGTGTCCATCGATATGACCCTGACCGCGCCGGCCTGTCCAGTCGCGGGGATGATGCCGATCATGGTCAAGGACGCCGTCGCGCAAGTCGAGGGCGTCGGTCTGATCGAGGTGGAGATGGTGTGGGATCCGCCCTGGAGTCAGGATCGGATGAGTGACGAGGCAAGGCTGCAGCTTGGTCTGATGTAAGGCGATTTCTGTCAATTCTCATCCCACCTGGCTGGTCTTGACGCCCGCCTTCTGCGTCGCGCCAGCAGAGCGGAAGGTACGCGATGCGTACCCTACGCCTTCAGACGCGAAGGACACATAGCGGCACCATCATCTCTGCCTTGCTCCACCCGCCATGGACGCCGATCTGGGGGTGGGGCCTTTCCCCTGGCAGGCGCTCGCGGATCACCCCGCTGCCTCTTGGCACCAGGCAATAATCACCGATGCGATCCATGAAACGAGGGTGGGGTGTGCCCATTCCGAACCACCCCTCCTCGACCAGTTGTCGGCTCGGGAACAGGTCGACCCGATCGCCGAGCACCTGGCTGCAATAGTCCTCGAAGACGCCGGTGCGATCGGCCCGAAGGTAGCAGAAGGCGGCGCGCGGCTCGCCGCAGAGTGGCAGCAGCAGACTGTCCGCAAGCTCGGGATGATCGGCCAGGTCGATGAGCTCCGCCGCTCGGGTATCGACCTGACCGTGGTCGGCTGTGACCACCATGAGTGTATCCGTGCCCTTGGCGGCGGTGAGGAAGTCACCCAGCGACTCCTCGATCTCGGCCAGATGGGTCACCGCCGCGCGACTCTCGATGCCCTGCTCGTGACCGATGGCGTCGAGTCTCGGCCAATAGAGATAGAGGTATCTGAGCTCGGGCTGGCGCGGTCTGACCCAGAGTGGACGGGGTCGCAGCGCCCGCAAGGTCTGGCGAAACATCTCGGTCAGGGTCTCGAAGGTGAGGATCTCTGCCCGACCGGCGTGGGCCAGGTTGAAGTCGGAATGGGCGATGTATCGGGGCGAGACAAGCGTGCCGAGCGTCTGGATTCGGTCGAACACGGACGTGTGGCCGAACAGGGCGACCGGATCGATGCCGGCCCCGCGGTAAGAGACGCCGCCATATCTGGGTGTGCCGGGGAGCACGGTCATGACGCAGCCCAGCTCCCGCAGATAGGTGAACCAGCCGGTCAGGCCGTGCTGAAGCGGTGCCTCGCCGGTGAGATAGGTCGTAATGGCCGCAGCCGTCGTGGGGGGGAACACCGAGGTGATCGATCCTCGGCTGGCACGGCTCAGGGTGCCTTGGGGGGCGTGCCGGCGCAGCCAATCCGCGCCCAGCCCATCGATGACCAGCAGAATGATGTTGGTTGCGGGCGCGAGATCCTCAGGCGGCAGAAGGTCCAGAGTCGGGGTGTCCGTGTGGCCGCCCCGCGCCTGGATGAGGCTGCTCATCAGGTTGAGGATCCCACCACCCTCGTAGTCGGGTCTGCAGGGCTCGGGTCTGGTCTGGATGCTCATTGGCGACCCCTTCATCGGCGGCTCTGGACTCGTCCAGGTCTCAGCAGATCAGGAAGAGAATGATGCCACCGAGCAAGAAGCGGTAGAGCACGAAGGGCAGCATGCTGATGCGCTCGATGAAGCGCAGAAAGAAGTGGATCGTGAAATAGGCGACGAGAAAGGAGACTGAGGCGCCGATCAGCAGTGCGGTCCAGTCGACTGGACCCTCGGCCTCCAGCAGGTCGAGCGTCTCCATGGCACCGGCCATCAGGATGGTCGGGATGGCCAGCAGGAAGGAGAAGCGTGAGGCCGCTCGCCGGGTCAGACCCAGGAGCAGCCCGGCCGTGATGGTGATGCCCGAGCGCGAGGTACCGGGGATGATGGCGATGGTCTGCAAGAGACCCACGATGAGCGCATCCCGCCAATTCAGACTGCTCTCGTCCCGGTTGCGCTTGCCCTGTCGGTCCGCCCACCAGAGGAGCAGTCCAAAGCCGATGGTGGTGGTGGCGATCACCAGTGCGATCAGGGTGTCGTCCTCCCGCAGTGCCTCCAGGACCGCCTTCAATGGCAGGCCGAGTAGGAGCACCGGTAAGGTGGCGATCAGGATCATCCAACCCAGCCGGGCCTCCCCCTCGCCGAGACGGCCTGTACGCAATGACTCCAGGACCGCGCGCGTCATCCGCAGGATCTCGCGCCGGAAATAGAGGATGACGGCGGCAAGGGTCCCGAGGTGGACGGACACGTCGAAGGCGAGATCCTGGAGCTCGTAACCGAACAAGAGCGGGGTGAGGATGAGGTGCCCGGAGCTGGAGATGGGCAGGAACTCGGTGATTCCCTGGATCAGCGCGAGTAAGAGGATCTGAGTGATGTCCAATGAGGCGCTCCTGGATGCCAGGCCGGCAGTATAGACCCACCCGACAGAGATCTCGCGTTTGAGCCGACATGCCCCGTGTTACGGCGAGCTGACCTCGGCTCGGGGTTCTGCCTCTCCTAGCCGATAAGCGGAGCGGGTGGCGATCAGACTGGTTCCAGGTCAAGGGGCAACCATTCCGACAGAGGCGGAAGGGCAGCCCGAGCGACGGCGGCGACATATCCCGGGTGAGGCGTACAGTGCAAGATCGCCGGTCGCCGAGCCCCTGGGGCGCGGGGTCGAAACAGACCGCGCCCGTCGGCCTTGGCATCTGCCTCCAGCGCCGTCCACGCCTGGTAGAAAAAGGCGACCCGTTCTGGTTCGGGCTTGGTCGCGAGCGACTTCGCCACCTTGGGCTCGAACATGCGCTCGGCGACGGACTGGAGATCGCGCCGCGGGTGGATCCATTCGCAGTCCACACCCAACTCGGCCTCCGGTCCGGTGCCAGCGCAGAGACCGACCAAGGCCAGATCACCCGTCGTGGTCAGATTGAACGAGAGCGCGTGCGCGCCGCCGCCGAGATAGGGTTTGCCAGCGGGTCCGTGTTCGAAGGTGATGACCTCTGGTGCGACTTGGAGGTAAAGCGAGAGGATTCGTCGCAGCCCGGCCTGAGCGCGGATATAGCGCTCGCGGTGGAGTGCGTGGCGCATGCGTTGCGCGCGCGCCAGCTGCCGCTCGCCGAGCAGCGAGAGACCGGCCGCCGGGTCCATGCCAAGGCCGTCGGTTCGGATCCGCCAGAGGTGTAGCTCGCCTGGTCGGAGATCTGGGGCTGCGCGCAATGTCCGCCAACGGAGCATCTCGGGTGCGGCTAGCGACTCCGATGCGCCGGACCTTCGCTCGCGCTTGTTTTTGACCCCGATCGTCATCTTCTTATAATCTCCGCCCTTAGGCGATTGCCGGAAATGTTTATACCAGATGGCGCCGGATTGAGGCTCGCCTTCAAGGAGCGCCACCAGGAGCATCGCCGGGCGATGTGACTGG
>JANQGF010000061.1 GCA_028277465.1 Chromatiaceae bacterium
AAAGAATTTACCCAGGATATCGACCGATTGTAGGTTGGGCTGAGCGAGAGCGAAGCCCAACAGGCGCCGCGTTGGGGTTCGTTCCTCACCCCAACCTACGGGTAGGGTCTCTTCCGGAGATCACCTGAGACGGGTCGCTCGGTCCGATCGAGAGCCTTGGACCTAGAAACGGCAGTTGACCGCCTCGTGCTTCATGCAAGGTCAGGTTAAGCGGCTTGGAGTTTGGGCCAACGACCTAAATCTCTTCGGAACCGAACCCAAGCGAAAGACCCGAAAGAGAGCGAAACCCGCATGTCGACACAACACCACTGCATCTGGACTTTCATCATCGCGACCCCGCTGCTCGCGGCCGGCTGCGCGGCAACCATGCCCAAGAGTGAGGATGCAGCCTATTCGAGGGTGCCAGCCGGATCTCTGGTGCGGGTCGAGCGCCGACTCCCGGTCGCCAAGGACAAGGCCAGGGTGTGGCTGCGGGGTGTCAGGACCAGCGCCGTCTCGAGCAGCGACAGCCCCATCTGCGCCCTGGAGGTCGCCAGGATCGACCGCGAAGGGACCCAGTACATCGAGCCGGGCGAGTTTCGGATCCGACGTGTCGAGAACATGTGGACGCAGGTGGTCCAGGCCCGTCCCGAGGGGCCAGAGCGGCTGAAGCTGCGACTGGCCGGCATGGACGGCGGCGACGGTGGCACGCCCATGATCTACGAGGGCTATCATTTCTGGTTCGAGCGCACCGAGCAGCCTAACCTGATGCGCATGACCTGTATCGGTGTCTTCGACGACATGTGGGAGGCGAAACCACCCACGATCACCGAAATTCGCGCCTCGCTCGGCAACCTCGCGACCTTGGAGCTGGCCACGACGACGGCGTCCTAGGGAAAAGGAAAAGGTCTGAAGGCGGACCAGTCACTGCACCTGTTGAGGCGCCCCATTGCGCATGAACAAACAGAACAGGTTCGAGGGGGAGGCGCGGCAGCGCCGACCTTCAGCAGCCAACAACCCGACCCTCTCGTGAGCGAGAGCCGGTGTTGGTGCAGAAGCGGGCTAGGTTGAACGACCGGCTCCGAAGCGTTTTTCCAAGAGGTCGAAGGTCGTACGGGCAATCTCGATGAAGGATGTCAAGCGCGCACTGACCAGGTCCGATTTCCCGGCCTTCCCCGCCCGTTCCAGCTCCAGGGCCTCGGCCTGGAGGACCAATGCACCGAACGTCCCTGCGGAACCCTTGAGGGCGTGAGCCTCACCAGCGACCGTGAGCAGGTCACCCGACTCTCCGGCGGACTGGATTATGAGCACGCGGCGCCTCCCCTCGGAGACGAATATCCGGGCCATCCCCGGTACCTGCTCCGCGGTCACATTCTCTTCGAGCTCCGCCAGCACCCGATCGTCGAGAAGCGTGTTGGCGGCCGGTGGGGCGGGCACCGCTCCCGGCTGCGCCGGCGATTGTTTGTCCCTCAGCCAGCGCTCCACCGCTGCCAGGAGCTCAGCGCGAACCACGGGCTTACTGAGGTAGTCGTCCATCCCCACGCTGAAACAACGCTGCTTGTCGTCGTGAAACGCGCTTGCCGTCATGGCCACTATGGGGACGCGACCCCGGTCTCCCGGGAGTGCGCGGATCGTCCGCGTCGCCTCCAACCCGTCCATCTCGGGCATGGCGATATCCATGAGCACGAGGGCAAACTGGGACTGCTTGACGGCGGCAACGGCCTCGAGACCGTTTTCGACCGTCTCTACCTGGTATCCAGCCTTGGAGAGAATTGCGACCGCCACCTCGCGGTTCGCTTCGCTGTCCTCCACGAGCAAGATCGGGGCGCTTTGCTCCGACGGCTCGATCTGAGGTTTGAGGGTCTCCCGGGAATCGGCCGGCGCGGTGGATACGGTCTGTTCGCCCGCGGCACCTACCAACAGGTCGTACAAGGCGCGAGGCGTGAGTGGAACGCGCGCGCTCGCAACGAAGTGGATATCTGCCAGCCTCTCTTCCCGCTGCCCCAACCGCAGGAGTCGAACCAGCCGCGCGCTGTCGCGAAAGCGAGTGTTGTCGGTCAGGGCGACCGGATCGTTCTCGACGAGGGCGATGACGCCCACCGTGGCTCCATTCTGCATGCACTCCGTGACCGGGGAAGCCTGGTCGGCAACCTTGGCGTCCAATCCGACGGCTTGCAGCTGGAGCGCAATCTCCTCGGCAAGCACCGGATTGGTACTCACGACGAGTAACGTCCACCGGCCAAGCGGATGCACGAGGTCGACCGGTTGCGCGGTGCCGGGGCTTAAATCGACCGCGGGCAGCCGCAACCAGAAGCGGCTGCCCACGCCGGGTTCGCTCTCGAAGTCGACATCGCCCCCCAGGGACCTTGCCAGACCGCGACTGATCGCCAACCCGAGTCCAGTTCCCCCGAAACGACGCGTACGGGAGCTGTCCGCCTGCACGAACTCGGTAAAGAGCTCCGCTTGCTTTTCTTCGAGTATCCCGATGCCCGAGTCGATGACCTCGAAGCGTACCCAAGCCTGGCCATCCTGATCCGCGTCGAAGTGCAGCCGTACCCGTACGCCGCCCCGTTCGGTGAACTTAATGGCATTACCCACCAGATTGAGGAGGATCTGCCGCAGCAGGCCGGGGTCCGTACTGAAGCTGCGGGGCATGCCGGGGTCGACGAACAAGGTCAGCTCGATCCCCTTGGCGGAGGCCCGGGCCGCAAGCAACCGCAGCACGCCACCCGCGATTTCCTCCGGATCGCAGGCCTCCGGGTGCTGCTCCACCCGGCCCGCCTCGATCTTGGAGAAATCGAGAACGCTGTTGACGATGGAGAGCAGGTTGCGGCCGGCCTCGCTGGCGGTCCGGGCGTAGCCGAGTTGCTCGCTGTCCAGTTCCGTCTCCAGAAGCAGGTCGTTCATATTGAGGATGGCATTCAGGGGGGTGCGGATCTCGTGGCTCATGGTCGCGAGAAAGCGCGACTTGGCCTCGCTCGCCTGCTCGGCCCTGGCGCGTGCCTCCTCCAGCGCCGCCTGGATGCGCTTCTGCTCGCTGATGTCGACGAAGTGGGCAACATAGTGGGTCGTCTCGCCCTCGTCGTTGAGCACCGCCGTAGCGCTCAACCACTCCGGGTAGATCTCGCCGTCCTTGCGCCGGTTCTCGATCTCTCCCTCCCAGTGCCCATCCTCGAGCAAGCGGCCCCACATTCGGCGATAAAACGCCTCATCCTGGCGGTAGGATTTTAGAACCCGCGGCGTCTTGCCGATCACCTCATCTGCTGCGTAGCCGGTGATATGCGTGAAGGCCTGGTTGACCCGCACTATCTTTGCCCGCGCGTCGGTGATGAAGATGGCCTCCTGGGACTCGAAGGCCTGGGCAGCGAGTCGAAGCTCACCGTCCGCCCGCTTTTTCTCGCTGATATCCCGCATGAAGGCGGTGAAATAGGTCCCGTAGTCGGTTTCTACATGGGTGATTGCAATCTCCAAGGAGAACCTGTTTCCGTTCTTGTGCAGGGCCGGCAATTCCAGGCGCCGACCGAGCACGGGGCCGAACCCGCTCCGGCGAAACCGCTCCATGCCGCTGCGGTGATCGACGCGGTACTCATCCGGAATGACCAGTTCGTCCAGCCTGCGCCCGACCGCCTCGTCGCGCGTGAACCCGAAAGTCTGCTCTGCAGACCCGCTGTAATCGACGATTCGGCCGTCAACGTCGATGGTGATGATGGCATCCAGGGCGGCCTCGAGCATTGCAGCCTTCTGCGCCTCGCTCGCCCTGATGCGGCTCGCAAGCTCTCGGGACGCTTCAAGCGCCCGCCGCTGTTCGACGTAAGAGTCCCCGAGGCGCATCGACATATCGTTGAATGCGACGATCGCCCGAGCCACCTCGTCTTTCCCCTCCACCGGGATTTGAAAGCCGGGCCCCTCCCGTCCGATTCTGTCCGAGGCGCTCTGCAGCCGACCGAGTTGCCGGGTGAGATAGGTTCCGAGCACGAACGAGAACAGGGCGACCAGCAGCATTGTGACCGCCGCAATGCCGACGCCCCCGGAGCGGGCTTCTCGCAGCAAGGTGCGAAACGCCTCCACGGACACCCCAACCTCGACGCTACCGAACCGGATGCCCGCTTCGCTGATCTCGGCGTACACATCGAAGACCCCGTCCTCCGCTTGGGAGGGGTCCGAGTCTGGAAGAAACCGTCTGGCAAGCGCGGCGCTGTCTCCGCCCTCTGCCAGCACCCGTCCTTCATCGTCTCGCACGCGGGCGTAGACGATGTCGGAACTCGTCAGCGCCTCCTCGACGAAGCTTTCCAGGGACGCGAGGTCCGTGGCCAGCACCGAATCCTTCGTGGTGGTAGCGAAGAGCCGCGCCGTGGTCGCACCACGCTGCACGAGCTGCTCCTCGTTAGAGTCGTGCAGCCAGCGCAGCCCGCTGACGACGAGTATGGCGAGGAGGATCGCCTCGATGGCGGCGATCCCGATAATCGTCTTTAGACGAAAGCTCACTGGGCAGGCTTCACGAGCTCGTCGAGAAGGTCGATACCGAGTCCTCGCACGTCGTCCCAATCGTTATCGGTCGCCGCTTCGAGGCCTGTCAGGCTCAGCGACGTCAGGAGCAACGCCCCTTCGTCGCTCTCATTCATTCGGAGCATGGCCTCTGCAATACCTTCGACTGTCCGAACGGGAACACGCGGGTGAGCCGCGAACGCATGGGGGGTATATCCCTCGGAGGTCCAGAGTATGCGCAACTGATCCCGGATTTCCGGCTCCATGCTGTTGAAGGTCCGGACCACCCCACCGCCGGCCGCATACAGGCCCTTGGCGACCGTTCGGTACACGGAGTCGTGGGACGATACATACTTGGGCAGGAAAGGGATTCCCTCCCTCGCCAGATGAGCTCTCGTCAATAGGCTCGCCGCAAAAGCGGCCGGTGCAGGAAAGGCAATCGTTTCATTCGCCAATCCGTGTGGATCCTGGATCGGACTGTCCTTACGCACGACCAGTATCCCTTTGGTGCGTTTGCCCTCGGCCTTGGCAAAGGCCCGGTAACCGGGATTGCTGCTGAACACGGTGTAGTGGTAGGGGTTCACGTACGCGAGGTCGTAGTCACCAGCGGCGACCCGCCGCTCGAACTCTGGAATATCCCGTGCGGTGCGGAACCGGAGCTTCGTACCGGTTTGTCGACCGAGGTATTCGAAAACCGGCACCCAATTCTTGGCCAGCTTGCTCGCTGACTGCTGCGGAACGACGCCGAAGGAGAAGGACTCCGGACCCTGCTCATTCCCGGCAACCGTGACTGACAATGTCGAGCCGGTCAGAATCAACGCCAGAGCAAGCAAAAAACCTTTCACGCAATTTCCTCCAGGCTCTTAGGCGATTGCCGGAAATGTTTATACCAGATGGCGCCGGATTGAGGCTCGCCTTCAAGGAGCGCCACCAGGAGCATCGCCGGGCGATGTGACTGG
>JANQGF010000062.1 GCA_028277465.1 Chromatiaceae bacterium
CAGTCACATCGCCCGGCGATGCTCCTGGTGGCGCTCCTTGAAGGCGAGCCTCAATCCGGCGCCATCTGGTATAAACATTTCCGGCAATCGCCTAAGAGATTACCGTGGAAAGCACCCCAGCCGCTCGATTTGGTGGGAGCGGCGCCTCGCCGCGACGAGCCTGCAAACTGCTGCGGCTCTTGTTCCATGCTCCGGGGTGCCAGAGACACGGCCTGACCGTTAGCTTGTCCCACCAACCCGCCATCGTCGCATGCAGAGACTTCGCTGCCTGATCGGGCCGAGCTCGGTCGTTCGGCGACTTCGGGGCGGCGGAGTCCGGTGTCGGTCTCCTGCGCGCCACCTTAGCCTCACAGCAGACCCCGAGCCAGGGTGAGCGCCCCGATCGCGTAACCCGCCGCCACCAGGTCGTCCAGCATGACGCCGGCGCCGTTCTCCATCCCTTTGTCGATGAGACCGATCGGCCAGGGCTTCAGGATATCGAAGAACCGAAAGGCGACGAAGGCAGCAAGGTACCAGAGCCAGTGTCGCGGCGTGAAGCACAAAACCAAGGCCATGGCGACGATTTCGTCCCAGACGATGCCCGGGTGGTCGGCGACGCCGACCGCCTTTCCGGCCTGGTCGCAGATGCGGATGCCGGCCAGATAGAGGCCCATGAGGATCGCCAACACCGCCCATAAGGGCAAGGCCCAGGCAAGCCCAAGATAGAGCGGGAAGCCCAGCAGGGTGCCGACCGTGCCGGGGGCCTTTGGGCTCAGGCCGGTTCCCAGCCCGAAGGCGATGAAATACTCCGGGCGCTGGGTGATGAAGCGCCAGCTCGTTCTCGTCATCCGTCTAAGGAATGAGATACTTCAGGATCAGCGTCGGGCGGTTGGCGGTCGCCCCCCTGCCGCTGTGGAAGGTCATATAATCGGCGGAGTGATCGTCGTCATCGTCCAACTTGAACTGCAGGCGAAACTGAGTCTTGTCGTTCGTCTTCACCCATTGAAAGGCCGTATCGTTCAATGCGGCTCGGTACCATTGATTCGTGGGTTTGGATCTGACGCGGCCCACCTTGTTTCGGCTGGCCCTGGCCCGGAAATCGGCCGCTTGAAGGCGGGTATTCGTGCCAAAGTGGGAGGTGCGAATGTCCACCAGAAGATTGCCATGTGTCCGAAAGGGGTTGGAGCCCACTGAGGACGACCGTTTGATCCTGAGTGTCGCCGAACTGATCCAGGCATTCGCCGGCAGGACGGAGGTGTCGAACGAGAGGATGGATCGGTATTGACGGTCTCTCTTGTCGTCCCCCGCCCTCAGCTCATTGCTGCCGAGCTTGGCGCCGAGGTTGCTGTTCTCGCTCGATTCGAGGATCCAGCCATCCTCGGTCCTGGTGGAACGGATCTGCACTCTCATCTGACGTAAATCGGGTGGCCCTGCCTTCCAGCGATGGTAATAGCTATTGAGAAGTGGAATCAACTGGTTCCGCGCCTTTACATTCCCGGCCTTGGATGGGTGATCGTCGCCCGGCCCCGAGGGATAATAGGATGTATTCATCCCCGAGACATAGGTATGTTCAATGGCACCATCGATATATCTGTGATGATTGTCTGGGCCGGTGAGCACATTGTAGAAATCGAACACCACGACATTCTGATAAGGATAGCCGTTCTCTCGCAGCCAGTCCTTGACGAGCCAGTCGTTGAAGGCGCGGGCATTCTCGGCATAGGTCGGATCGGTGACCGGAGGGGCGGTTATCACGACGAACAGCTTGTCCTGACGGATGGCGAAATAGCGCAACAACTCATTGTAAACGAACTTGGCGTTGCCGACCGTTAAATTGGTCCCCGCGCGAGGCGGATCTGTCGGCCTTCCAGATAGGTTCGAATTGGGGAAACACGACTTGAACAAGATGATCTCGTTCTTCCCGCCTGGATCGGTCAATTTACGCGAATACGGAGAGTGTCGATTGTTCTCTCTGAACAAGGCACTCGTATAGGAGGCCGTTCTCTTGCTTCGGAACCATTCCAGCCAGTCCGGGATGTCGGTGCGGTCACCGATGCCATCTGGCCCCCAACCATAGTTGGTATCGCTGACGAAATAGTTGTTCTCGCCCAGCTCGATACCCAGTCGGCCATTGTTATCGGCGAGCCAGTTTTCCCCGGTTGAATGATGGATGAAGACCAGCTTCACCAGTTCGCTTGGCGGTGTCGGGTCGAGCGCCGCTTGTGTGGAGTGGGCCGCGTCACTGCTCATCGCAGCCAATAGAGAGAGGAGGGTGATTGCAGAATGGAGTCCTGGTCTGCTCGATTTCATTGCTCGCTCCTGGAAGCTATTCGAACCCATGCGATTCGGTGATCCCATTTTCTTGCGCTCCCTGCCGAGCTCGGCAGGGGGCGGACGATCGACGTCTCCAAACGCGAGGGTAAGAGTATAGCAGTTCGATCCCCTGTCGAAGCTCCAGGCGCGCTAGCCTGCAATGAGAAGCGATCTTGATGACGGCCGTCTCACCCAGTGACGGTCCGCTTTCGATTCAGGCGGCCAGGGAGATGCTCGTGTAACCGAGCGCCAACCCGATCAGGGTTGCCACTAGGACGTCGCTGGGGTAATGCAGGCCGAGAATCACGCGGGAGCCTGCCACCAGGGCCGTAAAGGGGATCAATAGCCAGGCCAGCTCCGGAAAGTAATAGATGGCGACGGTCGAGAAGCTGACGGCATGGAGCGTATGGCCGGATGGAAAGCTGTAACGGTCCAGCGGGGGGACCTGGGCGATGATGTCGCTCGCGTAACTGCAGGGGCGCTCGCGCCGCGTGAAGCCCTTGAGCGATTTGTAGAGTGCCAGTGCGACGCCGCCCGTCGCCAGCATATGGAAGCTGGCCTGAAGACCCTGCAGGCCGTAAAGCAGCGGCAGGGTCGCCATCAGGCTGTACCAGAAGATCCCGTCCCCGAGCCGGCTGACGATGGCGAAGGGTCGCTGGATCCACTGATGCTGGCCGGGCCGGCTCCAGGCGCGGCAGACCGACGTCTCAAGCTCATTCAGGTGTCGTAGCCACAGTTGCATGACAAGCCTCCGCCCTGTGCTGCCGGTGGATCACTTTGAAAAGGCGTTCCTCCACTCCGCCCAGAACCCGGTCCCAACTGATTCCCTCGGCCGTCTTTCTGGCGGCTCGGCCCATTCGTCGCAGGCGCTCGAGGTCGCGAGTCGCTTCGCGGCTGGCGGCGAGGAAGGCCGCGCGGTCACCGACCGGCAAGGACACGCCATTCTTCCAGGAGGCGATATGGGTGTGTGCCGCCGCATAGTCGAAGGCGATGACTGGCAGGCCGCTCGCCATGGCCTCCGTGACCACATTGCCGAAGGTCTCTGTCAGGCTGGGAAAGAGAAAGAGATCGCCGGAGGCATAGTGAGCCGAGAGCTCTTTGCCGACCCTCGGTCCGGCGAACACGAAGTCGGGGAACTCGCGCTGCATGGGCCCCAGTGCAGGCCCGTCGCCAACGAGGACGAAGCGCGCGTCCGGGTGGTCGGCCCGAATGGTCTCGAAGGCCTCGCGGGCCAGGTCGAGGTTCTTCTCGGCAGCGATCCGCCCGACATAGAGGACGGCCAGGGTCCCTTCCTCGCAACCCCAGGAGCGGCGTAGCTCGGCGTCACGCCAAGCGGGGGAAAAGCGCGCCACATCCACGCCACGACCGAAGACATGGACGTTTTGGAAGCCGGCGTCTGACAGCTCGGTCTTCAGTTCGGCAGTCGGCACCAGGGTCGCGTCGGAACGGTTATGGAAATGGCGCAGCGTCTCGGCGATCTGATGCGTCAGGATGCCGAGGCCATAGTGGTGGCTATATTGATGAAACTGGGTGTGAAAACCCGTCACGGTCGGAACTCCGAGTGCCCTGGCAGCCGAGAGCGCGGCATGGCCGAGCGGTCCCTGGGTGGCGATGTAGGCGAGATCCGGACGTGCCCGGTGCCAGAGGCGTCGCAAGCGCCAGTAGACAGGGAGCCCGAATCGCAGACCCCGATAACCAGGGATCGGGAGACCCGGCACCAGGGTGACTCGAATGGGGCCGGGCTCCGGCTTGACTCGATCGGCCCGCTGGCGTGGGCGAACCAACTGCACCCGATGTCCTCTCGTCGTGAGCCCTTCGGTGAGGTGTCGCATGGTGTTCGCTACACCGTTGATCTCGGGCGGATAGGTCTCGGTCACGATGGCAAGATCAAGGCGGCCGGACCGCGGCCAGTCGGGTGACGTCCGAGGCATTGATTTCATCCCTTCAGGCTGGACGCGGATCGAGACTGGTTGGGCCGGCTTCAGCCCCCTCGGGGGGCCCTTCCTCGGAAGGCTCGAGGACGGGCCCCGTGTCCGTTCGCCGATTCAATCCGAGACCCTCGAGGATCGCCGAATGCGCCTGCTCCGCCAGGGCGCGACGCGTTTGGCCTTCGGCTGGCCGAATCGGAGAGAGAAAACGGATGTGAGCGACCAGATCCGGGTGGTGGACCACCCGCCAGAGGTTGGCAATCAAGGTGTCTTCCCCGACGAAAGGGACCACCGGATCCGGTGCGGGATCGCTGCCGCGACGATAACCGATCGCGACCGGTTGGATCTGCAACCCGGGCGCTTGTGCAATCACGAACAGGCGGGGGTGAAAGCGCCGCACCTGTTTGCCGTCGGTCGTGGTCCCCTCGGGAAAGACCATGAGCGAACGACCGCGCGCGACCTCCTCGGCGAGGTGTGCAGAGATACGTTCGGCCTGATGCGCTCCGCGCTCGATGAAGGACGTCCCTGCGAGCTCCGCCATCCACCCAATGAGCGGCCAGCCTCGAACCTCCGATTTGGACAGAAAACCGATCTCACCTTGCGCACCGAGCACGGGGATATCGAGCCACGAAACATGGTTGCCCACCAGCAGACAGCCTGGCTCGAGGTGCCCTTGGATGCTGAGACGGATGCCGAGTGCACGGCACAGTCGGCCGTGCCACCAGCGGACTACCTTGGGCACCCACGTCGGTCGGTGGCCGACACTGGTCAAGAGACTGAGATAGAGCGCGATGAGCGCGCCAGTGCCTAAATGCTCGACGACGCGCAGGCTCTTCCAGAGGGGCCTCAACACCATCAGGGTCTCAAGTGTCTGCGACACGCTCGATGAAGTGGCGCGAATAGGTGGGGTTCAGCTCGTCGACCTTGAGCAGCATCAGCAAGTCTGCGACGCCGAAGTCTGGGTCCCGGCAGGGCTCGCCGCAGACCCTGGCGCCCAGTCTCACATAGGCACGCAGGAGTGCCGGCAAGGGGGCGTCCAAGATGGTGTCAGGGATTCGGGTGGTGAGCAAGGGTACTCGGGGGACCACCCGCAGGGCCTCGGGCGCCATGGCCTGTCGCCGCAGCCGATTCATGATCGCCGCGGCCTGAATGTCGTGCTCGCCCAAGGGGACGCTGGCACAACCAAAGAGATAGTCGAACCCTTGCCGATGGATGAACTCGGCGAGACCGGACCAGAGCACCGCGATCGCCGAGCCCTGTCGGAAGTCAGCGGCGATACAGGTTCGGCCGACCTCCAGGAGCCGACCTTGGATCCGGCTGATGGGCCCCAGCTCGAACTCGCTTTCCGAGTAGAAGCGCCCCAGACGAGCGGCATTGTCATCGGTCAGGATCCGGGTGCAGCCGACCACCCGACCGCTTCTGGCCTCGCGCACCAGCATGTGCTGGCAGTAGGCATCGAACTCGTCGATGTCGAGTCGCTTGTCGCCCTTGAGCCTCGCGCCCATCTCCTCGCCGAACACGCGATAGCGCAAGGATTGGGCCTCTCGCACTTCCTCTGCGCAAGCAGCGAGCTCCACAATCAGACGTCCCCCGCGCTTCGAAGTAAACGCTGAGGCAGAAGCGACCATTGCACACCCTCGGATGACGATCGATTAAGTGGAAACCAAGTCTATGTCACAACTGTTGCAGTCGTGTGTGGGCTCCATGACAGACAAGTTAATCCTTCGTGCATTAAGGCGATTTCTGTCAATGTTCATACCATCGTTCATACCATCTGACTTGTCTTGACGCCCGCCTTCGGTGTCGCACCACCAGTCACATCGCCCGGCGATGCGCCTGGTGGCGCTCCTTGAAGGCGAGCCTCAATCCGGCGCCATCTGGTATGAACATTTCCGGCAATCGCCTTACGGGCAGCTTCGATCTTCGGATAGCTGCCTCGATAGACTCCGTTCTTCTGCAAGAAAGGGTGGAGCCGCTCCCATGTTCCACCATTGTCCGGGTTCGAGAAGTTGCCTGGAAACTTCTGTGGGAGACTTGGAAATGCCTTACGCAATGCCGTGGTATCACCGATGAACCAGGATTCCAACTCCTCCACGACGACGCGGTTGACGATGAAGAATCGGTGGCTGGGTTCGGGGTGCGTTTTCGGGCCTCGATCACCGGTTCGTCCGATCCCTTGAGTCGGCATCGCGCATCATGCGGCAGCATCACGTGGGAGCGGCGCCCCGCCGCGAAGAGCGCGCGATC
>JANQGF010000070.1 GCA_028277465.1 Chromatiaceae bacterium
CCAGTCACATCGCCCGGCGATGCTCCTGGTGGCGCTCCTTGAAGGCGAGCCTCAATCCGGCGCCATCTGGTATAAACATTTCCGGCAATCGCCTAAACCGTGCGTGTCACGCCGATGGTCGGTGATTGCTGCGCGGCTGGAATCACTCGAAACAACGCATTTCACTCTGGATGCGGTCTATAGGCCATCGATGAAAGGATTGCTCTGCCTTTTGGTCATCCTGTGGAACCTCCCCGCGGCTGCCCAGGAATTGGTCGCTCACAGGGACGTGATGATCGAGACCCTGACGCGCAACGAGGCGCGACTCTATCTGACGATGCGCCTCAAACACTGGCCGGATGGGACCAGGGTCAAGGTCTTCGTCCTCCCCGACGACGCCGCACTCCACCGACGCTTCGTCAATGGCGTACTCGGCCTCTACCCCTATCAGCTCAGGCGAGTCTGGGATCGCCAGCTCTTCTCGGGGACCGGTCGCGCACCTGTGACGGTCTCCTCGATCGAGGAGCTGCTCCGCCGCGTCGAGACGACGCCCGGCGCGCTCGGTTACGCCGAGACCGACGCTTCGAGCCCGAACCTCCGCACCATCGAGGTCCGCTGACGAGATGCACCGCTATCTTCGCGCGCTTGTTTCCTTCCTCGCCTTGGGTCACCCGCCGGCGGTCGCACTCGAGTTCCAACAGGAGCGGATCCGGGTCCACGGATTCGCCAGTCAGGCCGCCGTGAATACCAACGCGAATCAATACTATGGCGCGCGTCGTGGGACCGCGTTGGACTTCACCGAGATCGGGGTCAATGCCTCCGTTCAGCTCGATCCGGACCTGCTCCTGTCCGGCCAACTGCTGGCGCGTCGAGCGGGCGAGATGTACGATGGCTCCCCCTCACTCGATTTCGCCGTGGCGGACCTGACGCTGGTCTCCTCGCCGCAACGACGGTTCGGTGTCCGTGCCGGGCGGATCAAGAACCCCTTGGGGCTCTACAATGAGACGCGTGACGTGCCCTTTACACGTCCCGGCATCTTTCTGCCTCAATCCGTGTATTACGACAAGGTGCGCAACCTGATGCTTTCGTCCGATGGACTCATGTTCTACGGCGAGTCCTATGGCGAGATCGGCCACCTCTCTCTGACCCTCGGTGGGGGGCGAGCCGTTATCGACGAAAACGTGGAATGGGCGTACCTGGGCGACGACTTCGATGGGAAGCTCGAGGCCGAGGGTACGAGCTGGGTCGCCAGCCTCTGGTATACGACCCAGACCGAGGACATCAAGCTTGGGCTCAGCGGTTTCGTCTCCACCATGGCGTTCGACCCGGGAGCGAACTCGGTGCTGGGTGCTGGATCGATCGACTTTCTCGATTGGATCGCGTCATTCCAGTACAACGCGCAGGATTGGACCCTCTCGGCCGAGTACTCGCGCGTCCCGTTGAAATGGAAGGATTTCGGTCCTTTCTTTCCTTTCCACGAAGAGACCATCGAGGGCTACTACCTGCAGGGTGCCTACCGCCTGCATGCGAATCTCGAACTCATGCTGCGCTATGAGGAGGATTTTGCCGACCGCAAGGATCGGGATGGCAGCCGGTCCTCGGCCCTGACCGGCGGCATCACCCCACCATTCGATTTCTACTCCAAGATCTGGACGCTCGGGATGCGTTGGGACATCAACCCGAGTCTCATGTTTCGTGTCGAGTACCAGAGACACCAGGGGACCTTCGCGCTCTCCATTCGCGAGAATCCGGATCCGAACGCGCTCGAAGAGGACTGGAACGTCTTCGCTGCCTCCATCTCGATCCGCTTCTGAGACGAGCCAGTGGTTGCCGAAAAGACCGCGCCGAGAGCCACGACACCCTTCCTCAGCCTGCGCTGGCAGGCCCTGATCGGGCTGAGCCTCATCCTGGTGGTGGTCAATGCCTCGCTGGCGTTCCTCGCCAATGAGCAATCCGTGCGGCAGTTCGAGTTGCAGCAATCCCAAATCCGCGACCAGCAGGCGCGCCAATTGCGCACCATGGTGAATGCGCGCAGCCAGGAGATGTCCAAGCTTGCCAGTCTGGTTCCTTTGCTCGGGCCCAGCGGACGCGCGCCCGACTTGACTGCCCAGCTACGAGAGGCGCTTGATACCAATGGGGCACTCTTGGGCCTGGAATGGGATATCCGCTCCGTCCACTGGATCACACCCGATCGCGAGACCGCCCTCACTTGGCCCCAAAGCGCCTCCGAGATACCCCCCGAGCTGCTCGAACGGATCGAGCTGTCACCGGACGACACCGCGTCCATCCTGTCATGCCGCCCTCGTTGCGGCCAGTATCTCGCCACTCCACTGCTGTGGCAGGGAACCTTCGCCGGAACGCTCGTTCTCGGACGCTCACTCGCCGATTCCCTGCTGGCGTTCAGCGCGCTGACCGCGGCCGAGATTGCCATCGCCTTGACGGACGACCCGAAGAAGCGCGCACGCTTGGATCCGGAGAGCCCGGACTATCTGAGATTTCCCGCCGTGACCCACCCTCAGGAGGCACTACCTGTGCTCCGGGCAGCGGGATACGCCTTGTTGGAGCTGGGTCGGGACATGTCCCCCATCCTGGTCCAACAGGGGAACGGCTGGTTCGAGATCTTCCGCATCGTCGAGTTTGCCGAGGGGGTCGACGCCTTTGTCATCAACGAGGTCTCCGCACAACAAGAAAGCATCAAGAATGCCATGCACCACGGCCTCCTCATGGGGGCGCTCGGTCTGCTCCTGTCCGAGACCTTGCTCCTCATGATCATGAAGCCACCCCTGTACCGGCTACGCCACCTGGCGGCAGCACTGCCTCTGCTGGCGGAGAGACGCTATGCCGATCTCCGCAGCCGTCTGGGCTACTTCGGCACCCGACGTCTCTCGCGCGACGAGATCGATCTGATGATCGAGACGGTCAGGCGTCTGACCGACCGGATGGAGGGGCTGCAGCAGGGGCGCCAACAAGCGGAGGAGCAGCTGGTCTGGCTGGCGGACCATGATCCTCTGACCGGTCTAATGAACCGCCGTCGGTTCGAAGAGGATTTCCAGCGCATTGTCGACCAAGCGGCACGCTATCGACATCAGGGCGGGCTCCTCTACCTGGATCTGGACGAGTTCAAAGAGGTCAACGACCTCAGCGGCCATCAGGTGGGGGATCGATTGCTGCAACGCGTCGCCGAGCGGTTGCGCGACATCACCCGTTCGAGCGATCTGCTGGCGCGTCTGGGCGGAGACGAGTTCGCCCTGGCCCTGCCCGAGGCCTCCGCGCAGAACGCCGTGGCCTGTGCCGAGTCCGTGCAGAAGGCGATTCGCACCATCAGCCTGCAGGAGGAGGGTCGGGAGCATCGGGTTTCAGCCAGTATCGGCATCGTCAGCTTTCCGGATCATGGTCTGGCGATCCGCCAGTTGATGGCCAATGCGGATCTGGCGATGTATCGAGCCAAGGATCGCGGACGTGGACGTTGGCACCTCTTCTCGGAAGAGGACCCGGGGCGCGAGCAACTGGATGAACGCATCCTCTGGCGGGAGCAGATTGCCGCCGCGCTGTGCGATGATCGCTTCGAGTTGCATGCTCAGCCCATCGTCGAGATCGCCACTGGCAAGCCCTGTCACCTGGAGTTGCTGCTGCGGATGCAGGACCGGGAGGGCGGCTTGATCTATCCCGACCGTTTCATTCCAGTCGCCGAAGAGACCGGCCAGATCCAGGCCATCGATCACTGGGTCTTGAGCCAAGCGGTCAAGCTTCTGGCCGAGCGGGGTGGTCTTGCGCTCGCCATCAACCTGTCGGCCAATGCCATGGATGATCCGCTCATCCTCTCGACGCTGGAACGCCTCCTGGAGGAATACGCCATCCGACCATCTCGACTCTCGATCGAGATCACCGAACGCGTGGCGATCGACAGCCTGAGCAGTGCGACCCGCCTGATGCGCAGCATCCAGGAGCTCGGCTGCCGCTTCGCCCTCGACGATTTCGGCAGTGGTTACGCCTCTTACGCCTATCTGCGTCAGCTGCCGGTCGACGACATCAAGATCGATGGCGCCTTCATTCGCGACCTGCCGAACAACCGAGAGGATCGGATCCTGGTCAAGGCGATCACCGACATGGCCCATGGTCTGGGGAAACGCGTCACCGCGGAGTTCGTCGAGACCGCCGAGACATTGGCGATCCTCCAGGAGATCGGGGTCGACTGCGCCCAGGGTTACTATTTCGCGCGGCCCTCCAGGCTGCCTGACGTCTGATCTGACTCAGAGCGCCTCCCGGGCATTGATCGCCTGCAAGACGCGATAGATGGCCGCCGAATCGGTCTCTTCGAGACCTCGACCGACGAGCGCATTCAGATATTGGGCGATCATGGCCGCCGAGGGCAGGGCCAGACCCAGCTCCTGGGCGGTCTCCATGACGATCCGCATGTCCTTCTGATGAAGTCGGGCCTTGAAGCCGGGCTCGAAGTCTTGGTCGATCATCCGTTGGCCATGGATCTCCAGCACTCGGCTGCTGGCGAAGCCGCCGAGCAGTGCCTCACGTACCTTCGCCGGATCCGCCCCGGCGGCCTGGGCCAGCAACAAGGCCTCCGCCACCCCGGCGATGGTCGCACCCACCAGGATCTGGTTGCATGACTTGCACACCTGTCCCGCACCGTTACCGCCGATGTGGACGATATTTCGCCCCATCGCATCGAACAGTGGACGCACGCGCGCGAAGGTTGGCGCCGCGCCCCCCACCATGATGGAGAGCGTTGCCTGGATGGCCCCCACCTCTCCACCCGAGACGGGCGCATCCAGCATCTCGACGCCCTGCTCACGCAACCGCTCGGCGATGGAACGGGTCACCGAGGGCGAGATGGTGCTCAGATCGACCACTGCCGCTCCCGGTTGGAGCCCCTCGATGACGCCATCCGGGCCCAGAATCACGGCCTCGACATCCGGGGTATCTGACACCATGGTCAAGATCACGTCCGAGTGACGGGCCACCTCCGCCGGACTGGCACAGGTCAGGGCGCCGGCCGCGGCCAAGGGCTGCATGGACTCGGCCCGGCGGGCATGGACGGCCAGGGCGAAGCCGGCCTTGATCAGGTTCAATGCCATCGGCCGTCCCATGATCCCCAGGCCGATGAATCCGATGCGGTCGGTCATCTGTTGTCTTCCTCCTCTGCTTCCAACAATTCGAGCCAATGGACGACAGGCGTCGGCGTACCGGCCGCCAGGTGAAGCTGGCAGCCGATATTGGCCGTGGCGATGAGTTCGGGCGCGCCGGACTCGAGGGCCGCGACCTTCTGGTCTCTCAACTGGAGCGACAGCGCCGGCTGAGTCAGGGAATAGGTTCCAGCCGACCCGCAACACAAATGGGCATCCGGGACCTGGGTCGGTCGGAAGCCGAGCCGCGCCAGGAGTGGTTCGACCAGCTGTTTGAGCTGCTGACCGTGTTGCAGCGTGCAGGGGGCGTGGAAGGCCACCTTGCGCCCGCGGCCCGGTGTCCCGAGTCGGGAAAGGTCCTCCGTGGTCAGGATCTCGACCGGGTCGCGTGCCAGGGCCGCCACCCGCGCCGCCTTGGCGGCATAGTCCGGGTCCTCGGCGAGAACCTCCCCGTATTCCTTGACCATCACCCCGCAGCCGCTGGCAGTGACCAGGATCGCCTCGCACCCGGACTCGATCTCCGGCCACCAGGCATCGATGTTGCGGCGCATGGCATTCAAGCCTTGCTCGCGGGCACCGAGATGATAGGCCGCGGCCCCGCAACACCCGGCCGCCGGGACCTCGAGCAGGTCGATTCCGAGGCGGGCCAGGATGCGCGCCGCCGCGGCGTTGGTCAGGGGTGTCGCCACCGACTGCACGCAGCCCGCGAGCGCCAGCATGCGTCGTGCACCGGTCGGCTCGGGCCAGGCCCCCGCGGGGCGGTTGGAAGGGACTTTGGATCCAAGTCCGTCTGGAAGCAGCGGTTTGAACAAACGGGCGAGCCGGACGAGGAAACCGATGCGGGAGGGATAGGGGAGGATGCGCAGGAGCCCGCTCCGTAGCAGACGTTCGGACAGAGGTCGCTCCACCCGCTCCTCGATCAGATGCCGGCCGATGTCTGCCAAGCGGGCGTAACGAACGCCTGACGGACAGGTCGTCTCGCAGGCGCGACAGGTCAGACAACGGTCGAGGTGCCGCTGGGTGACCCGGGTGGGGCGCTCTCCTTCCAGCACCGACTTGATCTGATAGATCCGACCGCGTGGACCGTCCAACTCGTCACCCAAGAGTTGGTAGGTTGGACAGGTGGCGGTGCAGAAGCCGCAGTGCACGCAGGCACGAAGAATGGCGTCGGCCTCGCGGCCCTCGCGTGTCTCCAGAAACTCTGGGAGGATCTCGGTTTGCACGCTTGACTCCTTAGAAGACGCTGATGATCGGTCATCCTGGCCAACATCAGCGTGCGATTCGAGAATGCGGTGATTTCTACTCGATGAGATTCAAGTGTCTATGTAGGGATACAAAACAGCCCATCCGCCGCCGCTCGGCGTGCGGTGTCAAGGGTGACCGGTGTGACCCTTTCCCACTTAAACCGCGCCTAGCGCGGTGTGCGAAGTTCTTTGATTGGACTGGCCTCGGCAGCCACGACAAGCATCGGAGCTGTCGCGGTTTAAGGCGATTTCTGTCAATTCTCATACCACCTGGCTTGTCTTGGGAACGATTCAGAAACAAGTGGTGCAACTTGAGCCGCCCTTGTTGGGCACGCTCCGCTTTGCCCAACCTACGGTGTGTAGGTTGTTTCTGAATCATCATTTGACGCCCGCCTTCTGCGTGGCGCCAGCAGTCACATCGCCCGGCGATGCGCCTGCCGACGCTCCTTGAAGGCAGACGCCAATCCGGCGCCAGCTGGCATGAGAATTTCCGGCAATCGCCTAAGAGATTAAAAAATATAAAATTTAAACCGCGTCTCCAGCGATGTCGATGAAACCCCGAGGCCAAGCACAAAATGAAAACGACGCATTTCGCTCTGGACGCGGTTTAGGTTGGAATGGATCGATCGGGGACAGGGTAACCGAGTGCGTCGTTCGGTTACACTGGTGCACCCTTCGCCTCGAGACGCCTCCAGCGAACCATGTCCGATCCGCCCGGCCGACTCAAGATCCAACTGCGACGGACGCCTCGGGGGATTGCCGCCGAGATCGACTCGACGCGACCCCGGAACGCGGCGGCTGCATTCGCCGGTCGTACCCCGCAGGCCACGGCCGCCTTGTTGCCCCAGCTCTTCTCGGTCTGCTCCAAGGCCCAGTCCAAGGCCTGCGTCACAGCGCTCGACCTGGCGTGCGGATTCACCCCAGCACCGCGCGTCGAGGCGATACGCGAGCTCTCGGTGGCGGCGGAGACCATCCGCGAACACCTCTGGCGCCTTCTCCTGGACTGGCCGCGACTCATGGACGAGTCGGCCGATCGCGTCGCCATGGCGAGCGTCCTCTCCTGGTTCAAGGATCTGTCTGCCGGCCTGGATCCGGATGGGTCCCTGTTTCGGCCGGGCGCGGGCGAGGGCAAGGCGAACACTCGGCTCTGCGATCCTCTCCTGGCGGACATCGATGGTCTGATCGCCCTTCGCCTACTGGGGATGCCCTCTGCCCAGTGGCTGGAGGAGGTCACCGATGGCGAAGGCTTCATCCGCTGGGTGGAGACGACTGCGACCCCTGCCGCCCGGCTGCTGCGCCGGCTCGCCCTCTCCGGCGAGGCGGCCCTCGGTGGGTCGGCGGTCACCCGCTTGCCCGAGATCACGGACAGGGACCTGGTTGCCCGTCTAGGCGCCTCCGATGCAGCTGGCTTTCTTGCCCTGCCGACCTGGGATGGAGCCCCTCGGGAGACCAGTCCTCTGACCCGTCGTGCCGATTGCGGCTTGATGCGGGATTTGACTGCGATCCATGGAAATGGTCTGTTGCCGCGTCTGGCGGCCCAGCTCCTGGAGGTCGCATTCTTGGTTTCGAAGGCCCGCAGTCTGCTTGCGACGCAGGCACCCGCCGAGCAGCCGGACCCCATGGCCCCGGAGCCAGGTCTGGGTGTCGGCCGCTCGGATGCGGCGCGCGGCCTGCTGATCCATGTGGCGCGGGTGGATGAAGGGCAGGTGATGGACTATCGCATCTTGGCCCCGACCGAGTGGAATTTCCACCCGCGCGGAGCGGTCGCCCAAGGGCTTGCCGCCCTCCCGGACGCCGAGGATGGGATCCTGAGACGTCGCGCGGAGTCACTCATCATGGCCACCGATCCCTGTGTGGCCTTCGAGCTGAGCCTTGTGTCATCCAGCGGTTTGAATTAGAAATCATCCCTTTCGCCGAGGTCTCACCATGTGTCTAGCCATACCAGCCAAGATCACTCGTATCGACCCCGCGACGGACATCGCACTGGTTGCCATCGGTGCCGTGAGCAAGGAGGTCTCGCTGGCATTGGTTGAAGACGTCGCCGAGGGCGATTATGTCCTGGTCCATGTCGGCTATGCCCTGAACAAACTCAGCGCGGAGGAGGCGGAGCACACGCTGCGGCTGATTCGGGAAATCGGTCTGCTGGAGGAAGAAGCGGACGCCGATCTGGTGGCGAATGACCCGCCTGCCGAGGACCAATCATGAAATACATCGACGAGTTCCGTGATCGGCGGCTCGCTCGCCAATTGGCCGACGCGATCGGCGCCGAGGTGGACCCGACCAGGGAATACCGGTTCATGGAGTTCTGCGGTGGTCATACGCATGCCATTTTTCGATACGGTGTCCAGGACCTGATGCCGCCGAACCTGCATTTCATCCATGGTCCGGGCTGCCCCGTCTGCGTCCTGCCCATGGCCCGCATCGACCAGGCGATCGCCTTGGCGACCCGACATGGCGTGACACTCTGCACCTATGGCGACTTGATGCGGGTCCCGGCCAGCGAGCGCAGGAGCCTGCTCAAGGCCAAGGCGGAGGGCGCCGACATTCGCATGGTCTATTCCACTCAGGATGTGTTGCGGATCGCACGCGAGACCCCGGGGCAGGAGGTCGTCTTCTTCGCGATCGGCTTCGAGACCACCACGCCGCCGACTGCCGTGGCGGTCAAGGTCGCACGGGCCGAGGGGCTCCGGAATTTCTCGGTCTTCTGCAATCATGTCCTCACGCCGCCGGCCCTCAGGACCATCCTGGCCACGGCCGGTCCGGATGGGGTTCGGCTCGACGGCATCCTCGGCCCGTCCCATGTCAGCACCTTGATCGGCAGTCGCCCCTATGGCTTCGTTGCGGCCGAGTTCGCTGTCCCGGTCGTGATCGCCGGTTTCGAGCCGCTGGACGTGATGCAGTCCGCATTGATGCTGGTACGCCAGATCAACCAGGGTCGCTGCGAGGTCGAGAACCAGTACCGGCGTGCCGTCACCCCGGGTGGGAACCGCAAGGCCCAGGCGTTGATGACAGAGGTCTTCGAGATGCGCGACAGCTTCGAGTGGCGCGGTCTCGGTTTTCTGCCTCGTAGCGCCCTGGCTCTGGCCGAGGGCTACGCCGAGCTGGACGCGGAGCGGCGGTTTGCGGTCGGGACCGGCGAGACCAAAGAGATCAGGGGTTGTGAGTGTCCGGCCATCTTGCGTGGCGTGAAGCAGCCCACCGACTGCAAGTTGTTCGGGACGGTCTGCACACCGGACAACGCCGTGGGGGCCTGTATGGTCTCCTCGGAAGGTGCGTGCGCCGCCTATTGGAGCTACGGACGCTTCCGGGAGCAATCCTCGCGGGCGGTGACCGGCTAACGATGATGGCGATCGGTCATGCCCGCGCCAAGGGGACTCGCGCAGGGGCATTCGGCTTGCATCGGCTCCCAGCGGCTGGCAGATTGATGTCATGATCTCGGTCATTGGATTGATAGTTTGAGCTCAGCGATCGCACTCTATGAAGCCCTCGCCAGTGCGCCGGACGAGAAGACCCGGGCGCGGGTGATCGCGGAGGCGTTCGAACGCCTCGAGGAGCGCTATCCGCACCTGCCGGATTTGGCGACTCAGGGCCATGTGCGCGAGTCCGAGCTGCGTCTGCAGCGAGAGATCGAAGGCGTGCGCGCCGAGCTGAAGACGGACATCGAGCGGGTGCGTGCCGGGCTGAAGACCGACATCGAGCAGCTGCGCGCGGAGCTGAAGACGGATATCGAGCAGCTGCGCGCCGAGCTGCACGAAAGCGAGCTCCGTCTGACCAAGGAGATCGAGCGGCTGCGGGGCGAGACCAAGGCCGATATCGAGCGCGTCAAGGCGGATCTGCTCAAATGGATCGTTCCACTCATGCTGGCGCAAATGGCGGCCATTGCCGCTTTGGTAAAGGTCCTATGACGACTGGCGATCGACGTTTCCCCGTCCGGTTGGATCTGAAGAAGGGGGCGGTGGACATGAGCCACGGGTCCGGCGGGCGGGCCATGGCTCAACTCATCGCGGAGCTCTTCCAGAGGTATCTGGACAACGAGCTGCTCGCTCAGGGAAACGATCAAGCCCTCTTCACCCCGCCCCCGGGCCGTCTCGTCATGAGTACCGATGGCCACGTCGTCGCACCCCTCTTCTTTCCCGGTGGCGACATCGGCTCGCTGGCGGTGCACGGCACCATCAATGATGTCGCCATGTCGGGTGCGCGGCCTCTCTATTTGGCTGCCGGCTTCATTCTCGAGGAGGGGTTTCCGCTGGGCGATCTCGCTCGTATCGTCGAGAGCATGGCCCTTGCGGCACGCGAGGCGGGCGTTCCCGTCGCCGCCGGCGATACCAAGGTGGTGGAGCGGGGCAAGGGCGATGGCGTCTTCATCACCACGACCGGGCTCGGCGTCGTGCCGGAGGGGATCAGCCTCTCGGGTGACCGGGCGCAACCAGGCGACGCCGTCCTCGTCAGTGGCAGCATCGGCGATCACGGTGTCGCCATCCTCTCGCAGCGCGAGAACCTGGGCTTCGGGACCGAGATCCGATCGGATACCGCCGCCCTGCACGATCTGGTCGCAGCCATGGTCGCGGCCGTTCCGGACCTTCATTGTCTGCGCGATCCCACCCGCGGTGGGCTTGCGACCACCTTGAACGAGCTGGCCCATCAGTCCGGGGTCGGGATTCAGGTGCGCGAGAACGACATCCCAGTGCGGTCGGAGGTCACCGCCGCCTGTGAGCTGCTCGGTCTCGATCCGCTCTATGTCGCAAACGAGGGTAAGCTCGTGGCCATCTGCCCCGGTGAGCGGGCGGATGAGCTGCTGGCTGCCATGCGCGCCCATCCCAGGGGGGCAGAGTCGGCCATTGTGGGGGAAGTGGTGGAGGATCCGCTCCATTTCGTGCAGATGGAGACCCGCTTCGGTGGCACCCGGATCGTCGATTGGTTGGCCGGGGAGCAGTTGCCTCGGATCTGTTGAACGGTGTCCGTCGAGGGCCGTAGGGCGCTGTAGCAAGGAGTTTCCGACCATGGACCCGCCGCTTCGAGGATGCTGTAGAATGCGCCCACGATCTTGAGTGTCCTGCGAAGGCACACGCGTGCTCGGGGCCGGACAGGCTCCTAAACCGCATCTAGCACGGTATGCGAAGTTTCTTGATTGGATCGGGGCCTCGATCACCGGTTCGCCCGATCCCTTGAGTCGGCATCGCGCATCATGCGGCAGCATCACGTGGGAGCGGCGCCCCGCCGCGATCGCGCGCTCTT
>JANQGF010000161.1 GCA_028277465.1 Chromatiaceae bacterium
GGCTCTAAACCGCGCCTAGCGCGGTATGCGAAGTTCTTTGATTGGATCGGCCTTGGCAGCCACGACAAGCATCGGAGCTGTCGCGGTTTAAGAGATTAAAAAATAGAAAATTTAAACCGCGTCTCCAGCGATGTCGATGAACCCCCCCAAGGCCAAGCACAAAATGAAAACGACGCATCTCGCTCTGGACGCGGTTTAGGTACTCGGCGATCTCCGAGGACCGCCATACCAGGTACCGCTGCGGTCCTCGGGCCGCTTCAACCCGTCGCGGTCCGGATCCAGTCGACCCGCTTGCGCATCACGCCGTAGTAGACCACCGGGATCACGACCAGGGTGAGGATGGTCGAGACCAGCAGACCAAACAGCAGCGAGACCGCGAGACCGGAGAAGATCGGATCGTCGAGGATGAAGACGGCGCCAGCCATCGCGGCGGCCGCGGTCAAGGCGATGGGCTTCGCCCGCACCACCGACGACCTGATCACCGCCTCCTCGAAGCGCATCCCCTCTTCGCGCACCTGCTGATTGATGAAGTCGACCAGCAGGATGGAGTTGCGCACGATGATCCCCGCGAGGGCGATCATCCCGATCATGGAGGTCGCCGTGAACTGGGCCCCGAGGAGCGCATGGCCCGGCAGGATGCCGACGATGGTCAAGGGGATCGGCGCCATGATGACCAAGGGAACCAGATAGGACCGGAATTGGGCGACCACCAGTAGGTAGATCAGCAGGAGCCCCACCGCATAGGCAATGCCCATGTCGCGGAAGGTCTCGTAGGTGATCTGCCACTCGCCGTCCCACTTGAGGCTGTAGTCATAGGGATTCTCCGGCTCGGAGACGTACCACTGCGGCAGTCCGAGCTCCTCCTCCAGACGTCCCGCGATCTCGACCATCCCGTAGAGCGGGCTGTCGGTCGCCCCAGCCATGTCGCCCGTGACATAGACGACCGGCAGCAGGTCCTTGTGGAAGATGCTGTGGGCACGCCTGCTCGGCTCGACCCGCACCACCTCCGAGAGCGGGACCAGCTCACCGCTCGCCGAGCGCAGCCGCAGTGCCAGCACCTGCTCCATCTCGGCCTTGTCGGCCTCCGAGTACTCGACCCGGATCGGCACCGCGTACTTGATGTTGTCGCCATGGAGGAAGCTCATGTCTTCGCCATCCAGCACGGTGGTCAGGGCATCCGCGATCGCCCCTTGGGCGACGCCGAGACGAGCCGCCTTGGCGCGGTCGACGAAGATGACGATCTTGTCCGCCGGAAACTCGACCGAGTCATCGACGTCGACGATATCCCGGGTCGAGGCGAAGATGGCCCTGACCTCCTTCGCGACCTCGATCTGGCCCCCATAATCGATGCCATAGACCTCGCCGACCAGCGGCGACATCACCGGCGGTCCCGGCGGAATCTCGACGATCTTGGCATTGCCATCGTAGGTGCGCGCAATCCGCTGCAGGGGCTCGCGCAGTTCTCGCGCGATGTCGTGCGACTTGCGGTCACGGTGGTGCTTGTCGACCAAATTCACCTGGATATCGGCGACCTGCGGCCCTGCACGCAGATAGTATTGGCGCACCAGCCCGTTGAAGTTGATGGGTGAGGCCGTGCCGACATAGGCCTGGTAGTCGCTGACCTCGTCGACGCCCCTCAGATACTCGCCCATCTCGCCGATGACCTGCGCGGTTCGCTCGAGACTGGTGCCCTCCGGCATGTCCAAGACCACCTGGAGCTCCGACTTGTTGTCGAAGGGCAACATCTTGAGGATGACCGTCTTGTTGAACACGAGCAAGACCGAGAGGCCGATCAATCCCAGCACCGAGGCGAGCAGGATCCAGCGGTTGATCAGACCGGCAGGTCCGGCCAGGAAGGGCCCGATGACGGTTCGGAAGAGCCGATCCAGGACGCCAGGCTTGTCATCCTCGCCCTCACCATGCTCACCATGGCCGTGCCGGGGTCGGCGGCCGAGCATGAAATTGGTCATCCAAGGGGTGAAGACGAAGGCGACGATCAGTGAGATCAGCATCCCGGTCGAGGCATTGATCGGGATCGGGCTCATATAGGGTCCCATCAGCCCGGTCACGAAGGCCATCGGCAGCAGGGCCGCGATCACCGTGAAGGTGGCCAGGATCGTCGGGCCGCCGACCTCGTCCACCGCCTTGGGGATGAGCTCCAGCAGGGGTTTCCCGCTGAGGGCCATGTGGCGGTGGATGTTCTCGACGACCACGATGGCATCGTCGACCAGGATGCCGATCGAGAAGATGAGAGCGAAGAGCGAGACCCGATTCAGGGTGAAGCCCCAGGCCCAGGACGCGAAGAGCGTGAGCGCCAGGGTGACGACGACCGCCGCGCCGACGATGATGGCCTCGCGCCAGCCGATGGTGACCAGGACCAGCAGCACGACCGAGAGGGTCGCGAAGGTCAGCTTGCTGATGAGCTTCTTCGCCTTGTAGTCCGCGGTCGCGCCATAGTTGCGGGTGACCGTGACCTCGACGCCTTCCGGGATGAAGATGCCCTCGAGCTGCGCGAAGCGCTCGATGACCTCGTTGGCCACCGAGACCGCATTGACTCCCGCCTGTTTCGCGACCGCGATGGTGACCGCCGGCGACTCGCCCACCAGCTCGATACCGGCATGGTGAGCGCCCGGGCCGGCGCCCATCCGGACATAGTCAGCGGGCACCGCAGGTCCGCGCTCGATGCTGGCGACATCGCGCAGAAAGACCGGACGACCGCCGTGCAGACCGACCACCAGGGCGCCGATCTCTTCGGCCGTGCTGAGAAAGGTCCCCGCCTGGACGATGAGCTCCTGGTCGCGCCTGCTCACGCCGATCTGATCGCGGACCCGGTTGCCGCTTTGCAGGGCTTGGCGCAGATTGTCGAGATCCAGCTCGTGGGCGGCCATCGCCTGGGGGTCCAGCACCACGCGAACGACCTGCTCGCGGGCCCCGACCGAGTAGACATCCCGGGTGCCCGAGACCCGCTTGATCTCCTGCTCGATCGCATGAGCGACCTGGCCGAGCTCGAAGGCGCCGACGCGCTCGTCCTTCGACCAGAGCGTCGCCGTGATGATGGGGACGTCGTCGATGCCCTTGGGCTTGACGATCGGCTGGTGGACGCCGAGGTTTGGTGGCAGCCAGTCCTGGTTCGAATAGACCTTGCTGAACAGACGCAGGATGGCGTCGGTCTGATTCTCGCCGACCTCGTACTGGACCGTGATGACCGCCATGCCCGGCCGCGAGGTCGAGTAGACATGCTTGATCCCGCTGATCTCCGACATCACCTGCTCGGCGGGTCCGGCGATCAGGTGTTCCACCTCGGTGGGGGAGGCACCCGGGAAGGGAATGAAGATGTCGGCGAAGGTGACGTTGATCTGGGGCTCTTCCTCCCGCGGCGTGATGCTGATGGCGAAGAGGCCGAGCAACAATCCGACCAGGGCGAGAAGCGGTGTGATCTGGGTGCTTTGAAAACGCAGCGCCGTTCGGCCCGAGAGCCCGAGCTCCTCAGCCATCGTGCTTCTCCTCGGCGGTCGCCTGACGCGCCTCCAGCTGTTCCCTGAGACCGATACCGGCTGCGACTGGGTCCAGCGCCACCCGGTCGCCGTCTCGGAGTCCCGTCAGCACCACCAGGGTGTCGCCGAGCGCGCGCCCGACCCGGACGTGACGGAAGCTGATCCGCTCCTCCTCGTCGACGGCGTAGACGCCCGTCACCTCGGAGCGATAGACGACGGCCTCCTTGGGGACCACCAGCTCCTCCTTCTTGCCGATCACGAAGCCCGTCTTGACGAACATGCCGGGGAAGAGCGGCTCCTTGCCCGCCGGCAGATCGAGACGGACCATGAAGGTATTGGAGCCGGCGTCGGCGACCGGCGAGATGGTGATCTTGGTCGGCTCGATCACTCGGTCGCCGACATAGACACGGGACTCGCCCAGCTCGCGTACCGCGGGAATGACACTCTGGGGGACATCCACGATGACGCGCAGCTCGTTGAGCGAGATGCCCGTGATCAAGTCCACGCCCGGTTGAGCCATCTCGCCGACCTCGACATGACGAGCGGTGACGATACCCGAGTAGGGTGCCTTGACCTCGGTATAGGCCAGCTGCTCGCGCGCCTCGTCCAGTGAGGCCTCGGCCGCCTCCTGCGCCCCTTGGGCCGACTTCAGCTCCGCCTCCGCGGCATCCATCGCGGACCGCGAGACCGTCTTCTTCTTGAAGAGCCCCAGGATCCGCTTGTGCTCTTCGTGTGCCTGCTCGAGTCGGGCCCTGGCGGATTTGAGCTGAGCCGAGGCCTGCGCGACGCGCGCCTGTTGGGCCGTGTCCTTGAGGCGGATCAGCAGCTCGCCCTCTTCCACCACGTCGTCGACATCGAAGAAGATCTCGAGCACCTCGCCCTGGGTCTGGGCGGAGACGGTGCCGCGATTGACCGCCTCCACCACCCCATCGAGGCGGTATTCGCGAGCCACGGTGCGTTCCTCGACGAGGGCGGTGGTCGATACCGCATTGGCGGCATCGACCGCCGCCAGTGCGGGGAGGGTACAAAGGGTGGCCAATCTCACGAATCGGTTCATCAGGTTCAACCCCTACATAGACTTGAGACGCCGTCGTTCGAGCACGGCCAGGCTTGGGAGACCCTTGAACAAGGCTTCCCCGGCGGGGCAAGAGGCCCGCCCTCTTCAGTCGCCTCAGCGACTCGACATGAGGCCATGCGGGCGGACGAGCGGCATCGAATCTCTGCCTCGGCGCCCGGTCAGGCTCAATTGTTGGGAAGGATCGACATGGGCCGAGACATGCGGTTGACATCCGAGCCGATGCCGCCGACGGCACCGCTCATGTCCACGAATTTGCGGTCCATATCCTGCAGATTACGGCCCATCGAGAGCATCCGCTGCTGGATCCGCGACATGCTCTCGGCCACGGTGACCAGGTCGTCGCGCATCTCGTACATCCTTCCTCCCATCGCATCGACCGAGACGAACATCGCCGGCATCGGTGCGACGTAACCGTCCATTCTCGCCACCGATTGCTCCATCGAGCGCATCTTCTCGGTCACATCGCGAAAGTCTTGGCGCATCCGATCCATGTCGCTGGCCATGGTCACCATGTAACTGGTGATACTGTCCATGCGTGTGGTGAAGGTCGCGACCAGGGCGAGCATGGCCACCATCAGGACCACCATGCCGACCATGGCGTAACGGATGATGTTGTTGATACGGGCCGAGTTACGGACCAGGTTGTGCTTGTGGATGAAGAGCAGATCCTCATGGTGATCCATGAAGAGATTGGCGAGCCGTTCGGCTTCTTCCCGTTCTTGCGGAGTCATGGATCTACCTCTAGGGCCCGAAGAAGGGGAACATGCGCATGGGACTGCTCATTCGGTTGACATCGTGGCGCATGATGAAGACGTCGCGATTCAGGAACCCGAAGACGTGATTCATATGGGCCATGTCCTGATCCATGATCCCGAGCGTCTGATCGATGGTGGTGACATTGGGCGTGATTCCGCCCATGGCGGCCGTCATGGTGTCGAAGTTGCCGCGCATGCCCTTGACTCGCTGCTCCATGGGTGGGATCACCGCGATGTTGTTGCTCATGTTGGAGACCGAGGCGTCGATGCTGGTCATGCGCTCGGAGACCTCGTCGAAGTCCGTACGCATCTGAGCGACCTGGATCTTCATGTACTCCATGCGATCCGTGATGACACCCATGGCGCCGACGAGCGTCCAGATCAAGTAGAATACGGGCGGGCTCAGGAGCGCCACGAGGATGAGTGCCAGGCGTCCGATCACAAAGGTGCGGCGGCTGTCGCGCACACCGCGAAAGTCGGTCTCCTCCTCGCGTGTCACCGCATCTCGCAATCTTTCCTCGATGATGCGAAAGATCACCAGAGAGGGCGATTCATCGGCCCCGTCGCTCTTGGTTTCGTCGGTCATTCTGTCTTCCGGATCGGTTCATCGCGTTGGCCCACCTGGGTGTTGGGTGAGGGCTCTCGAACGAGTCCAATTCCCACTTGATCCTGGTGGCCTCGCGATGCCACAGAATCGCTCCCCTTGTGCAATGGGCTCGTCTATTCTAACGATCCAGGGGTGACAGCTCCACGTCGGCAAGGAGATTGGCTCCTGGAAACGGCGGTTGACGGCTCCTTGTTCGATGCAGCGGATCGACGGACCTGAAGATCTGGGTGCGCCGATGGCTCACCGGCTCTTTGATCGTCGCTCCACTGCCGCTTATAAACGGCGTCAAGAGTGAGATGCGTCGTTTTCATTTTGTGCTTGGCTTCGGGGGTTTCATCGACATCGCGGGAGATGCGGTTTAAATTTTATGTTTTTTAATAGCTTAAACCGCGACAGCTCCGATGCTCGTCGTGGCTGCCAAGGCCGATCCAATCAAAAGACTTCGCATACCGCGCTAGGCGCGGTTTAGGTTGATCTGTCGTAACAACCAGCGTCGGTGTCGTCCAACCAGCGCGAGTCAGACCCTTAGCGGCCGGCCTTGACGAGAGGGGGTTTGGGCGACACCGGGCTCACGGAAACCGAGGAACACCAGTGACTGCCGAGTACAGAGAGAAGGGTGACGTCCTGATCGTGATACCGAGCGAGCGTCTCGATACCAGTAGCGCGCCGGGGGTCGAACAGGAGGTCGTGTCACGCATCGACGCCGGCACGGTCAAGATCGTCTTCGACTTCGAGCGGACCAAGTATGTCTCGAGCGCCGGGCTCAGGGTCGTGCTCAAGGCCGCCAAGGCCGTGGGCAAGAAGGGAGGTGGCGTTGCCGTCTGCCGTGCGAACTCGCACGTGAAGGAGGTGTTCGAGCTGAGCGGTTTTCAGATGGTCGTCAAAATGGAAAAGACGCTCGACAAGGCCATGGCTGTCATCTGAGCCTCGATGTGACTGCGCCGACCTTTCAACCGCGTCCCACCCATCGCCTTATGATCGCCGCGCGGTTGGAGTCACTCGAAACAGTGCAGGTCACTCTGGACGCGGTTCATGTCGGCGCTTCCCGATCGATTCGGACCTCGAACCTCAGTCGATTCTTGCCGAGGTGGCGTTCATATGCGATCGAGTCGACCAGGTTCTTGACCAAATGGATGCCCAGCCCGCCGATCTGGCGCTCATGGAC
>JANQGF010000212.1 GCA_028277465.1 Chromatiaceae bacterium
CACCAGTCACATCGCCCGGCGATGCTCCTGGTGGCGCTCCTTGAAGGCGAGCCTCAATCCGGCGCCATCTGGTATAAACATTTCCGGCAATCGCCTAACGACCCGTCAGGCGATCAAATGTAAACCGCGCAGCAAGAGAGCGGTTGACAAGCGAACCTCGCCCTCTAGGATAGTCGCTCCGACCTGAGATCCAACGCGCCAGCAGGCCAAGGGTGCACCGACCGACCATGCCATTCCACCGTCAAACCCCCATCCTGCGCCAGGATTGGTCGCTGGAAGAGATCGAGTCGATCCTGGATCTTCCCTTCGGCGACCTGCTGTTTCGCGCCCAACAGATCCATCGTACCCAGTTCGACCCCAACCGCATCCAGGTCAGCACCCTGCTGAGCATCAAGACAGGCGCCTGCCCCGAGGACTGCGGCTATTGCGCCCAGAGCGCCAAACATGACACGGGGTTGAAGCCCGAGCGCCTGCTATCTCTGGAGGAGGTACTGGAGGCCGCCCGCGCCGCCCGCGATCAGGGTGCGACCCGTTTCTGTATGGGCGCCGCTTGGCGCAACCCGACCGATCGGAACCTAGACCAGGTCATCGAGATGATTCAGGGTGTTCACGCATTGGAAATGGAGACCTGCGTCACACTCGGCATGCTGACCGGTGCTCAAGCGCGCCGGCTCAAGGAGGCCGGCCTGGACTATTACAATCACAATCTGGACACCTCGCCCGAGTTCTACGGCCAAGTCATCACCACCCGTACCTATCAGGAGCGACTCGACACACTGGAGCATGTGCGCTGCGTTGGCCTCAAGACCTGCAGCGGTGGGATCCTCGGCATGGGTGAGTCACGCCGCGACCGGGCATCCATGCTGCGCCAGCTCGCGAATCTTCCGGCCCACCCCGAATCCGTCCCCATCAACCTGCTCGTCCAGATCGAGGGGACGCCACTTGAGGGTGTCGCGTCGCTGGACCCCTTCGAGCTCGTCCGTATCGTCGCCGCCGCACGTATCCTGATGCCCGCTTCTTACGTGCGGCTCTCGGCCGGGCGCAGCGAGATGAGCGACGAGACCCAGGCGCTGTGCTTTCTGGCCGGTGCCAATTCGGTCTTCTATGGGGAGCGCCTCCTGACGACCTCCAATAACGCCTCCGACCGCGACCGGGCACTCTTCGCGCGCTTGGGTCTCGCCTTCGAAGAGGTCGCACCCGAGCGCACCGAGCCTGGCGCCTGTCACAAGACCCTCGCCCACTCCTAGTGCAGCACCAGTCTTCTATCGATGGATCGCGGAGTGCGTACGCAGACACCTCGGATGGGCGAGGCTCGACCCATTCTTCCATGACCCACCCGGTCCCCGATCTGAGCGTCCGGCTCGACCAACTCAGGGTCGCCCAGCTCTACCGACGTCGCCGCGTCCAGACCAGTCCCCAGTGCCCGCAAGCGATCGTCGACGGCCGTCGCCTCTTGAGCTTCTGCAGTAACGATTATCTCGGGCTCGCCAATCATCCAGCCGTCATTGCAGCCCTCCAGCAAGGTGCCGAGCGCTGGGGCGTGGGCAGTGGCGCCGCCCACCTGGTGACCGGCCACAGCTCGGCCCACCAGCGACTCGAGGAGGCGCTCGCCGCCTTCACCGGCCGGCCCCGTGCGCTCCTCTTCTCCACCGGCTACATGGCGAATCTCGGCGTGATCACGGCCCTTTCCGAACGCAAAGATATCGTCTTCGAGGACCGACTCAACCACGCCTCGCTGCTCGATGGCGCATTGCTCTCGCGCGCGACGCTACGCCGCTACCCGCACGCCGACCCTGTCGCCCTGAGCCGCCTGCTGGATCAGAATGGAGCTCGGTTGATCGCCACCGACGGTGTCTTCAGCATGGACGGCGACCTGGCGCCCTTGCCCGAGCTGGCGCTGACCGCCCGGAAGGCGGGTGCCTGGCTGCTGGTCGACGACGCCCATGGGCTGGGCGTGCTCGGCCGTGGCGGACGCGGCTCGCTGGACCATTTCGGACTCGACGCCGAGGAGGTCCATGTCCTCATGGGCACCCTGGGCAAGGCCTTCGGGACCTTTGGGGCCTTCGTCGCCGGGTCCGAGGAATTGGTCGAGACCCTCATCCAGCTCGCCCGCAGCTACATCTTCACCACCGCGTCCCCACCCGCCCTGGCCGAGGCCACCCGGGCCAGCCTGGAGCTGGCCGAGCGCGAGGACTGGCGGCGCGAGCGCCTCAAGTCACTCATCGGTCGCTTCAGACAGGGGGCGCTCCAGCTCGGTCTCCCACTGACCGACTCGATCACGCCCATTCAACCCTTGCTGGCCGGCAGTACCCGGCGGGCCCTGGCCTGGAGCCAGGCGCTCGAGCGGGTCGGGATCCTGATCGGTGCCATCCGCCCACCCACGGTCCCAGAGGGCACGGCACGGCTGCGCATCACCTTCTCGGCCAGTCACACCGAGTCGAATGTCGACCGCTTGCTGGACGCCTTGGCAGAATTGCCCATGGATTCGCCAGATGAAGCCACGTCGGACCGCTGAGCCCGCCCGAATGGACCACTGATCAACGAAGCACTGAGATGCCGGAAGAGTCCACAGACCCCCGTCAGGATCTGGTCATGCTGCACGGCTGGGGCATGAATGCCGCCGTCTGGGACGCTTGCCCACCCCAGTGCTGGCAAGGTCTGACCCAGCATCCAATCGAGCTCCCTGGCCATGGTCACCGTCGTTCCAGCCCCCCTCCCAACAGCCTCTGGGGCTGGGCCGAGACCTGCCTGGAGGCAACGCCCGAAGGTGCCCTCTGGCTTGGCTGGTCTCTGGGCGGCCTGGTGGCACTCGCGGCAGCGCTGAGCGCGCCCGCACGGATCGCCGGACTCATCCTGCTGACCGCCACGCCTCGCTTCGTGCGCGCCGCGGACTGGACACCGGCGATGCCCGAGCCGACGCTCGAACAGTTTCATACCGAACTGCTCGCCGATCCGGCGGGGACGCTTTCCCGCTTTCTCGCGCTCCAGGTGCGCGGGAGCGAGACTGCCCGCGAGAACTTGCGCACCCTGCGTCTGGGTCTGGCCAGCCGCCCCCGACCAGACCCCGCCGCCCTCGCCCTGGGATTGGACCTACTGCGCAACGAGGATGTGCGCGGGCGCCTCCCGGATATCCGCTGCCCGACGCTCTGGCTCTTCGGCAGCCGGGACACCCTGGTCCCCCCCGCGGTCGCCGAGCGGATCGAGCTGCTGATGCCTGGTGCCGTCACTCGGGTCGTCCAAGGCGCCGCCCATGCCCCCCATCTCTCCCACCCCAGCGAGACGGGAGCGGCGATCCGGTCATTCCTGAACGCCATGAGGGTCAGGTCTTGATCCCCACCCCGCGGCGCAACAGGCTGAGACTGTAAGCCCCCAGCACCAGGATGAAGGTCAGGATCATCCCGAAGGCGATGCCCAGCGGGATATCGCTGACACCCAGGAGACCGTAACGGAAGGCATTGACCATATAGAGCAGCGGATTGGCGAGCGAGATGGCCTGCCAGAAATCGGGCAACAGCTCGATCGAATAGAAGACGCCGCCCAGGTAGGTCAAGGGTGTCAGGACGAAGGTGGGGACGATGGAGATGTCGTCGAAACTATTGGCATAGATCGCGTTGATGAAGCCACCGAGCGAGAAGAGGATCGCGGTCATGAGCAAGATCATCAGCATGACCGCGAGGCTGTGGACGCGGATCTCGGTGAACACCCATGCCACCAGCATGACCGCACTGCCCACGACCAGACCCCGCACCACACCACCCGCGAGGTAGCCGGCCAGGATCACCCAATTGGGTGCGGGCGAGATGAGGAGCTCCTCGATGTAGCGGGAGAACTTGCTGCTGTAGAAGGAGGAGACCACATTGGCGTAAGAGTTGGTGATCACCGCCATGAGCACGAGCCCGGGTACGATGAAATCCAGATAGGCAAACCCGTCCATGGTGCCAATGCGATCCCCGATCAGACGTCCGAAGATGACGAAGTAGAGCGTCGTGGTGATGACCGAGGGCAGGATCGTCTGTACCCAGATCCGCGAGAAGCGCAGGATCTCCTTCGCCAGGATGGTCTCGAAGGTCACCGCATAACGGCGCCAGTCCCTCGCCAGACGGCTCACGCCTGCCCCCCGACATCGGCCGCGCGATGGTCGACCATGTCGAGAAAGAGCCGCTCCAGCCGATTCTGCTTGTTGCGCAGGCTGATGACCTCGATACCATTGCGCGAGAGGGCGTCGAAGAGACCATTGATCGTGTGATCACGGTTCATTTCCACCTCCAGGGTGCAGTCGTCCAGATACTGAAGGACGAAACCACCGAGCTCAGGCAGCTCGGAGACCCGGCCCTTGAGGTTCAGCACGAAGGTCTCGGTATGCAGCTTGCGCAGCAAGGCCGCGACACTCGTGCGCTCGGCAATCTCGCCGCGATTGATGATGGCGATGTTGCGACAGAGACTCTCGGCCTCCTCCAGATAGTGGGTCGTCAAGATGATGGTCGTGCCCTCACGGTTCAGGCCGCGCAGGAAGGACCACATGGAGCGTCGGATCTCGATATCGACGCCCGCCGTGGGCTCGTCGAGGATCAAGAGCCGGGGCTGGTGGACCAGTGCCCGAGCGATCATGAGCCGCCGCTTCAGCCCCCCGGAGAGCCGACGCATCTCGGTATCGCGCCGGTCCCAGAGGTCGAGCTGGCGGAGATAACGCTCGGCGCGCACCCTGGCCTCGCGCCGCGGGATGCCGTAATAACCGGCCTGGTTCAGCACCACCTCGAAGACCGGCAGAAAGAGATTGAAATTGAACTCTTGGGGGACCAGACCGATGCAGGACTTGACGGTCTCCGGATCGCGATCCAGGTCCTGGCCGAAGACCCGCACCCGCCCCGAGGTCTTGTTCACCAGCGAGGCGAGGATCCCGATGAAGGTGGACTTGCCGGCGCCGTTCGGCCCCAGGAGCGCGAAGAAATCCCCTTCCTCCACGCTGAGATCGACCCCACGGAGGGCCTGAAAGCCACCCTTGTAGACCTTTGAAAGCCGTTGAACCTCGACTGCGAACATGGAACTGCGCGGTTGCACCAAAGGGGACTCATCCAGATGGAATCACTCGACCTTGCCGCCTTCTTGCTTCCCGTCGCCTTCACGGCCGGCCTCGTCGACGCGATTGCTGGCGGGGGTGGATTGATCACACTGCCGGCGCTGCTCTGGGCCGGCCTGAGCCCAGTCGAGAGTCTAGCGACCAACAAGGCGCAAGCCGTCTTCGGCAGCGGAGCGGCGACCGTCCATTTCGTCCACAAGGGTCTCGTGAGGCTGCGTGACAACTCCGTTGCCATCTTCTGCACCTTCGCCGGCGCGGCGGCGGGTGCCTTGCTGGTGCAACGGATCGACAGCGCGTCTTTGGAGCGTCTGATCCCGGCGCTTCTGATCGGCTTCGCGCTTTACTTCTGGCTCTCACCGCGCGTCTCGGACCTGGACTCGCATCAACGGATCAGTGGAACCGCCTTCGCGCTCATGATCGGTCTGAGCGTCGGCTTCTACGACGGCTTCTTCGGTCCAGGTACGGGCACCTTCTTCGCCTTGGGCTATGTCGCCCTGCTCGGTTATAACATGCGCCGCGCCACCGCCCATACCAAACTGCTCAACTTTACCAGCAATCTTGCGGCACTGCTGTTCTTCCTGCCTGGCGGACACATTTCATGGACAATCGCCGCCACCATGGCGGGCGGCCAACTGGTGGGCGCCTGGGTCGGCTCGCATCTGGTGTTACGCCACGGCGCCGCCCTGGTGCGGCCTCTGCTCGTGCTCGCCTCCATCCTGGTCTCGGGCAAGCTCTTGTGGGACCAGGTGGCTGCTGTCTGAGACGCCGATCATTGGTCATCCTGGCCAATGGCAGACCCCTGGCAAATCTCAACCCCGCGCATTGATCGCGGCGCGAGACAGCCAGAGCAGTGCCGGCTCCTCCCCGTCACCCAGCTCCCCTTGGCGGAGAAAGAGTGCGCCATCCGCGACGGGCTCCGCGGTAACCCCTTGTTGGTCCAACCGCCCGAGCGACGCTTGGCGTTGGTCGCTGAGGTCCCCGGCGACGCGCCGGCCCACCCAATCGTGGATGGTCTGATGATAGGCACGTCGGTAGACGACCTTCGCGGCCCGGAGCTGCCCACCGAGATAGAAGAGCGTCACGGACGAGGCTGGGATCTGATTGAAAGACCCGATCGCCGCGCCACACAAGCGGTCGCCGTAAGGTGTCCTGCCATCGGCGCACTGGAACCTGAGCTTGGGGAAGACCTCGCGGAGCTCGCTCTCCGTCAGACTGCTGTCGAAGGCGTCCAAGGCGGCGTTGAACTCGGGCCTCCCGAGCACGAACATGAGCGCGAGATCGGTGCGCCTTTGACCGTCCTGGGTGAATGCAAGCCAGAAGAAAGGTCCCAGCACCAGTGCAAGCATCAGCAGCGTCTTGTAGAACTTGGGCAGTCTCAGATCATTCTTCATAACCGCATTCTATACCTTCCTTACTTCGGCACCATCTCGAGACGGCGATTACGAGCGCGACCTGCGGCGGTGGCATTGGAGGCGAGCGGGACCAGGCAGCCGACACCCATGGGCGTGAGACGCTCGCCGAGAATCCCGTAGCTGCGAATCAGGGTGTCGACCACCTCCTCCGCACGCCGTCGAGAGAGGCTCATCGTATATTCCAGGCCACCGGCATTGTCGGTGTGCCCCACGATATAGACCTCCAAGTCGGGGCGTTCACTGAGCATGCGGGCGAGCTGCTCGAGTTGCTTGCGCGATTCGCCCCCGAGGCTGGACCGACCCGGATCGAACTGGATCCCATGGAGCGCCACCCGCCCTTCTTCGGTGATCCTGCGGGCGAGCTCGTCGGCATCCAGTGGGCCCATCGGCGCATCGGTCGGCGTGACCACCATCTGCTCCAAGAAGACCGCCACCCGGTTGCCTGCCTGGGAATCGGCGTAGTTGTCCTGAAAGGCGGCGAAGACGAAGACATAGTCGTCGCCCTCGGACCGCTGCAGCCGGCCGACATGGATCCGGGGCTCCTGCACCGAGTTGCTGGAGTAGACGTATTTGAGCAGGTGGCCGTCGGTGCGCCGCCGTCCATGGACCTCGTCGGCGTAGAAATCGGCGACGCCTTCCCCGCACTCCTGAAATCCTGCGCATTGGAAGAGCGCCTCGTAGCCGAGCCCTTCCAGTCTCGCTTGATAGTGACTCATCACCTCACGCGAGCTGGCGTCGACTGGAGCCAAATAGACGAGCCGGGTACGCCGTCCTTCGAGCTCGATCGAATCTTCCCAGAACGGCCTCTCGCGGCTCTCGTCCCAACGGCCTGCGGGTAGCTGGCTGCCATCGCGCTCGCCGTGCCAGAAACCAATGATGATGGAATCCCCGAACCTGGGGATGCCAGGTGGATCACGCGAGCCCGGGAGATCCTGCGTCAGATCGCGGGCACGCGTATCGACAGCACCGACCGCGGACAACCAGATGATCGGAAGCAATCGGAGCAGCTGGAGTCGCATACCTGGTCTCCGCGAGATCCCATTCCACGACACGCCTTTCAGGTCGCGGCGTCGAGCACCTGCTCGGACCAGGCCCAGAGCGCCTCCAGGACCCTCCGTTTGGCCGGGTCCCTGGAGTGAATCTCGGCCAGTTCCACCAACCGCTGCTCATACTGATCGATCAGGAGACTGCCCCCACCGGCCGGGTCGGTCAAGCGGGTCAGACGGTAGGCATCCCAGTCCTCGCGCTCCTCCGGGGTGAGGGTCTCTGGCCAGTTGCGCGCACGGTAGCGAAAGAGCATCTCGGGCAGCCGCGGATCCCGGAAGGCCGGCGGATCCTCGGCCAGCTCCGCCGGAGAGAGACGCCGTGCCGCGTCCATGGCGCGACGATCGGCGTCCGAGAAGAAGCCGCCCGAATAGAGCATGAGGTCGGGATCCGTCTCGACCGGCCCCGCCGGGGCCCGATGGGCAGCCTGCACCCGGTCTCTGATCGCCGCGGCAGAGCCCAAGATGATTCGCGCCCGCTCCGCGGCTTGATCAGGGTCGATCTGCCACCGGGATGCCGCTCCCGGAGTCAGGGTCTTCATGGGCGCCAACACTGGGGCACGATTGACATGAACCGTCTTGAGGGCGATCCGGGCCGCACCTTCCGGCAATTGGGCGACGGGGGTGAAGAGTCGAGCACGCAGCTCCTCGACCGAGGATCGAAGCAAGTCGGAGGGGTCGTTGCGCAAGTCGAAACAGATGACACCATTGGTGTTGTCGGGATGCGGGGCGACCGGGAAGACAGGGGCGAGACAGCCCAGGGCGGCCGGGTAACGCGCGGAGACATGCAGCAAGGGTTCACCCTTGTCGAGCAGGGCACGGACACGACGCTTGTCGCGCAGGGTCAGAGCATAGTCGAACAGGCGCGGCTGGACCTGGCGCAGACGACGCGCGAGCGCGATGGTGGCCCGCACGTCCGCCAGGGCGTCGTGCGCCTCCGCATGGTCGATCCCATTGGCCCGGGCCAGCCTCTCGAGCTGGAAGGAGGCGGTCCCATCCTCATGGAGCGGCCATTCGATGCCTTCAGGCCGCAGGGCATGTGCGAGCCGCAGGCTGTCGATCAGATCCCAGCGCGAATTGCCTTGTCGCCATTCACGTGCGTAAGGATCGAACAGATTGCGATAGAGCAAGTGGCGCGTGACTTCGTCGTCGAAGCGGAGGCTATTGTAACCGACTCCGCAGGTGCCCGACGCGCTCAGAACGGCATGGATCCTGGTTGCGAATTCCGCCTCGAGCACACCCTCGCGCTCGGCAGTTTGAGGGGTGATACCCGTTAACAGACAGGCCTCTGGATGGGGAAGCAGATCCGCCGCGGGGCGGCAATAGAGCACCAGTGGCTCACCCACCTCCTGGAGGTGGGCGTCGGTCCGCACACCGGCAAACTGGCAAGGGCGATCGCGACGTGGGTCGGCGCCCCAAGTCTCGTAGTCATGCCAGTAGAAGCTGTTGGACAAGCGCCTGCCGGTCCTTAACTTGAGCCCCGTGCCGGGCGGTTGAACGGCGGGGCTAGATCTTCTCCTTGATCCGGGCCGCCTTACCGGTGCGACCCCGGAGATAATAGAGCTTGGCTCGGCGCACGGCGCCCTTGCGCTTGACCTGAATCCCGGCGATCGCGGGGCTGTAAGTCTGGAAGACCCGCTCGACCCCTTCGCCATGCGACATCTTGCGCACCGTGAAGGCGGAGTTCAGGCCGCGTCTGCGGATCGCGATGACGATCCCCTCGAAGGCCTGGAGACGCTCCCGGTTACCCTCCTTGACCTTCACCTGCACGACCACCGTATCGCCGGGGGCAAAGTCGGGTATCTCGCGGGTCATCTGCTCGCGTTCGAGCTCTTGTATGATGTTGCTCATGATTCTCTCAGGCTCCTCTTCTTACCCGGCACCACCCTCGCGATGGGCCAACACAAAGTCATCGAGTAGCGTTCGTTCCGTTTCGCTGAGACCACGCCGCTCCAGCAGTTCCGGACGACGCAGCCAGGTCCGACCCAGCGCCTGACGCAGCCGCCAACGCGCGATCGCGGCGTGATCGCCACCGACGAGCACCGACGGGACCGAGCGTCCGTCGATCCGCTCCGGGCGGGTGTAATGGGGACAATCCAACAATCCATCCATATGCGAATCCAGGCGGGCGGAGTCCGCATGTCCCAACGCGCCCGGCAGCAAACGGATCACCGCGTCCATCACCACCATGGCCGGCAGCTCACCGCCACTCAGGACATAGTCACCGATCGACCACTCCTCGTCGACACAGGTCTCGATCAGGCGCTCGTCGACACCTTCGTAGCGCCCTGCGACCAGGATCCAACCCGACCGAGAAGCGATTTCGAGCATCGCGACCTGGTCCAACAAGCGTCCTTGCGGCGACAGATAGGCCACCCGGCTCTCCGGGGCCGCGACGCGCGCGGCACCGATCGCGTCACGCAAGGGCTCGACCTTCATCACCATTCCGGGACCGCCGCCATAGGGCCGATCGTCGACGCTACGGTGCGGATCATGCGCGAAATCTCGCGGATTCCAGAGATGCAGCTCCGCCAAGCCGCGCGCCAGCGCACGGCCGGTCACACCCTGATCCTGCAGAACCCCGAACAGCTGCGGGAAGAGTGTCACCACATCGAAACGCATGAACGGCTCTTGCTCGAAACTCGGGAGCATGAGAATTTCCGGCAATCGCCTTAGGCGATTCCCTGGAAAGGATTTACCCAAGATAGCGACCGGCCGTAGGTTGGGCTGAGCGAGAGCGAAGCCCAACAGGCGCCGCGTTGGGGTTCGTTCCTCACCCCAATCGACGGGTAGGATCCGTTCCGGAGATCACCCTA
>JANQGF010000214.1 GCA_028277465.1 Chromatiaceae bacterium
GGGCGCATTCCAAATTTTCCGTGTCATGTAGCAGCAGGCATGAAGGATAGATTTGCCATGGTTTTCAGCAAATTCCAACGTCCGGCCTTGAAGTAAGACCGAAGCATCAGCATGGCTTCGGCATTGGGCTTGAGCCAGTAGATACTCGCACCCTTCAAGCGTAGGTTAATCACCCGGCGGATGGCGCTTTCCACCGCACCGCTGCCCCTGGGTAGACCGGCCTCTTTGGCTGCCGGGTAGTCCAGGCGTTCGGCATTGCGCTTAAAGTAGTCGCGCTGGGTGCGCACTGCCTTGCTCAGCGGGCCTCGACAGAGTTGATCGACGGCTTGGACCACGACCTGGGCTTGGCCATTGCGCAAGCGCTGACGCGGCTGCTTGACCCAGCGTCGGCGCTGGGCCGAGCTCCACGACTTCTTCAGCTCGGCCACCGCACTCAAGTGCTCGACGACATGGAAGAAATCCAGCAACTCCATCATCCCCCCGAGGCCCAGACGCCGGCGCAGTCGCTGCACGCGCGTCCAGATCCAACGCGCCCCATCGGCCACGAACAGCACGCGCTTGGCGGTCTCAATGTGCACACGCTTGAGCGCATGCTCAAGCAAGTCGAGAAGGGCATCGGGAGCGGCAAGCGTGGCATCGATCAGGGGCGTGAAGGTCCGTACCTGGCGACCGTCGGGGCCGACCACCGAGATGACGAACCGCTTCGGCTCGCGCCAGACCCCACGGTAGCGACACCGCCCTTTCTTGGTTCGCGGTCCGCGCTTCTTGGTGCGAATCCGGATACGCCCGCCGTCGCAGGAGATCACCACCTGGCACCCGGCAACATCGCCGACCTCCAATCGCTGCGCTCCCAATTCGATGGCACGGGCGCGTTGAGCGAAGGCATCGGCGATGGCGCGCACGGTTTTGACGTTCAGCGCGATCCCCGCGTCCCGCAGCAGGTTGTGTGCTTCCTCAAACGAGCTCAGGGCCGCCGCGAACAGACTGATGCGGGCGGCGAGCGCCGGCGTGCAATGCTCGAATACCCCCAGCACCACCAGCCCGGCATAGAGTCCAGGTAGACGCCGGTGGGTCCCGCGTTGCCCTCTGCGACGGTAGTACAGGGTCGTGATCTGCACCGCCACTCCGCTGACCGTGCGCACCGTCACGCTCTGCATCTCCTCCTTCTTCAAGGGCTTCGCACTGGCCTCGACGAGCGTCTCGACTTCATGCTCGACCGTCTCGCTCGCCAACGAGGCCTGCAGGATCTCACCCGTGATCAGGCCCGCCAACTGCTCGGTTGTCCGCACGACCTGTCGCTCGTACGCTTCCAGCTCGCCCGGTGTCCCGGCCGCGACGGGCAGATGGGCCAGATGGTCGAGAAAGTGCAACCGATCTTCGATTTCGCGCAGACGTGTGCCACACTGAGCTTGGGAGTTGGAACGCGGGGTCATCGGAATTCTCCTGTTCGCCTAAGAGAATTTTCGGCCCCTTCCAGCTCCTTGCCCAGGGTACGGTCTCCTTGTCGCCCCCCTCAAGACCTCCGGCCTTGATGGCCCATTATCTTCCCACGGTCGGAAAATCGGGAATGCGCCCGGCCGCCCGCGTCAGCGACGCCCGCAGCGGCAGGTCCGCTGCGTCGCGCAGGTCGAGATTCATCGCGAAGACCCAGATCTCGTCGCGCGTTTCGACGTAGCCGACATACCAGCCGATCGACGGGGTCAAGCGTGTCGACCAGCCGGTCTTGGCGCGTAGCGTCCAATCCGGGGTCTGCTCGACGAGCATGATGTCGCGCAGGGTGTCATAGGCGTGAGGACTGAACGGCAGCGTCCGGCGCACCACCTGCTTGATGAAGTCGACCTGCTCCAGGGCACTGATCCGCAGCGACCCGTCCAGCCAGAACTCAGTCAGCGCGAAGGGCTCGAGCAGCTCGCCGTATCCCGCCCGCTCGATCGCCTCACGATAGGCGGCCGCACCCACGCGCCGTGCCAGGGTCTGATAACACCAGACGCAGGACACCCTGAAGGCGCTGGCGAGGGTCTGGTCCCGATTCCATTCCGGGATGGCGTATTGCTGACCGTCCCAGGTGAAGCGGTCGTCCGCACCGCGAATCGCCTTGGCCTCGAGGGCGATCAGGGTGTTGAAGATCTTGAAGGTAGAGGCCGGCGAAAAGCGACGCTGGGCGCGTGCATCATTGTGGACGAAGGTCTCGCCCGTGCGCAGCGAGGAGAGCACCAGCGTGCCGTCGCGGTCGGCGTGCGCAAAGCGCGACGCGATGTCCGCGTCCTCGGCGAAGGCGGAGAACGACAGCAGAACGGCGGCCAGGGTCAGAAGCAGACGCGGCATGAGCGATGTCCGAGTGAGGATGGGGTGCCGACCCCGGAGGTCATGTCCACCGCCGAAGACCCGCAGTTGACGTTCGGCACTCCGCTGGGGCGTTCCGCTTGAGGGGTGGCGTCAATCAGGCTCATCCGTGCCTCAAGGTGCGCTCGGCTCGGCCGCCCGCGGCTGGGGTGCTTGGCGCTCCCGTAGCCGCCGATCCCAACCTGGCCCCGGATCTGCTCGTTCAGGATCCGCGAGAGGGGGGAGTTGAAGCAGCAGAAGCTGTCTCGGGATTCGATGCAGGCCCCGAAGAAGCTCTTCCTGCAGTAGGACCCGACCCGGTGACAGGCCTTGAGCTCGCGCTGCACGCCCAGCGTGAACTCATCCTCGGTGCACCCCCAGATGAGCCGGATCAGGATCATGACGATGGTGTAGACCAGATAGGCCCACATGACCCATTGGATGACCACCGTGATCGCGGGATTGAGCGCCAGGGTCGAGGCCACCGAACCGTCGGCCGCCACCGCAGCACCGCCGGTCGCGGCATCGACGAAGAGCGCATTGGCCGCCTGCGCACCCAAGACCTCGGCGGTCCACTGCACCGTCTGCTGCAAGAGCTCCTGCTTGAAGGTGACGATCAAGCCCTGCTTGGCCGCCTCCGTGGTCACGGTGGTGGTGTTTCCGGTGATGTTGTTCACGGCCGAGGTGAAGGCGTCCTTGACCGCCGACCAGTTGTCGACCAGCGGCGAGCGCAGGGTCTCCCAGACGTCAAAGGCGGGATTGGAGACGCCGGCCTTGACCAGAGACATGGTGACGCTGTCGAGCTTGGCCACGGAGAAAATCAGCTGCAGATAGAGCCCGAGCGAAATCCCGCTCGGGCGCTCGCAACAGTTGACGATCCCGCCCACGGCACGCTTGCACTCCAAGGCCTCGCCCTTGAAGACCTGGCAGCTTCCCGTGATGCAGTCGGCATCGAGCGAGACCATCTCCGCGGCATGGAGCGCCGCCACCGCTTCATCGAAGTCGTCTGAGGCCTGGGGCGCGATCGCCACACAGTCATCGCCCAGACAGCGGATCTCTCCGCCGCAGTCGAGCTCAGAGGTGCGCTCGATGCCGGCGATCTCCTGATCGGAGCCACAGTCGTAGACGACCTGATCGACGTAGCAGACTCCGAAGCGACCGATGGCCTCCTCGGCACAGCGGCGGCTCACCCGGCCGCACTGGGGATTGGCCGCGAGGGCCGCGCAGCTGTCCAGATCGCCGGGATTCTCGGGGCAGTGCATAACACCATCGGGATCGGTCCAGCAATCCATTTGGCCCTCGTTGAAGCTGGTGCAGTCGAGGGCGACGCTGACCTGCATGCAGGCGGCGCCGATGCCGGAGAACTGCTCCCAGGGCTCGTTGCCGGTGACACCCGGATAGGGCGGCACTACAGCGGGATTTCGGGATTGCAGCTCAGATGAATCAGAGGCTTGCGCGTCGCCGGGCGGCAAAATACACCGAAAATACGGCCTACGCGAGGTTGAATAGTCGAAGTCGGGCCAGGATCAGGGCCTGCGACAGAACGACCTGGATGCGCCTGCAGCGTTTCGAGCAACAGTGCGGAGTAGCCTTGCGGTTTGGCGTCTCGACCGTTGTGAAGCAATGCAACGTACGAGGAATCGTCTCGGAGGGAACGGAAGCTCCAAACCCTGACCGCGCGCGATGCCTCAGCGGGCAGGCTTCGGTCGCCGCGCTGACGAGTGGCCGTGATGGGTGCAGAACCGACCTGCAACCGCGTGGTGACCCAAACAAAAACGGCCTAGGTCTTTCTAAACCCAAGCCGTTGTTTTTATTGGTCGGGGCGAGAGGATTTGAACCTCCGACCACCTGAACCCCATTCAGGTGCGCTACCAGGCTGCGCTACGCCCCGTTAAGACGGGTTAGGCTACGACTTGAGGGGACGACTGTCAACGGCGAAGGACCTGCAGGATCTCTTCGAGCTCGAGTCGCATCTGACGCAGGATCTGATGGGTTTGGTTCAAGTCGTGCTTGGCACCCTCGCCGCTCAATTGCTGGCGGGCACCACCGATGGTGAATCCCTGGTCGTAGAGGAGGTTGCGGATCTGTCGGACCATGAGGACATCATGGCGCTGATAATAACGCCGATTGCCGCGGCGCTTGACCGGCTTGAGTTGCGGGAATTCCTGCTCCCAGTACCGCAGGACGTGCGGCTTGACACCACAAAGCTCGCTCACCTCGCCAATGGTGAAATAGCGTTTGCCAGGAATCGGTGGGAGATCGCCGTCGCCCTGTGGCTCACCGCTATCGATCGGTTCCAGCATAGGCTTCCACCCGTGACTTGAGCTTTTGGCCTGGACGGAAGGTGACAACGCGACGCGCAGTGATCGGAATTTCTTCGCCAGTCTTCGGGTTGCGACCGGGGCGCTCCTTCTTCTCGCGCAGATCGAAGTTGCCGAATCCCGACAGCTTGACTTGCTCGCCCCGCTCCAACGCGGTCCGGATCTCTTCGAAAAACATCTCGACGATGTCCTTGGCCTCGCGCTTGTTGAGACCAAGCTCATCGAACAGATGCTCAGCCATTTCGGCCTTGGTCAATGCCATACCTTCAATCTCTCAATCGTGCACCAAGTTCAGAGGCGAGACGTGCCAGGATCCGTCCCATCACATCTTCCACAAGTTCATCCGTAAGTGTCTTGGAAGAAGACTGTAAAATCAATCCTAAAGCAAGACTTTTTCGTCCAGAATCGATGTTTTCTCCGGTGTAGACATCGAACAGCACCAGCTCGCGCAGCAGGTCCGAGGCCTCCGCGCGAATGCAGTCGGCCACGCGATCGAAGGCGATCGTCTCCTCGACAAGGATTGCGATGTCACGGCGAATGCCGGGAAAACGCGAAATTGGCTCGTATTTGGGCAGGGCTGCAGTCGTCAGCGCTGCGATGTCCAGCTCGAACAGCAAGGCGTTGCCATCGAGATCGAGCTCGGTTGCGAGCGAGGGATGCAGCATCCCCATCAGACCGACCGGTGTGCCGCCAACCTCGATCCGAGCGGTCTGTCCCGGGTGCAAGGCAGGGTGCGAGGCCGGAACGAAGTCGAATCGCGAGGGCGAGGGTGAGCCGCTCGGCGCCAGCAGGGCCTCGACATCGGCCTTGAGATCGTAGAAATCGACCTCCCGTGTGGTCTGCCCCCATTGCTCCGGGTGCGCACCACCCATCACCAACCCAGCAATACCGGTTTCCTGCAGCAGCCCTTCCACGCTGGGCCGGAACCTCAGACCGGACTCGAAGATCCGCACCCTTGGTTGCTGGCGCGCCTGATTGTAACGGGCGGCCTGAAGCAAACCCGGCCATAAGCTGGTGCGCATGATGGAGAGCTCGCTACTCAAGGGGTTCGACAAGGACAGGGTCGGCGCATCGGGCTCCACCAGAGACTGCATCTCCGGGCTCACGAAGCTGTAGGTGATGACCTCATGGAAGCCGCGGTCCACCAGCGTCAACCGGGCCCGATCCAGATCGAAACCCGCCTCGGGAGTCGCACGAGCGACCGCTGTCGAGCTTGCATGGCTGATCGGAATCCGATCGTAGCCGTGAATCCGGCCGACATCGGCGATGAGATCGACCTCCTGGACGAGATCATGACGCGCGCTGGGCGGCGTCACCCGCCAGCCATCGTCGAGCCGCTCAATCGCCATCCCCAAACGTTCCAGGATATCTGTGATCGCCTCTGAGGACAGCTCGATCCCGAGAATCTGGGCCACGCGCGCCTCGCGCAGACGAAGAGGCTCGCACCTCGGCAGATCGGGCTCGGACACCGCTTCGACCAGCGGCCCGGCCTCGCCGCCGACCAGGTCGAGCAGCAGGCGCGTCGCGCGTTCGATCGCACGAACCTGGAGCTGCGGATCGACGCCGCGCTCGAAGCGATGTGATGAGTCGGTATGAAGCCCGTAGAGACGAGCCTTGCCGCTGATGGCGCGCGGCGCGAAGTAGGCGCTCTCGAGCAGGATGTCCCGGGTCTCCGCACCAACTCCCGTGTCCGCGCCGCCCATGATGCCGGCCATGGCGATCGCCCGGCCTGCATCGGCGATCACCAGCGTATCCTCCAGGAGTGTCACCTCCTCGCCATTGAGGAGCGCGAGCGACTCGCCGGCAGCAGCCATGCGGACCCTGATCTCGCTGTCGACCTGGGCCAGATCGAAGCCGTGCATGGGCTGGCCCAGCTCCAGCATCACATAGTTGGTCACGTCCACGACCGGGCCGATGCTGCGGACACCGCTGCGCCGCAGCCGTTCTTGCATCCAGATGGGCGTGGTGGCGGTGGCGTCGATACCCCGAATCACCCGGCAGACATAGCGGGGGCAGGCAGCGTGCGCCACGAGCTGAACCGGGACGCGCTCATCGCAACCTGGCGGGACCGCCTCGATCGCCGGTGTCTCGAGTGGCGCCTGGTTGATCACCGCGACCTCCCGGGCGAGCCCGGCGATGCCGAGACAGTCTCCACGGTCAGGCGTGAGATCGACCTCGATGCAGGCGTCGTCCAAGTCCATCCAGACCCGCAAGTCCTCACCCAGAGGGGCATCCGCCGGCAGCGACAGGATACCGTCCGACGACTCCGCAAGCCCGAGCTCGGCGGCGGAGCAGATCATGCCGAAAGAATCGACCCCACGCAGCCTCGCCTGCTTGATCTCGAGGTCGCCGGGAAGACAGGCGCCGACCTCGGCCACCGGGACCTTCATGCCCTCGGCAACGTTCGCAGCACCACAAACGATCTGGAGCGGCTCGTCACGGCCCAGTTCGACCTCGCAGACCCGCAACTTGGCCGCGTCCGGATGAGCGGCGATGGCTCGGACCAATCCGATCGAAACCCCGCTGAAGACAGCTGCGGCCGGCTCGACGGCATCCACCTCCAGACCCGCCATACTGAGTTGATCGGCCAACTGCCGGGTGTCGACCGGGGGGTTTACCCATTCCCGCAGCCAAGCCTCACTGAATCGCATGTCCCGCTTTCCTCTCTTCCTGACTCGACGTACCTTCGCGTCGAAACCCGATTGGCAAGAGATGACTCATCCGCGCACCACGAGGGACACGGCCATCATCAGGCGAACTGCCGCAAGAACCTCAAATCATTGTCGAAGTTGAGACGAATATCGTCGATGCCGTAACGCAGCATGGCCAATCGCTCCACCCCCATACCGAAGGCGTAACCGAGATACCGCTCTGGATCGATGCCGACATGTCGAAATACCTCCGGATAGACCATGCCGCAGCCGAGCACCTCCAGCCAACCGGTCTGTTTGCACACCCGACAGCCACTGCCGCCACACATCACACACTGGATATCGACCTCCGCCGAGGGCTCGGTGAAGGGGAAATAGGAAGGGCGAAAGCGCAGCTCGAGGTCGCGCTCGAAGAAGCTGGTCAACAAATCGTAGAGCACGCCCTTGAGATCAGCGAAGCTGACCGCCTCGTCGACCAGTAAGCCTTCGACCTGATGAAACATGGGGGTATGAGTGAGATCCGAGTCACAGCGATAGACCCGCCCCGGCGCAATCACCTTGAGGGGCGGCGCCTGTTGTTCCATGACCCGGATCTGAACCGGTGACGTATGGGTCCGCAAGAGGCGATCGGCATCGAAGTAGAAGGTGTCGTGCATCGCCCGCGCCGGATGATGCTCCGGGATATTGAGCGCCTCGAAGTTGTGGTAGACGTCCTCGACCTCTGGGCCTTCGACCACGATGAAGCCGGCACCGGCGAGCAGTCCTTCGATTCGCCTCAGGGCGCGGGTCACGGGATGCAGCCCCCCCGGTGTCTGCCCTCTCCCCGGGAGGGTGATATCGATCCGCTCAGCCGCGAGCCGCTGCGCCAGCACCTGCTGCTCCAGAAAGGCCCTGCGTTCATCGACCGCCGCCTGGACCTCGATCTTGGCTCGATTGATCGACTGACCCGCCGCCGGACGCTCCACGGCCGGCAGGGTGCCCAACTGCTTGAGCAGTGCGGTCAAGTCCCCGTTCTTTCCCAGATAACGCACCCGCACCTGATCGAGAGCGCTCAGATCGGCGGAATCCGCGATCGCCCGAATGGCCGCCTCGCGGAGCGCGGCGATGTCGAGCCCAGTTTGTTCGACCATAGGTTGAACCTTCTCGATGGATCTGCGTGCCGTCCGCCTGTTCGAAACAAAAAGAGGGAAAGACCAGGGCCTTTCCCTCATTGTCGGCGCCACACGCGGACGGGGGCGACGGCCGCTCAGGCCAGGGCGGTCTTCGCCTGCTGTGCCAGCGCGGCGAAGGCAAGGCTGTCATGGTAGGCGATGTCCGCCAACACCTTGCGATCGACCTCGACCCCGGCCTTCTTCAGACCATCGATCAGACGACTGTAGGAGAGGCCGTTCTCGCGTGCCGCCGCGTTGATCCGCGCGATCCAGAGCGCGCGGAATTGGCGCTTCTTCTGGCGGCGGTCACGATAGGCATACTGGCCCGCTTTGATGACCGCCTGCTTGGCGACCCGAAAGACCTTGCTGCGGGCGCCATAATAACCTTTCGCCTCCGCCAACACCTTCTTGTGGCGGGCATGCGCGGTCACACCGCGTTTGACTCTTGGCATCTTAGATCTCCGGTGATGTTCTTAGGTTTCACGGCGGCTAACAGTAGGGAATCATCCGGAGCGCCGCCCGCACATCCGCCTTGTGAAGCCGCTTCGGCGCCCGCAAGTGACGCTTCCGCTTGGTGGTCTTCTTGGTCAGGATGTGGCGCCGGTGGGAGGCGTTGCACTTGAAGGAGCCCGAGGCGCTTCGCTTGAAGCGTTTCGCGGCTCCGCGATTGGTTTTCAGCTTGGGCATCGATTCTGTTACTCCGCGATTAGCCGCCATCTGGATGCGACACTTCCAGTCCGCTCGAGGCAACGACCCAGGATTCCCTCCCCAGGCCACCTCGGGAACCAGAACGCCGCGCACGGCATCTGATTGTCACTGTTTCTTCTTGGGACCCAGCACCATCACCATCTGACGCCCTTCCATGAGCGGCTGTTGCTCCACGATGCTGATCGGGGCCAGGTCACCCTCGATGCGCCTGAGCAGGTCGAGACCCAGCTCGCGGTGAGCATGCTCGCGTCCACGAAAACGCATGGTGACCTTGGCCTTGTCCCCATCGTTGAGGAAACGGGTCAGGTTGCGCAGTTTGACCTGATAGTCTCCTTCATCCGTCCCTGGCCGGAACTTCACCTCCTTGATCTGAATCTGTTTCTGCTTTTTCTTCGCCTCGCTCTTCTTTTTCTTCTGGTCGAAGAGAAACCGTCCGAAGTCCATCAGGCGACAGACTGGCGGATCCGTCGTGGGTACGATCTCGACAAGGTCCAAACCCGCCTCTTCGGCCATCTCCAGCGCCTCGCGCGTCTTGATGATCCCGATCTGATTTCCGTCGGCGCCGATCAGACGGACTTGCAGCACGTTGATCTCCCTGTTGACGCGGTTTCTCTTTGGTGCAGCGATAGCAGGTTCCTCCAAAAACACAAATGAATACAGCCGGGTCACCCCAAGCACGGGTCACCCGCCAAGCCGAGCGTCAGTGGATTCGGTTGGCGACCTCCTCGGTCAAACGCTCGATGAAGCCACCGAGCTCGCATGAGCCGAGGTCCTGGCCCCGACGGTCGCGGACGGCGATGGACCGAGACTCGACCTCCCGGTCGCCGACGACAAGCAAATAGGGCACCCGCTGCAGTGTATGCCCGCGGATTTTAAAGCCGATCTTCTCGTTTCTCAAGTCCGCTTGGGCGCGGAAGCCCTTCTCGCGCAAGGTCTTAGCAACGTCCTCGGCGTACTCGCCCTGACGATCGGTGATATTGAGCACCACGACCTGAAGCGGCGACAACCAGAGGGGGAGCAGTCCCGCATAGTGCTCGATCAGGATCCCGATGAAGCGCTCCACCGACCCCAGGATGGCACGATGGATCATCACCGGGGTCTGCTTGCTGTTGTCCTCGGCGATATAGTGAGCACCGAGACGCCCGGGCATGGAGAAGTCGACCTGGATGGTCCCGCACTGCCAGGCGCGCCCGATGCTGTCGTGCAGGGTGAACTCGATCTTGGGGCCATAGAAGGCACCCTCCCCCGGCTTGATCGAGAAGTCCAATCCCTTCCCCTTCAAAGACTGCGCGAGTGCCGCCTCCCCCTTGTCCCAGAGCGCGTCGGAGCCGACCCGCTTCTCCGGACGCAGCGAGAGCGCGAGGGCGATGTCGGTGAAACCGAAGTCCCGATAGGTCTCGAAGACCATGTCGATGAGGGTCGCGACCTCGCCCTGAAGCTGGGCCTCGGTGCAGAAGACGTGCGCGTCATCTTGCGTGAAGCGCCGTGCGCGCATCAAACCATGCAGGGTGCCAGACGGCTCGTTGCGGTGCACCACACCGAACTCCGCGATCCGCAAGGGCAGATCCCGGTGACTCTTGAGCCCCTGGTTGAAGAGCTGAATATGCCCCGGACAGTTCATCGGCTTGATGGCGTAGTCCCGATCATCCAGATGGGTCGTGAACATATCGTCCGCGAACTTCTCCCAGTGGCCGGAGCGCTCCCAAAGCGAGCGGTCGAGCAACTGAGGCGTCTCGACCTCCTCGTAACCATAGTGCTCCAGCTTCTCGCGCATGTAGCCCTCGGCGAGGCGGTAGATGACGCGCCCCTTGGCATGCCAGAAGGCCATCCCGGGGGCCTCGTCCTGGAAGTGGAAGAGATCGAGCTGTTTGCCCAGCTTGCGATGATCGCGCCGCTCGGCCTCCTCGAGCCGGTGGAGATAGGCCTTCAACTCCTTCTTGTCGCGCCAGGCCGTCCCATAGATCCGCTGGAGCATGGCATTGCTCGAATCGCCCCGCCAATAGGCACCCGCGACCTTGGTGAGCTTGAAGCCGTTGCCCAGCTTCCCGGTACTCGGCAGATGGGGGCCACGGCAGACATCGAACCAGTCGCCCTGACGGTAAACCGAGACCTCTTCACCCTCGGGGATGATATCGTCGATGATCTCGACCTTGTACCACTCGCCGAGCTCGCCGAAGATCCGCTTGGCCTCCTCCCGCTCCCAGACCTCGCGGACGATGGGCAGGTCACGCTTCACGATCTCGTGCATGCGCGCCTCGATCCGCTCCAAATCGGCCGGCGTGAAGGGTTCGTCGCGCGCAAAGTCATAATAAAAGCCATTCTCGATCGCGGGCCCGATGGTGACCTGGGTCCCGGGATAGAGCTCCTGGACCGCCTGCGCCATCACATGTGCAGCATCATGGCGCAACAGCTCGAGGGCCGGATCCTCGTCTTTACGCGTCACGATCGCCAACTCGGCGTCGCGATCCAGAATGAAAGAGGTGTCTACCAGCACCCCGTCGACACGCCCGGCGAGCGCCGCCTTGGCCAGGCCGGGGCCGATGGCAGACGCGACATCCTGCACGGACAGGGGTTGATCGAAGTGGCGCTGAGAGCCGTCGGGAAGGGTAAGGAGCGGCATGTCGGATCCTGGTTCAGTGGTGATCGATACGAGGGATCACATGATCGATGTTTCGACGAACCGCCACCGCATCCGAGGGATCGGACGCAGGGGGTCGCGCGCCGCACACCTGGCCAGTGATTTGGCGCCCTCACAGACGTGGACAACAAAAAAGCCGCCTGCCGTCAGCAGCCGACACTCAACCCTCGATTTGAGCTGGGCGCGAATCGCTGAAGGCCGACAGCCAGCGGTTGGTAGGCGCGATTGGACTCGAACCAACGACCCCCACCATGTCAAGGTGGTGCTCTAACCAGCTGAGCTACGCGCCTGTCGTCAAGAGCAGGGAATGATACAGAATGCCCCAATTGAAAGGCAAGCGCTTTCCGCACGGCCGGCGGATGCAAGAGGGGTCGGGCAGGGTTCTGCTGTGCCGTAGGGACGATTCAGAAACAAGTGGTGCATCTTGAACCGCCGATGTTGGGCACGCTTCGCTTTGCCCAACCTACGGGTGTTTTAGTCGTTTCTGAACCGTTTCGTACGGTACGTCCATCTGGTCACTCGGCCTCGCTGACGCTCGCAACCCATCGTCGGTGGGTATACTCGATGCCAGACCCACCAAACTCGGCAGACCCCATGACCGTCATCCGCGAGACAGATTTCATCCAGAGCATTGCCGACGCACTCCAGTTCATCTCCTACTACCATCCGCGCGACTATATTCGATCGCTGGCCGCGGCTCATGCGGCCGAAGAGTCCCAGCCGGCGCGAGACGCCATGGCCCAGATCCTGATCAACTCGCGGATGTGCGCCGAGGGCCATCGCCCCATCTGTCAGGACACCGGACTGGTCGTGGTCTTCCTGAAGATCGGCATGGATGTGCGCTGGGAGGCGACCATGGGCCTGCAGGCGATGGTGGACGAGGGGGTGCGCCGCGCCTATTGCCACCCGGACAATCGGCTGCGCGCATCCATGGTCTCACCGCCCCTCGGGGTGCGCCGGAATACGGGCGACAACACACCGGCAGTGGTCCACACGGAGCTGGTGCCGGGAGACAAGGTCGAGGTTCGACTCGCTGCCAAGGGCGGCGGTTCCGAGAACAAGTCGAGATTTGCCATCCTCAACCCGAGCGACGACTTGGTGGACTGGGTCTTGGCGACGGTCCCGACCATGGGGGCGGGCTGGTGTCCACCCGGCATGCTCGGCATCGGAATCGGCGGCTCCTCCGAGAAGGCGATGCTACTCGCCAAGGAGGCCTTGCTGGAGCCCATCGACATGCATGCGCTCAAGGCTCGCGGCCCGTCCAACCCGATCGAGGCGCTGCGCCTGGAGCTCTTCGAGAAGGTCAATGCACTCGGAATCGGTGCCCAGGGGCTGGGCGGACTGACCACGGTGCTGGACGTCAAGATCCTGACCTATCCGACCCACGCCGCCTCACTGCCCGTGGCCATCATCCCCAATTGTGCGGCGACCCGCCACCTGGAGCTCACCCTGGACGGCTCGGGCCCAGTCGCACTGGACCCGCCGAGTCTGGACGATTGGCCGGATATCGACTGGGAACCCGCCGCCGGGGCGCATCGAGTGAATCTGGATACCCTCACCCGCGAGGAGATCGCCGGCTGGCGGCCAGGTGACCGGCTGCTGCTCTCAGGACGGCTGCTGACCGGTCGCGATGCCGCACACCAACGGATCCTCGAGCGACTCGATCGGGGCGAGCCGCTGCCCGATGGCGTTGACTTCACGAATCGCTTCATCTATTACGTCGGGCCGGTCGACCCCGTGCGCGACGAGGTCGTGGGCCCGGCCGGCCCCACCACGGCGACGCGGATGGACAAGTTCACCGACCGGATGCTCGCCGAGACGGGTCTGATCGGCATGATCGGCAAGGCCGAGCGTGGCCCAGCGGCCATCGAGGCGATCGCCCGCCAGGGTGCCGTCTATCTGATCGCGGTCGGCGGCGCGGCCTATTTGGTCGCCAAGGCGATCAAGGCGTCCAGATTGGTCGCCTTCGGAGACCTCGGGATGGAGGCCATCCGCGAGCTCGAGGTCGTCGAGATGCCGGTGACGGTTGCCGTCGACAGCCGCGGCGAATCGATCCATGACACGGGACCGGCCCAATGGCGCAACAGGATCGGGACGATCCCGGTCGAGGTGATCTGACAATGAGCTCTTACACCGCCTTCCGTATTCATCAGGACGAAGAGGGTCATCGCGCCGGGATCGAGCCCCTCACCCGGTCCGAGCCGACCGAGGGTGAGGTGCTGGTTCGGGTCACCCATTCAAGCGTGAATTACAAGGACGCGCTGGCGGGGACCGGCAGAGGCAAGATCCTGCGCACCTTCCCCTTGGTCGGTGGCGTCGACGCGGCCGGCCAGGTCGAGGACTCCAGACATCCTGGCTACCGTCCGGGTGACCAGGTGATCGCCACTGGTTGGGGCATGAGCTTCGACCATGACGGCGGCTATGCCCAGATCCTCCGCGTCCCGGGCGACTGGCTCGTCCCCATGCCGGAGGGGCTCGACAGCGCCACGGCCATGACGCTTGGAACCGCCGGTCTGACCGCAGCGCTGGCGGTTCATCGCATGCTGGTCAATGGCCAACGCCCCGAGCTGGGCCCCATCCTGGTCAACGGCGCCAGCGGCGGGGTCGGTTCCATGGCGATCGCCATCTTCGCCAAGCTCGGTTATGAGGTCGTGGCCATCTCGGGCAAGCCGCGACTTCACGACTGGCTGCGGACCCTGGGTGCCGCGCGGGTGCTCGGCCGCGAGGCACTGGCCGGAGCGAGACGCCCACTGGAGAAGGCACAATGGGGCGGGGCAGTCGACAATGTCGGCGGCGAGATGCTGGCTCAGATCACCCGCACCCTGGCGCCCGGCGGCAATATCGCCGCCGTGGGCCTCGCCGGCGGCCACGAACTCAACACCACCGTCATGCCCTTCATCCTCCGCGGGGTGAGCCTGCTCGGCTGCAACTCGGTGGACATCCCGCTGCCGCTCCGCACCCAGCTGTGGGGACACCTCGCGGACGATTGGCGGCCACCCAGATTGGAGGCCATGTTGACCGCGACCGTCGGTCTCGGCGAGCTACCCAAGGTGTTCGAGCACATGCTCGCCGGCGAGACCCACGGACGCATCCTGGTGCAGGTCGACTGAAGCGCGCCCAGAGCGAGGAACATCGTGACCGGCTGAGGGCTTGTCTCTCGGCTGCTGGCTCGCCGCGCTCATGGGCTTGATGCAACGAAAACCAGCTTTCGAACCCGACGCGAGCGATCCTACTACCCCGTCCGATTGTAGGTTGGGCTGAGCGAGAGCGAAGCCCAACAGGCGCCGCGTTGGGGTTCGTTCCTCACCCCAATCGACGGGTAGGATCCGTTCCGGAGATCACCCTA
>JANQGF010000307.1 GCA_028277465.1 Chromatiaceae bacterium
ACCCGACACCAACACGCAAGACATCCTGACCCTGCTGGAGCGATCGGGCCTGCTGCTACGAACCGCCGATGAGGAACCCGCTTACGTGCCGGCCCGCACCCTCGAGGCGATTCCGGTCATCGAACTGCTGGCGGCGGCACGAAGTTTCGAAGAAGGGCTGGGCGGCTACCGAGAGGCCCCGGACAGCAGGATCCAAGGGATCGAGAAGACCATGGAGACCGCCCTGGCCCAGGCCCTGGAAGGCATGACGCTCAAGGACCTCGCCGCGGCCCCTTCGCGGTCGGAGACGGCGAGGCACGAACGAGGATTCGATCCTTACCACGCGCAAGGCTAGCGGATATCGAGAAACTCGCTTGTCATGTGAGCACCCGTCTCCACCGGAGAGCCAATCTCGACCCGCTCGGCGTATGAGTCGTCGTCCTCGAAAGTCGGACCCTGATCATCGGCGTCGAGCGGAAGGCCGATGTCCCCCTCGGCATCACCCATGTCTTCGACCAATAGATCCTCGGGATGATCAGCGTCCAGATCCAGTCCAATCTCGATCTCGGTCCGATCCTCTAGCACCGATGCCTCGTCATAGGCATCGGCATCCAGCAAGACGCCGATCTCGATCGGAGGACCGCTGAAATCCTCGTCGAGCCATCCGTCGGGCGTATCGGCGTCCAGCGGAAACCCGATGTCACTGATATCGGGTGGGCCCATGGTGACGGTCGACGCAATCACCCGATCCTGACCCCAGGCGATTTCGCCGCTCAATAACAGAGGCGCCGCGGCCAACGCCATAGAAAGCTTCGTCAAGCTCATATCCATGGCCCTCAACATGGCATTTGGTCGAGTCGAGATGGTTGGATTCATCACTTGAGGTAGATATGGCTAGCAAAACAGTAGCCATTATGCTTCCTAGCATCATTGATCTTGACGATCACATTCTTGCCCATCGCATAAGCGAGCTGAGCCTGATCGAGCAAACGATAGGCCCTCGCCACGTCGGTGAAATCGCCAGAACAACTGAATGTGACCCAGTGCGCTCCGCAATCTGCCAAGGCATCGCTCGGGCTATTGGCGAGCCGAGCCATGCAACCACCGAAAGTCCGACCGGCAGTGACCATGACCTGTTTCACTTTCGTCGTCATCGTCGTCGTCTCCGCTTCTGCTACCGGGGCGATCTGCAACAAGTTGACAGCCGCCAGACTACAAGTGACCAATCCGCTCAATCGCGCTTTCATCGGTTCTCTCCTGCGTAACATGAAATGGTGAGAGGGGCCCGCCCCTGAAGAGTCGAGGCTTTTCACAGCAGGCTCCGCCAACCGGCACGGTTCGGGAGCAGTACCACCGGGATGTCGCCCGGATCACGGGGATCCGTGTCGAACTGGTACTCCATGAGGTTGCTCGCTCCGTCATTGTCGGCATCCTTGTGACCATCCTTGACCTTGTGGTCAAAACCGTGTGCGATCTCCCACTCGTCGGGCATGCCGTCGCCATCGGTGTCGAGGGGCTGTGCATCGTCACAGGCGTCGCCAACGCCGTTGCCATCCGAGTCGGTTTGATCAGGATTTGGTGCATCCGGGCAATTGTCCTGGCGGTCGGCGACCCCGTCACCGTCGCTGTCTTTAGGCGACCCAACCCTGAACTCGGCAGTCACTGGGGGCAACAGGATCTCGCGCTGCTCGACGCGGGACCAGTAGCTGCCGGAGAGAGTGATCACCTGCGCGTCCTTGGGCCTGGCACTGGCTGCGACCCGAAAAGAAATGCCGGCGACCGCCCCCGAATGTCCACTGGGACTGAAACCATCCAAATAGACGCGAGTTCGGCCGCTGCTGTCCTGATAGTGATTAAGTTCGGCGGCCGGGTCCGGTCCGAACGGCGTGCTCGGGAAGGCGCCGCCCCGTGTAAGACAACCCTTCGTGGGAAGTGACAATGTTTCACCGCTGGCGAAGCTCAACTCGAGAGAGAATGCCTCTACGTCCACCGCATTCAGGATCTTCACCACGGCGGTCGTCTTGCCATTGGCTGGCGCCCGGCTGACCGTCAGGGACAGAGACTCGGCCGTGGCCCAACTGACGGCGCTGTCACTGATGCCCCACAAGGCCAGGCAGCCAAGCAAGAAATCTCGAGTCCGGTTGCCTTTCATGGCCGATCTCCGTAATAGGCACCAAGCGCCGACCGAAGGATCCGGCGAGACCCGGAGCAGTTCGGACCGGGGGGATCACCGACGCGCAGGTTAGGCTGAGGGTCGTGGTAGAGATTGAGCGCAGCACTGAGATCGCTGAACTCGATCCGCGAAGGATGGATGCCACCGGCTCGGATCTCGGAGAGGTCCAGACAGCCGTCGGCATTGAGATCGACGCCGCTGTCAGCAGTCACCGGCAGTGGCTTGGCCAACCGGAAAGAACCTTGGATAGTCAATGGATCCTTGGTCAGACCGGTGACCGTCTCGGTATAGGTGCCGGCCAGTGAGGCGCCACCCTCTGTCACGGTCGCCTTGCGCAAGGCGACCCGGCGGGTCACCCTCTTGTCCCCGACCTTGACCTCAAAGGGGCTGGTGGTCAGCTTGAAGGCGGTTGGGCCCAGGGTGCCCGAGACACGTGGGCCGACGTCCTTGCCGCCGATCTTGGGCGCGACAGCAGGGAAGAGCAGCGTCTGTTCCAGGTCCACATAGCTCCCCGCCTTTCGGATGCTGGTGCCCTTCACGTCCAAGAAGAAGGCGAGGTCGATGCTGCCGATGCTGGCCGGCTGCTCAATGGTGGCGGTCCCGTAATAGAAGCCGGTGAGCGGGTTCGCGGCATCCGCCACGGCAGGGCATGATGCAGCGAAGGCACAACAT
>JANQGF010000349.1 GCA_028277465.1 Chromatiaceae bacterium
AGGCCTCGATCATCGGTTGGTCCAAGCACCTAGTTGGTGGGAGCGGCGCCCCGCCGCGAAGAGCGCGCGATCGCGGCGGGCGCCGCTCCCACGTGATGCTGCCGCATGATGCGCGATGCCGACTCAAGGGATCGGGCGAACCGGTGATTGAGGCCTATCCGGAAGACCTTGTCATGACTGGCTTATCGACCCCTAATGGGGCCGAACCGGCCGTTGTCCAATCACCGCTGCTTGCCGCCGGGTTCGGTCTCGGCGGCGAACGAGGTTCAGCTCGAGGCGACCTTCGATGTTCCTTCGCAATCGACACAACTTGTGGTTTCGGCTCTTCATCGTTCTGGCCGCCATGTCGCTCTTCGTGCTGGGTTATCAGTGGGGCAACCAGTATCAGCGGCGCGGATCCGAGCCGCCGCGGATCAGCGGCGTACTGGTTCGACCGCCCGTCAAACTGATGGATCTGCGACTCATGGATCCCTTCGACCAGGTGATCGAGTGGGAGGACCTCACGGAAGACTGGGCACTGCTCGCCTTTGGCGACTTGGCGCAGGCCGAGGGCCAGCGCGCCGTCCAGCGTCTGATCGACGTCTACAACCGGGTCGCCGATCAGGGCGAACTGAGGAAGGGGCTGCGTCTCCTGCTCATCATGACGCCCGACAGGCCCCACTTGGCACGCGACTTCGCCCGGCTTTCTCCTGCGCTGCATCTGGTTCGAGCCGCTCCGCCCGAGACCGCCAAGCTGCGCGATCTAACGGGCCAGACGGGCGAAGATGCCCTGACCCTCTTCGTTCTCGCCCCCAACGCTCATCTCGTCGCCCTCTTCCCGGAGTTCGAGGACAGCGCCAGCATGGCCACCGATCTGAAGTCGCTCGTCGCGGCGGCCCCGGCCCTCCTCCCTGCAACCCCGTGAACCGCTCAATGACCGACCGCACGCCTCCACTCGGACGAGAGCGCCTCTTCGTCGGGCTCCAGTCTCTGCTGCCCCAGCATCGTCTGTCGCAGCTGATGTACCGCCTGGCGCGCATCCGCTGGCGCCCATTCAAGAGTCTCCTGATCCGGACCTTCGTGCGCCTCTATCGGGTCGACATGAGCCAGGCATTGGAGCCGGATCTCTCTGCTTACACCCACTTCAACGCCTTCTTCACCCGCGCCCTGAGGCCCGACGCCCGCCCCCTGGACCCGGATCCCGAGACGGTCCTCTGTCCCGTGGACGGAACCATCAGCCAGATCGGCTCGATCACCGCGGGCAAGCTGGTCCAGGCGAAGGACCATGACTACAGTGTTCAGGACCTGCTGGGACTCGAGGACGGGGCAGAACACCCCTTCGACGCCGGTACCTTCGCCACCATCTATCTCTCGCCCAGGGATTACCACCGGATCCACATGCCCCTGGCCGGTGATCTCAGCGCGATGGTCCATGTACCCGGTCGCCTGTTCAGCGTCAATGGCACCACCGCCGGCTTGGTACCCCGGCTCTTCGCCCGCAATGAGCGCCTCGTCTGTCACTTCGCGACCGAGGCGGGCCCCATGGCGCTGATTCTCGTCGGTGCCATCTTCGTCGGCGGGATCCAGACCACCTGGGCCGGCGAGATCACGCCGCCCTACGGCCGCCGGGCCATCCAGCGTTGGGATTACGACCCGAATGATCCTCCGATCCGGCTCCAGCGCGGCGACGAGGCCGGCCGCTTCAACCTGGGCTCGACCGTGATTCTGCTCTTCCCAGCCGGTCAAGTACGCTGGGACCCGACCTTGGCCCCGCTGCAAACGGTCCGGCTCGGTCAGGCGCTGGGATCCCGCGACTCTACCTCGCCCCGGCTGGGAGGCAGTCACCTGGTCCGTCGGCCAACGCCCGTGCCTCGGTGATGGTCGCGACGGCATCCAGAAGGCAGGCGGCCCGAGGATACAAGCGGACGACGAACAGCCGCGAGAGAGGGGTGCGACCCGGCGACTCCTGGTCCATCGGCTCCTGAGCGCTCACATGGAGGATCAAGGCCCGCGCCCGACCCAGCGCGTCGAGACGCCATTCGATCGGATCACTGGCTTCCACCTGCGGAAAGAGCCCCGAGGGCTGGCGGTAAAGGATGTCGTGTTCGAGCGAGAAGAGCCTTCCGTTCCACACGAGGTCGAGCCAGGAGTTGGCGTGCGAGGAGACCAGAAAGACCCGGTACACGCCTGCCCCCTCGCACTCCTCGATCGCCAAGCCCCGCGACCCGTAGCCTTCGGCCAGCGACGGGGGTGCGGGCCGGCATGCCACAGGCGCGATCGAGGTATAGCCGGGGGCCAGACCAGCCCGCCGGTTCCCCTGACAGGCCGCAAGAACCAGGACCACGCCAAGAAGCAGGAGGATCGCGCGCAAGGTCATGCCATCTATCCGCAGGGTATACCAGGGCCGACCGCGAGGTCGTTCGCCGATCGCCAGAGAGACAGGCGAGCATAACGCAAAGGACTTGCCCGCGCAGCGACGGAGAACGAGTGCCGGCTGACCGCCTCCCGAAGGCGCTGCCAGACCGGCCTCGATCACCGTCTCCAGAGTCCTGCTTTACCCGAATTCGACCGGTATACTGCGCGCCATCGCGAGCCATTTTCTGAGATCCTTCATGGTCACCAACCCCATTTCAGGTGCCGGATACCTGTTACAGGGAATGAGGCTCATCGCCCGCCCCGGACTCAGGCAGTTCGTGCTCATACCCTTGTTGGTCAATGTTCTGGTGTTCTCCGGGGCCATCTATGTCGGCATCACCCAGTTCGAGGACCTCATGCGGCTCATGGAATCGAACCTGCCGAGCTGGCTGGGTTGGCTGGACTGGATCCTCTGGCCCATCTTCATCCTGGTGCTATTCGTCTTGGTGTTCTACACCTTTGGGTTGGTGGCCAACCTGATCGCCTCGCCCTTCAACAGCTTGCTCGCCGAGAAGGTCGAACTGCTCCTCACGGGCCGACCCATGAACCAGGAGCAGGACTACGCACGCATGCTCGCGGAGCTGATTCCGACCCTGGTCGACGAGCTTCGTAAGATCCTCTATGCGCTACTCTGGGCCCTTCCCTTCCTGATCCTCCTCTTCATCCCACTGATCGGTCCCTTTCTCTGGTTTTTGTACACTTCATGGATACTCGCCTTCGAGTACAGCGACTACCCGATGGGCAACCATGGTCTGAGATTCCGCGAGATGCGCGAGCGGCTGCACAGCCGCCGCACCCTCAGCCTGGGATTCGGGGCGGCCACCGCGGGTCTCGGGATGGTCCCTCTGGTCAACTTCATCCTGATGCCCAGTGCGGTGGCGGGCGCCACGGCCATGTGGGTCAAGGAATTCAGGGGCGCGGAGCGCTACCAGGGGGCCTACCAATCCAGGGTCGCCACGCGCAGCATCCTGCTCGTGATCGACCACCTCTCGGGCCGCATCACCGGCGAGATCCTCATCGGGGCCTTTCGAGGACAGTCGCTCGAGACGGTGACGACCGAGGACCTCTTGGACTTGCTCCATACCTGTTATCTCTCGGACGCCGAGTCGGCCGAGGCCCTGGAGGTCTACCTCTCGCGCGAGCGCGGGCATCGGATCGACGAGCCGCCGCCACGGCATCGGCCCGAGGCCGCGCCCCGACGCGAGACGGCGCCCATGGACGGTCGAGAGGCACGCGCCATCCTCGGGATCGAGGCCGAGGCCGGAGTGGCGGAGATCCAGGCGGCGCACCGGCGGCTGATTCAGCGGCTGCATCCGGACCGCGGGGGGTCCGACTATCTGGCCGCGAAGGTCAACGAGGCCAAGCGGGTCCTGACGAGCTGAGGCCGCGCCTCTCCGCTCGATCGAGACCACCGGCGCAACAGATCCACCCCATGGGGCTCGAGAAACCGCGCACACTCCGCCGCCGGATGACGATCGAAGATCCAATGTGGATTTCGCAATCCAGTTCGGTGCCCCATACAGTACAATCGCGGCCGAGCTGACCGTTAGTGTTGCACTCGGTCCCAGATCGCGATCGCGGCTCCTCTGTCCTTGAGGATCTCGATCCACGCCATCTATCTGTCAAGAGGCACCGACCGCCCATGTTCGTCCGTATCCTGCTCGTGCTGTTGGTGCTCGCCGCACTCATCGGCGGTCTCGCCTATGTCAAGTACGGTCAGATCCAGAAGGAAGCGGCGATCTTCTCGCAGCCCATGCCGGCGCCGACGGTCTCGGCGGCGACCGTCGAGACCAACCTTTGGGAGCCGACGCTCAATGCGGTCGGAACCGTGCAGGCGGTCCAAGGCGTGGACGTCAACAACGAGGTCGCCGGACAAGTCAAAGAGATCCTGTTCGAGTCCGGCGCCATGGTGAAACAGGGCCAGCGTCTGTTGCACCTGGATGACGAGGTCGATCGGGCCGACCTCGAAGGACTCCTGGCGGCCGAGCGCCTGGCCAAGATCAAGCTGGACCGAAACCGTACACTCCTCAAGGATCGTGCGGTTGCGCAAGGCGACGTCGACGAGACCACGGCGCAGCTCGATCAGGCCCGCGCCCAGGTCAAGGCCAAGCAGGCGACCATCCAGAAAAAGGCCATTCGCGCGCCCTTCACGGGTCAGCTGGGCATCCGACAGGTCAATCTAGGCCAGTACCTGCCAGCAGGCTCGGCGATCGTCTCGCTGCAGGCACTCGATCCAGTCTATGTCGACTATGCCCTGCCCGAACGACACCTGGCTCAATTGACCGTTGGCCAATCGGTGCGCGTGCAGGTGGCCGCCTATCCCGACCGGACCTTCGAGGGACGTATCGAGGCGATCAGCCCCGGCATCGATCGGGGTACCCGCAACCTGGTCATCCGCGCCCGTTTCGACAACCCGGATCTCGCACTGCGACCCGGCATGTTCGCCCGTGTGGCGACCCTGCTGCCGGTCCAGGATCGCATCCTCACCATCCCGCGCGAGGCCGTCAGCTTCAATACCTATGGCGACTCGGTCTTCTTGATCGATGAGCAGGACGGCAAGACCAGCGTGCAGCGGCGCCAGATCCGCACCGGTGATGTGCGCGGCGATCGGGTCGTGGTGCTCGAGGGTCTGAAGGCAGGCGACCGGGTGGTGTCGGCCGGTCAGGTGAAGCTCGTCAATGGGCAGCCGGTCCGCATCCTGCCAGCGAGCACACCATCCGAAGGAAAGAATGAGGACGCAGGGAAGAAGGCGCAGGCGCAGCCGGAATGAAATTCACCGATCTCTTCGTCCATCGCCCGGTGCTCGCCACCGTCGTCAGCCTCTTGATCTTCATCCTGGGACTGCGTGCCTACATCGACCTGGAGGTGCGCCAGTACCCCAAGACCCAGAACACGGTGGTGACGGTCACCACGGCCTATCCCGGCGCCAGCAGCGACCTGGTCAAAGGCTTCATCACGACCCCGCTGCAGCAGGCCATCGCCGAGGCCAACGGCATCGACTACCTGTCGGCGACCAGCAGCGCCGGCGCCTCCTTGATCGAGGCGCACATGCGGCTGAACTATGACCCCAATGCCGCGGTCGCGGAGATCCAGGCCAAGGTCGCCAGCCAGCTCAATGTATTGCCGGAGGCTGCTCAGAACCCGGTCATCGACTCCACGACCGGCGACTCCACGGCGCTCATGTATCTCGCCTTCTACAGCGAGGAGATGGACCTGCCCCAGATCACGGATTATCTGCTGCGCGTGGTCCAACCTCAGATGCAGGCGCTGGAGGGGGTCGCCAAGGCCGAGTTGATCGGCAATAAGACCTATGCGATGCGCATCTGGCTCGACCCGGCCCGGATGGCCTCGCTGGGGGTCGGCGGCGATGATGTCTCGCGGGTCTTGGAGGCGAACAACTATCTGGCCGGCGTCGGCCGCATCAAGGGTGATCTGGTCCAGGTGGACCTCTCGGCGACCACGGATGTCAGCGGCGTCGAGGACTTCCGCCGACTCGTGGTACGCGAACAAGCGGGTACCCTGATTCGACTGGGCGACATCGCCGAGATCGAGCTGGGCGCGGCCGACTATGACTCGAGCACCCTCTATAAGGGTATCCCGGCCATCTTCATCGGCGTCGAGCAGACACCCGGCGCAAACCCGCTCGACGTCGCCGCTCGCGTCCACGCCCTGATGCCAGAGCTGAAGGCCCAGTTCCCGGAGGGTCTGAACGCCTTCATCCCTTACGATGCCAGCGAGTTCATCCAGGACTCGATCAAGGAGGTCTTCACCACCCTGGGCGAGGCGGTGCTGATCGTCCTGTTCGTCATCTTCCTCTCGCTCGGCTCGGTTCGGGCGGCACTGGTGCCCTCGGTCGCCGTGCCCTTGTCCATCGTCGGGGCCGGCTTCCTGATGCTCTTGATGGGCTTCTCGATCAACCTCCTGACCCTGCTCGCCATGGTGCTCGCGATCGGGCTGGTGGTCGACGACGCCATCGTGGTAGTCGAGAACGTCCACCGCCATCTGGAGATGGGCAAGCCGAACCTACAGGCCGCGATCGATGCGGCCCGCGAGCTGGGTCTGCCGATCTTGGCCATGACCACCACACTGATCGCCGTCTATGCGCCGATCGGCTTCATGGGCGGGCTGGTGGGCTCGCTCTTCACCGAGTTCGCCTTCACCCTGGCCGGCGCGGTGCTGGTCTCGGGCGTGGTCGCCCTGACCCTCACGCCCATGCTCGCCTCCAAGGTGCTGAGCAGCGGTGCCAAACAGGGACGCTTCGAGCACTGGGTGGAGCGGGTCTTCGAGGGACTGGCAAACGGCTACCGGCGGCTGTTGCACGGCTGGCTAGGCTATCCCAGCGTCACACTGCTGGTCGCGGTCGTCATCCTGGGCGCCATCTATGGGATGTACGGCATGACCAAGAAGGAACTGGCACCCACCGAGGACCAGAGCATCCTCTTCTTCATGGCCACCGCACCCCAGACCGCGACCATCGATTACGATCTGCGCTATGTCGAGGACATCCTGCCGATCTTCGAGTCCTTCCCCGAGTACCGCGAGAGCTTCATCCTGGCCGGCTTCGGGGGCGACCAGAGCACCACCTTCGGTGGTTTCAAGATGCCGCCACCGTCCCAGCGCGAACGCTCGCAGATGCAGATCCAGCCCCAACTGCAGGGCGCGCTCTCTCAGGTCACCGGCCTGCAAACGGTGGTCTTTCCGCGCCCCAGCCTGCCGACCCCAGGACGCGGCATCCCGATCGAATTCGTCATTGTGTCCGACCGCGACTACAAGGAGCTGAACGACCTGGCCGACCGGCTGATCGGCAAGGCGATGGGAAGCGGCAAGTTCATGTTCCTGCAGAAGGACGTCAAGTATGAGCGCCCACGGACGATCCTCGAGGTCGACCGTGACCTGGCCGGCGACCTCGGCATCAGCATGGAGGAGCTGGGCAGAAGCCTCTCGGTGATGTTGAACGAGGACTATGTCAACTGGTTCAGCCTGGAGGGACGCAGCTACAAGGTGATTCCGCAGGTCGCGAACCGCTTCCGCAACGACCGGGGTGAGATCGCGGACTTCTATCTCCGCACCGGTGCCGGCGACCTGGTGCCCCTGTCCGCGCTGGTGAATTTCCGAGAGGAGGTGGAGCCCTCCAAGCGTACCCAGTTCCAGCAGCTCAACGCCGTGACGGTATCTGGCGTCATGGCCCAGGGCCTGACCCTGGGCGACGCGCTCACCTATCTGGAGCAGGAATCCGCCACCCTCTTCCCGCGGGGCGTGCGCTGGGACTACATGGGCGAGTCGCGCCAGTTCAAGAGCGAGGGCACCGCGCTGGAGGTCACCTTCTTTCTCTCCCTGATCATCATCTATCTGGTCCTGGCCGCCCAGTTCGAGAGCTGGCGTGACCCCTTCGTGATCCTCATGTCGGTGCCATTGTCCATCGCCGGCGCCATGGCATTCCTCTTTCTGGGTTTCGCGAGCGTCAACATCTACACCCAGGTCGGGCTCATCACACTGATCGGATTGGTCGCAAAGAATGGCATCCTGATCGTGGAGTTCGCCAATCAGCTGCGCGAGCGCGAAGGCTTGTCCAAGCATGAGGCAGTCGAACGGGCGTCGGCCATCCGGCTGCGCCCCATCCTCATGACGACGGTTGCCATGCTGGTGGCCATGATCCCGCTCCTCACCGCCAGCGGCCCGGGCGCGGTCAGCCGCTTCGACATCGGTCTGGTCATCGTGACCGGGCTCGGCATCGGCACGCTCTTCACACTCTTCATCGTGCCGGCCTTCTATCTGCTGCTCTCCCCGGCGACGGCACGCAAGAGCCTGCCGTGAAGACGCGACGAACGGTCGATCAAGGGCGGTCAAGGCTCTTTGCACTGATCGGGTTCGGGCAGCTCATCTTGGACATCGGCGAGCATGACGAGGTCAAGCTCGCAGACCTGCTCCTCATGTCGGTCGATTCCCTTTCACCACGGAGCCTTCGAGTCACGAGATCGTGATGGAAGGTCGGAGCAGATTGGCAACAACAGAGGGCCCGCAAGCGGGCACGCGGAGGACTCATGAATAGCGAACGAATCATCGCCTTCGTCATGGCGGGTGGACAGGGATCACGACTTCAACCCCTGACGACGAGCCGCTCCAAACCCTCGGTGCCCTTCGGCTCGCGCTATCGCATCGTCGACTTCGTCCTCAGCAACCTGGTCAACTCCCAGATCCAGACCATCTATCTATTGGTCCAGTACAAGTCCCAATCCCTGATCGAGCATGTTCGCAAGGCCTGGACCATCTCGCCGCTGCTCCAGAGCCGCTTCGTGACCGTGGTTCCGCCCCAGATGATCTCGGGCGAGCACTGGTTCCAGGGCACGGCGGACGCGGTGCACCAGAATATCGCCCTGATCGAGGAGCATCGGCCCGATCTGGTCGCCGTGTTCGGGGCCGACCATATCTATCGGATGGATATCCGCCAGATGGTGGAATTCCACAAGGAGCGCCAAGCCGATGTCACCATCGCCGCATTGCCGGTCCCTCTCGCCGAGGCCTCCAGCTTCGGCGTGATTGCGGCCGACGAGGAAGGACGCATCCAGGCATTCGAGGAGAAGCCCGCCAACCCGACCCCCCTGCCGTCCGACCCCACACAGGCATTCGCCTCCATGGGCAACTACATCTTCGACACGGAAGTCCTGATCAAGGCGCTCCAGGAGACCCAGGAGGCCGGGGAGACCGACTTCGGACAGCATGTGCTGCCTCGGCTGCTGCGCACCCATCGGCTGTTCGCCTACGACTTCTCCACCAATGAGATCCCTGGCATCCTGCCCTACGAGACCCCAGTCTATTGGCGCGACGTCGGCACCATCGACGCCTATTTCGACGCCCACAATGATGTCCTGGGCGAAGAGCCGGTCTTCGACATGTTCAACCCCCAGTGGCCGGTCTTCTCCAGCGGCTATCAGGGACCGGTTGCGCGGGTCCTCGGCGGCGAGATCCGCAACAGCCTGCTCGGTGCGGCGACCATGGTCCATGAGGGGGCGCGCTTGATCGACTCCATCATCCGGCGCGAGGCGGTGGTGGAAGAGGGTGCGGTGATCGAGGACTGTATCATCATGGACTATGTACGCGTCTGCCGGGGCGCGCGGCTACGTCGCGTGATCGTGGACCGACACAACATCATCGAGGCCGGCGAGGAGATCGGTTTCGACCCCGAAAAGGACCGCCAACGCTTCCACGTGAGCCCAGGCGGGGTCACCGTCGTGCCCATGGGTCGAATCAGCTATTTCGCACGCGACACCCGCGGTTCGGGTCGAGGCGGTTATTCCGAATAGCGCCGGAAGAGGGTCTCAAGGCAGGCGGATCCGCGGGTCGATGGCGGTATAGAGGAGATCGGTCGCCCGGTTGACCGCCAGATAGGTCAGGCTGATGACCAGCACGGAGGCCTGTACCAGCGGATAGTCGCGGGTCTGGATGGCCTCGATCAGCAGACTCCCCAGGCCAGGCCAGGCGAAGACGGTCTCGGTGACCACGGCGCCACCCAGCAGTGCCCCGAATTGCAGACCGATCAGGGTCAGGATCGGCAGCCAGGCGTTGCGCAGGGCGTGTCGCCACAGGACGGCGGTCGGCGAGAGACCCTTGGCCCGTGCAGTGCGTATATAGTCCTCGCCCAGCACCTCGAGAAGGCTGCTGCGCACCATGCGCGCGAGCACGGCGGCGAGCCCGGTGCCCAAGGTGACCGCGGGTAGGATCAAGCTGCCCGCCCCCTCGCGTCCGCTGACCGGGGTCCAACCCAACCAGAGCGAGAAGACGAGGATGAGGATGGGGCCGAGCCAGAAGTTCGGGATGGCGGCCCCCAGCAGCGAGAAGCCCATGGCGCCCCGGTCGATCGCGCCGCCCTGATGCCGGGCGGCCAGGACCCCCAACGGGATCGCGATGATCACCGCCAGCAGCAACGCGGCGATGGCCAGTTCCAGGGTCGGACCCACCCGCTCGGCGAGCAGATGGGTCACTGGCCTCTGTGCGTGCAGGGAGGTGCCGAGATCCAGTCGGACGAGCCCCGAGAGATAGTCCAGATACTGCACCCCCAAGGGTCGATCGAGACCCAGGGTGGCACGCAGGGCCGCCCGATCCGCCGGTCGTGCACCCTCCCCCAGCATGACCTCCACCGGGTCGCCCGGGACCAGATGGATCAGCAAAAAGACCAGGGTACAGACGCCGAACATCACCAACAGGGCGGAGGCGAGTCGCGACAGCAGCTGCTCGAGCATCTCCGAGGTTTCTCCCCGAGCGCGGTTCAACCTAGAAGCGGCGGTTGGGCGGCCCCCAAGGTGCGTTCCGCGCGGTGGCTGGCAAGGCGCAACAAGAGTGAGAAAGGTCCTTTCTCTCCATACCTTGCATGAAGCACGAAGCGGTCAACTGCCGCTTCTAGGTTCAACCTTCTACGAGGCCCACCGCTGTCAACCCCGAATCTCCACCGGCGTCCCGCACGGCGTCCGATCGAAGAGCTCGACCAGATCGAGGTTGCGCATGCGGATACAGCCATGCGAACGCGGCTCGCCCATGGGAGCGGAGTCCGGGCAGCCGTGGATATAGATGAAGCGGCGCAAGGTGTCGACGCGCCCGCCCCGATTGCGGCCCGGCTCACATCCCGTGAGCCAGAGGATGCGGCTCAGGACCCAGTCCCGTTCTGGATAGGCAGCCCCCAGATCGGCATCCCAGATCTCACCCGTCGGGCGCCGCGCCCGGAAGACGGTCCCGAGCGGACAACCAGCGCCGATACGGATCCGGACACGGTGCAGGCCGCGCGGGGTGCAACCACTGCCGCTCAGCTCACCAACGCCCTTGCGACCCGTCGACACGCGATAGCAGGCCAACTGACGCCCGGTCTCCCACAGGGTCAGTGTCTGGGTCTCGACCATCACCAGGATGGACCTCTCGCTCAGGATCGGAATCTGCCCTTGCGGTCTCATGCTTGCGTTCATCCTCGAATTGCTTGGACCTGTCATTAATGCCCGACCAACCGGACCTGCTCGAGCCCATCATAGTTGCCATCGGCGGCGAGCCGATAACCCTCGACTTGGGTCCGAGTGGCCACGACCTGCGCCTCGTACCAGAGCGGCAGATAGGGAAGCTCCGCGTGGATCAGCGCCTGGAGCGCCCGATAGAGGCGTGCCTGTCGGTCCAGGTCCGGCTCGCGACCGGCGGCCTCGATGAGTCGATCGGCCTCGGGGTGGCGGAAACGCCCCCGGTTCGCCCCCTGCGGCGGCACCGATTGGCTGTGAAAGGCATAGCGGAAGATGTCGGGTGTATAGACCCCGACCCAGGTCAGACCATAGAGCTGGAACCGTCCTGCCTTGACATCCCCGAAGAAGGTACCCCAGTCATAGCTGCGGATCGAGAGCTCGATCCCAACTGCCGCGAACTGCGCCTGAATGGCGGTCGCGAGCCGGATCCGAAAGGGATCGCTCGAGGTCTTGATGGTCAGACGCAGCGGCCGATCCGGTCCGAAACCCGCCCCCTCCAGCAGTGAACGCGCAAGCCCCGGATCATAGACGAAGGGTTTGAGATCCGGGTGCCCGGCCCAGTGGTCCGGCGGAAAGATCGCCTCCGCCTTGCGCCCGCGGCCCCGAAACAGATACTCGAGCAGCGACTCGCGATCCAGTGCATGGGCCAGGGCGCGTCGCAGCACGGGATCACCGGCGATCGGGTCTTCCAGATTGAAGCCAAGATAGCTGAAGTTCCGACCGGGGCGGGTCTCCACCCTCACCGAATCGCGCCGGCTCAGATAGTCGACGAGCTCCGGCGAGAGATCGTTCTGCAACATCTGGATCTCGCCGCGCAGGAGCTTCATGACCCGCACGCTCGGATCCTTGACCACCACGAACTCGACGAGCTGACCATCGGATCGGCGCTGCAGCCGCAAACGGCCTGGCTCGGGCCAGTCGACCAGGCGGAAGTGCCCGCTTCCGAGTGGGCGTCGTCCGATGGGGCGGCCCTCCGCGACAACCTTGGCCGGCAGGATCCCCAGTGCGAGATAAGCGGGGAAGAGGGGGTCCGGCGCGGTCAAGCGAACATCGAGCCTGTCCGAATCCGCGATCTCGATCGCGGCGACCAGTCCCAGCTGGGATCGATGGGGTGAGCCGTTGGCCGGATCCATGACGAACCCATAGGTCGCCGTCACGTCGCGCGCCGTCAGACGGCTACCATCGGCGAAGGTACGTCCCTCCTCTCCCAGGCGAAACCTGTAATGGGTCGGTGACAGCCGTTCCCAGCTCGCAAGGCCGGGGACCGGCCGACCCTGGGCGTCGAGCTCGACCAGACGCCGATAGAGCAGTCGATTGACCCGTGCCGAGACGGCATCGGTGGCGAAGCGCGGGTCCAGGATGCGGGGCGGCGCGGCCAGACCGAAGCCCAGCACGGCTGTCTCGCGCGAAGCAGGATCGCAGCCGGCGAGGAGGATGAGGATCGCCAGTGCACCAGCCACCCGACAGAGTGCGGTCACCAACGGCTGAAGGGACGCTCGGCGAGGTTGACATTGTAATACCGCGGATCGCCCGAGACCTCCTCGCCCGCCCAGTCCGGCAGCTCGAAATCCGCCTCCTCGGCCTCGAGCTCCAGCTCCGCCATCACCAGCCCGCTGTTCTCGCCGTCGAAGACATCCAGGTCCCACACATGGTCACCGCAACGGACCCGGTAGCGGACCTTCTCGATCAGCGGTGACAGGGCCATCTCGCGCAGCATGCGCTCGGCATCGGCCACCGGGATGGGGTACTCGAACTCGGCCCGACTGAGACTGGCGGTCGCCCCTTTGATGGTCAGATAGGCGGACTCGCCGCGGATCCGGACCCGTACCGTCGCCTTTGCGCCCTGACTCAAGTAACCCTGAAGGATAGGTGTCTCGCCCTCCACGCTGGACCGCCAGGAGTCGTCTTTCACCAGGAATTTGCGTTCGATCTCGATACCCATCTCGGCTCCTGTCACCAATGAGAATCACATTCGGTGTGGTTCATTTCGGCCGCTCGAAGAGTGCCATGGACTCCACATGGGCCGTGTGCGGAAACATATCCATCACCCCCGCCGCGCGCAGCTCATAGCCCAGCCCATTGACCAACCGGTCCGCGTCACGCGCCAGCGTCGCGGGGTAACAGGAGACATAGAGGATGCGCTCCACACCCAGCCGCGGGAGCCAGTCGAGCAACTGCAGCGCCCCACTGCGGGGTGGATCCAGCAGGGCCTTGCGATAGCGCTCGCGGACCCAGGGCTCTAGATCCAAGTCGCCATAGAGATCAGCGGTGTAAAAACGCACTCTGTCGATCCCGTTTCGCCGCGCGTTGGATTGCGCGCGCGCCACCAGACCCGGATCGCCCTCGACGCCCACGACCGAGACCGACCGACGGGCCAGCGGCAGGGCGAAATTCCCCAACCCGCAGAAGAGATCCAGCACCGCCTCCTCGGGCTGCACCTCCAGGAGGTCGATTGCCTGGTCCACCATCAATCGGTTCAACTCCAGATTGACCTGAGTGAAATCGGTCGGCAGGAAGTCGACGCGTACTTGGTGGCGGGGGAGGCTGTAATGGAGATCCGTGCCCTGATCCCCGAGGGGACGGACGGTCTCGACGCCGCCCTCTTGAAGATAGATGTGGAATCCCTCGCGCTCGGCCAGCCCGAGGAGAGCCTGGATGTCGGCCGGGCTCGGGGCCCGCAAGACACGAAAGACCAGGACGCTGGCCGTATCACCCACGGCCACCTCGATCTGGGGTACTTGATCGCGGATGCTCAGTGCATCGACCGCGGCCGCGATCGCGTCGAGCCGTTCGCCGACGGCCGGGTGCAACACATCGCAACCTGCGAGGTCGGCGATGAAGGTGTTTCCACGCTCGCGGAAGCCAACCAAGGTACGCCCCTTGCCGGCGACATAGCGCACCCCGAGCCGCGCCTTGCGGCGGTAACCCCAGTGACCCGCGCTCAAGGGCTGCAGCCAACGCTGGGGCGCGACCTTGCCGATCCGTGCGAAGACCTCCATGAGACTCGCCTGCTTCATCCGAATCTGGGCCGATGCCTCCAGGTGCTGCAGGCTGCAACCACCGCAGACCCCGAAGTGAGGACACCTGGGCGCGACCCGCTCGGGGGATGCGCGCAGGACCTCGACGACACACCCCTCATCATAACGGCGCTGGACGCGACGATAGCGAAAACGTACCCGCTCGCCGGCCAGGGCACCATCGATGAAGACCGTCTTGCCGTCGATGCGGGTCAGACCCCGTCCCTCGTGGGTGAGGCTCTCGATCTCGGCCTCCACGGGCGTTGGAGGGGGCGCGTTGCGTCTCCTGGACACCTGGTTACGGCTCCTCCTTCAAGAACGACACTTCAGTCGCGAAACATCCCGGTCGAGAGATAGCGATCGCCCCGATCGCAGACGACGACCACGATCACTGCACCACTGAGTTCGGCCGAGAGCCGAAGCGCCGCCGCGATGGCGCCACCGGAAGAGACACCGCCGAAGATGCCCTCGTAAGCGGCCAAATCGCGCGCCGTCTGCTCCGCCAGCGCCTGCGAGACATCCAGGATCCGATCGACGCCGGCGGGGTCATAGATGCGCGGCAGATAGGCCTCTGGCCAACGGCGAATCCCGGGAATGCTCGAGCCCTCCTCGGGCTGCACGCCCAGGATCTGGATCCTCGGGTCGCGCTCCTTGAGATAGCGTCCCGTCCCCATGATGGTACCTGTGGTCCCCATCGCGCTGACGAAGTGGGTGACCCGCCCGGCCGTGTCGCGCCAGATCTCGGGACCCGTCGTCTCGTAATGTGCGGCCGGGTTGTCCGGGTTGGAGAACTGGTCGAGTCGGGTACCCTCCCCGCGCGCCTCCATCGCGTTGGCCAGATCGATCGCCGCCTCCATGCTGCCGTCCTTGGGCGTCAGGAGGATCTCCGCACCAAAGGCCTTCATGATCCCGCGCCGTTCCGCGCTCATGTGCTCCGGCATGATGAGTCGCATCCGGTATCCCCTGATGGCAGCCGCCATAGCGAGTGCAATCCCCGTGTTGCCGCTGGTGGCCTCGATCAGGGTGTCCCCCGGCTCGATGGTACCGCGCTCCTCGGCACGCCGGATCATGTTCAGTGCCGGGCGATCCTTCACGGATCCGGCCGGATTGTTGCCTTCGAGCTTGGCGAGGATCAGATTGTCAGTCGGTCCTGGCAAGCGCTGCAGACGCACCAGTGGGGTGTTGCCTACGCAGTCTTCAATGGTCGGATGGGACATTGGCTCCTCTCGCTGGCGAATCCTCGAGCACGACCGCATCTCGCGAGATTGCGTATCCGGTCACAGTCTAAATTGCCCAGCGCTCGCCGATTTATGCTATCAAGACGCTTGAGTCACAGGGCAGGGAACGCGTGGACGATCCGGATAGAATAGCGCAGTCGGTTCATGGGGCGTTACGCGGCGAGGTCGCCGACCTTCCGCCCGCACCGGCTGCCGCGGTCAAGCTGCTGCAGCTGACCCGCGATGCGGAGACGGGTGTCGCCGACATCTCGCGGTTGATCGAGACCGAGCCGGCCCTGGCGGCGAAGGTGCTGCAGATCGTCAACTCCGCCTTCTACGGCTTTCCGCGCCGCATCCGCTCGATTCAGCGGGCCGTTACCTTACTGGGTTTCTCGGCCGTCCGCCAGGCGGCGCTGCATGTCCTCTTCTACGAGGGTGTCATTCAACGCAGCGGCCGAGGCGCGTTCGACCGCCTCTTCTTCTGGCAGCACAGCCTGCTGGTCGCCATCCTGAGCCGCGAACTGGCGCAGCAGGTCGCGCATCCGGACCCGGATTCACTCTATGCGGCGGGGCTCCTCCACGACCTGGGAAAGGTGATCCTGGAGTCCCACGGACGGGTCCGCTACAGCGACTTCCTCGCCGCCACTGCCAATAGCGGCAATCCTGTCGGAGACGACGAACGGACCTTCTTCGGCGTCTCCCACGGTACGGTCGGCGCCGTGATCTGCGAGCGCTGGGGATTGCCGGAAACCCTATGCCGGGTGCAGGCACAGCATCATTCCTGCATCCTCGATCCCGAGCTCACCCCAGCTCAGGCCCAGGAGGTCGCCATTGTCGCCCTCGCCGACTTTCTCGCCTGGACCCAGGGAATCGGTTCGGTGAACCATCTCGCTGGTCCGGCCCTGTCGCAACAAGTGCTGACGCTGGTGGAGCCAGCGATGACGGATCTGCCGGGCCTGCTGCAACGGGCCGATACCGAGATCACGGAGATCGGCGGCTTCTATGGCCTCCAGTTCCCCTCCTCCATGCAACTGCGGGCGAATCTGGTGGCAACCGCGATCGGCCTTTCTCGACAGGATCCGAGCGACGAGCTCGCTCGATCGGGCCTGCGCGCAAGCCATACCGCACCCCACCAGAGTCTGGAACCCGACGATTTCATCCCCTGGACCCTGGAGGCATTGCAGAGGGAACTCGGGATCGAACGCCTGCTGATGATGCAGATCGAGCCCAAACGCCGCAGCTTGGTGGCGACCCACGCGCTGCCGGAATTGGCGGGAACCCCCGCTGGCGCGAGCCTCGAGCTCACCATCCCGACCCTGACCGGCGACCTGGTCCGATGCCTGCGTGAGCGCCGACCCATGCTCATTCGTGAATCGAGCGAAAACGCGAGAATCCTCGACGCCCTGGGGGTCACCGAAGCGGCGGCGGTACCTGTGATGTGCCGCGGACGCCTCCTGGGTGTGCTCTGGCTGAGCAAGAAGGGGCCGGGCGCGGCCTTCGACATCGGTCCGCTGCCGGAAGTGCAGCGCGTCGCCGGCGAACTCGGGATCGCGCTGGAGCGCAGCCGGACCTTCGCACTGGAGCGGGCCAAGGCAGAGCGCGACGCCCTCACACGGCTGCACAACCGCAGCGCAGTGGATCGCTTCCTCGCCGAATCCTTCCGCCAAGCCAGCGAGTCGGGACGGCACTATGCCGTCGGCTTGGTCGATATCGACCACTTCAAGCGCTTCAACGACGCCTTCGGCCACCAGACTGGCGACGACGTCCTGCGAATCGTTGCCGACACCATGCGCAACCTCACCCGACCCGGCGACTTTATCGGTCGCTACGGTGGCGAAGAGTTTCTGTTCGTGCTCGTCGAGACGGACGGTCAAGAGGCATTGGGGTATTCGGAGCGGATCCGGCGGGAGATCGAGCATCGGGGACGGATACTGGAGGATCGCTTCCCCGGCCATGCCCTGACCGCCAGCATCGGCGTCGCCCAGCACGAGGACGGCTACCGAGACCCGGGAGACGTCGTGGCCGCGGCCGACTCGGCACTCTATCGAGCGAAGGCGACGGGGCGGAATCGAGTTGTGTCCGCCTGGCAGCTCCCGGTCACTCCGTAATTCCCTAAGTAATGATTCAGAAACAACCTACACACCGTAGGTTGGGCAAAGCGGAGCGTGCCCAACAAGGGCGGCTCAAGTTGCACCACTTGTTTCTGAAT
>JANQGF010000357.1 GCA_028277465.1 Chromatiaceae bacterium
GGTTCCAGCCAGGGTCGAGCCGATTGAGTGCGAGGTCTTCGAACCTGTACGCGCTGGCCGTTCCCTCGACGTTGAGGCCTGGTGGCAGCGGGTCTTTACCGTGAGCATACGGCGCAGGGTACGCACGGCGTATCCTCCAGGTGCCGAGGCTCATTCTCCGGGGTGTCGGGAACCGCGGCATGGTCGTTACCGTGGAACAGCACCCCAGCCGCTCGATTTGGTGGGAGCGGCGCCTCGCCGCGATGAGCCTGCAAACTGCTGCGGCTCTTGTTCCATGCTCCGGGGTGCCAGAGACACGGCATGACCGTTAGCGCGGCACGACAGGGTAGGCGAGGCAGGGAGGCGCATGCGCAAACCAGCCAGCGGGTCTCCTGCCCGCACCTGAGGAAGGAGACCCACTGCGCAGTCGAGATCCATCTTCACGAGTTACGGTTTTACTCCGATGCTGAGTCACTACGTTCAACAAATCAAGACTCTATATTCAAAGAAGACGATTGACATAGGCCGTTTGCGAGAGGTCGCAAGCGATTGGGGTCAGAATGACTATTACGACAAGGCCGAAGATTCGGATTGGCTCTTGCCGTTTTGGGGAGAAACGAGCCCCATTCTGAGACTGTTTCGCGAGCTCGACACCACTTCGCTTGCGGAGCTGGCTTGCGGTCATGGTCGTCATGCGGCCCAGATCCTCACAGGCAATTACACTGCAATTCCCTCACGGCTATTTCTGCTGGACGTCGATCGGGAGAACGTATCCTGCTCGGCCCGGAGATTCGCGAACATGGATCTTGTCAAGGTCTTCAGAAACAACGGGTTCGATTTCCGGCCACTCAAGGATTCGAGCTTGTCTGCGGTCTTTTGCTATGATGCAATGGTTCACTTCGAGTACGATTGCGTTATTTCTTACCTGAAAGATACCTATCGTGTGCTGAAACCGGGCGGGCGCGCACTCTTCCATCACTCGAACTATGACAAGAACCCGGGCAGCTGTTATCGCGACAACCCTCATTGGCGTAACTTCATGACCAGCAGCCTTTTCTCTCATGTCGCGCAGAGGGCGGGTATGCGAGTATTGGAACAGGTCATCCTCGATTGGGGGGATGCCGATAAGGAAGACGGGATCGATTGTGTGACGCTTCTGGAAAGGCCCATTCGTCTTTCAGGCGAGCCCAATGAGGGCAGGTTCGCTTCTTTGCATCCCTCGTGGAAGCGCTACCTTGCCTCCGGCATCCGTCGGCTCAAAGCTATAAGGAGGGCACCTTAAGGAAATCGGTTCTGCCCCCCAATTCATTGGCATCTATCTGGGTCGGAGCGGCGAACCTTCGGATCGCGAACGAATGAGGGCGAGCAAGCTCTTTTGGTCTGCGTTCCCCGAGAGAAGGATCGTGGTTCGATCGACCACTCGACCAAGTGCTGGTCATTCACTGGACGACTGATTCATGAACGAGCACCTCGATCATGCTGCAGTGGAAACGACTGGGCATGATCCACAGGCGAGCGACCCCCTCGCCGTGACGGCAAGACGGAACTTCGCGGCTGGCAGCGCGGAACGAACCATGGTCTTGGGTTCGGTCGTTGCGAATTCGGGTCCCCGTACCATCGATCACTCTGCGGCGAGTCTGCATCGGCAGACACCCTTCGCACGCTTGATCCGATGCTGCTGGTCGCCAAGCGAAGGGATCGAGGCATCCGCGCACGGGTTGCCGGAGGAACGCCTGACCCTTGCCACCGCGACGCCCGGTTCGCGGGCCGGCCGTGACGGAAACGCACCTTTCCTTTCCGCCAATCTGGGGGATCCCACGGCCCTGGGGGTGCTCGAGGATCGACTCTCGTCAATCCGGGAGGCTCAACTGGTCCTGTTGGACCATGTTCTCGAATACCTCCGGGATCCACGACCACTCTTGAGGGTCATGCGGCGTTTTCTGAAACGCCACAGAGGCAATCGGCTCCTGATCGCCACCCCCGAGCGTGAGGCCTTCGTCGGATCCAGTTCCCTGGATCCGATCCGCCTTTGGAGCACCGCCGAGCTCGAGTTCTTTCTCGAGTCCTCTGGTTTCGAGGTCCGGCAAGCCGAGTGCGACCGCTCCGACAGGCTGGATCCAACAGGAGACACCATCATCCGCGAGGTGGGATGCGATCCTTCGGGTTACGAGCGTTTCCTTTTGAGCCACGGACTACCACCGCCAGCGAGTCGCTTGGTTCTGCTCGGCCCGAAGGATCCGGACGGATCCACGAAGGATGTCCGTCTCTATCTTTCACACCTGGAGCGGGTGTCGAGGTCGAGACCGCTGGTCTTGACTCTCGGCCAGGAACGAATGGAAAGCTGGCTCTGCGCCTCGATGTGGAGCGGGTTCGAGATCGATGGCGAGAATGAGGCGGAAGCCGCGCTCGCGGCCGTTCTTCATCTGGTCTTTCTCTACGATGATATTCGGCTGATCGAGTGCCAGGACGAGACAGGCAGCTTCTTTCGTGTGGCACAGGCCAGGCGCGCCGGACTGCTGCCGCCACAAGTCGGCTTCATGGTCGTTTGCCACGGCTCGACCTTCTTGCGGGAGAAGACGATCGGTGGCTTCCGACCCCCGGAGGACAATTACCGCCAAGTCTGCGAGAAGATCACGCTCGAGCTCGCCGATACCCTTCTCTATCCGACCCGCTTTATCCAGTCGCTCTACGAACAACACCTAGGACTTCGACCCCTGGGGCGCAGACGCGTCCACCGTCTTCCCTATTGCTACGCCGCGAGTAGGGGCGAGTCTCGCGACATCGCGGAGATCGATACGCTCCTTTTCCTTGCCGGGCCCCGCAAGAGCTCAGTCTGGGACGATTTCCGCGCCGCCCTCGCGAGTCTCCTGGAGGTAGAGCCCCGACGGTCACTCACCGCCAACCTCTGCCGCGTCCTGCTGGTGGGAACGCAGGAAGGTGCGATCGACTTGCCAGACCATGTCCGGCTGGAGGTGATCGCCGACGAAGGAACCGGGACCCTGGAGCTGCTGACGCAGGTGGCATCCAGGTCGCTGGCGGTCTTGGATGGTGGCGTCAGCAGTCATCCCTACCACCTCTTGCAAGCAGTCGACGCCAACTGTCAGTTCCTGATGCCGCGCAGCGAGGCCGCGGCCGAGATGATACCCGAGCCCTTCCAGTCGCTGGTCTTGTGTCCCGGTGGGGCTCGCGGGTTGCTCGAGGGTCTCGAACGCTGCCTGGGGCTCTCGCTCGCCGATCGATCCCGCCTGATCCGCGACCTCAAGACGGCCATGTCGAGCGAGCAGGCGCAGATCAACCCTTGGTTCGCCCACATCCCCCCCGAGCTCGAACGCCCCGATCTGCCCGCGATTCTGAGCGGCGAGTCACCCGTGAGTGTTGTGGTCCCCGTTTACAATCGCCCCTTCGACGAGATCGCTGATCTTATCCAGGGGCTCAACGCACAGATTTTGCCGCCACGCGAGGTCATCTTCGTCGATGATGGCTCGACCACTGATTTCGCGACCCAGCATGCCGGCCGGATCCAATCCTTGCTGAGCGTCCCGGCTCGCTTCATCCGCCACCTCGAGAACCGCGGACTGGCCGCGGCTCGCAACACCGGCATCATGGCGGTCGAAGGCCAGTTCGCCGTCGTCCATGACAGCGACAACATCGCCTGTAATGATTTTCTCTACCGAGGGTGCTTGGCCCTTGCGACGAATCCTCGGATCGACGTGGCGACCTTCTGGTTGCAGACCTTCGAAGATGGCCAGGACTGGACCCTGAACGACGAGAGTCGCCAACACTACCGGCCTGTCTCGGATGGTCTCGTGATCTCCTTGACGGCCAATTACCTTGGCGACGCGATGGCAGTCTACCGCTTGTCCACGCTGAAGAGATTGGGGGGGTGGGATGAAAGCGACCGCGCCATGTGGGAGGACTGGGCACTGTATCTCAAGATGTTGGGCGCAGGGTCACGCTTGTTGAACGTGCCGAACGTCGAGGCGATGTATCGTGTACGACCGGATTCGATGCTGAGGACCTATCCGGAGTACGATGCCCGACTTCGTCTCGCGCGGGCGCTGACCGGTCTCTCGATGTTCGAAGCCGTTTGTCTCAAGAGGATCCTCGTGGCACCGCCCAAGCAGATCGAGGTACAACCTGCCTACGGGTGGCGGGTACTGATGGTCATGGCCGCGGTCGAGTATCTCAAAGACAAGCCCCGTTTAACGCGATTAGCGAGGTGGCTCGTCAGGAGTATACGGTGGGCAAAGCGGCCTCTGACCAGATAGATGTGGCGCTTTAGCACGACCCGGTGATATAGTTCTTCGATCATTAAAGGCCTCGCTCGTTCCCTTTTCCTATGTATATGCCTTATCGGATCAAGGTTCGCCTATTAAAAACGCGATGGGGAAACCGTTTATGGAAAGGCTGGCTGGATTGGCGTGGGCACAATCCAGATCATTCCGGAGGGCTTGCGGAGACAATCCGTCGGCACGCCCCTGGCAATAGCTTCGTCGATGTCGGCTGCATGTGGGCCATCCATGGTCAATACGCCTTCATTGCGGAAGAGTCAGGGGCGGTCAGCGTCAAAGCCGTCGATGTGACCCCTGCGACGCCAGAATTCGATGCCAAGATGAAAGAACGCAACTCGCGTGTTCAATTCATTTTGGGAGACGCCGCCCATCCAGACACGATGGCACAGATCGGCGTCACCGATGTCGTCTTTTGCGCAGGCGTCCTTTATCATCATCCCAGCCCGTTCGACCTGCTCGCCGCACTCCGGCGCATCTGTGGCAAGACCTTGATTCTGGGAACCTGTACCATTCCCGAAATCAATGGCATGCCCAACGCGGCCCTGTACTACCCAATGCTCAATGCCAAGGATCGAGATCTATGGGATCTCAGGGACCTCGGTGTATTCCCCCAAGTGGGCATCACCAATGAATATGACGCGGACGAGGGCTATGGCAACTGGTTTTGGGGACTGACCCCAAGCTGTCTCGTATCACTCCTGGCCACAGCCGGTTTCCAGGTCGAGTGGCGCTACTCGGAACCCTTTTACCAGACGCTGGTTTGCAAACCGGTCGAGGAACCCCTCGTCCACCGCTTGCCGAACGAATGAGACAGACGGAAACACGTATCTGAAGGATTGCATCATGGCTCAAAGACACAGGGTGGCCATATTCCTCAATGACATGAGTCAAGCCGGCGGAATCCAACGGGTGGCCGTCAATTTGGCTCGGGATCTGAGTCCGAAATACGAAACCCTCATCCTGTCGGCTGAGCCCCTGTCGCACCCGGTTTTCCGGGACTCTGATCTCGACCTCCGAAGCCTGAATACCGAGATCCGGTCTTTGTCGCGTGTGGGGCGGTTCCGTGAGCTTCTCAAGGCCGGCCTCAGGTTGAGGCGATTCGTACGCGACAACCGCGTCGATACGGTCCTCGCCATTTGGTATCACTTGGCCACGGTCACTGCATTCGCGCTTCCCAAGTCGGTCAAGACGATCGGCTGCGAGCACATTAGTTACTTCGTCGCCGACCCCAGGTGGCAGAAGATCAGGCACCTCAGCTATCCGCGCTTGGACGCCGTCGTCGGTTTGACCCACGAGGACATGCCGCTGTTATCCCGCGTCTCCAAGTCGGTTCATCTGATCCCCAATTACATCCCTCGAGTCGAGCCACCACCGATCGAAGGCCGCGAGAAGATCCTTCTCACGGTTGGCCATCTCACCTGGCGTAAAGGAATCGACCGTCTCTTGTGGGCATTGAAGGCGCCCTTGCACACTCATACCGACTGGAAGCTGGTGATCGTCGGTGGGGGCGAGCAAGCCCAGGTCGACTGTGAATTGCTGAACTATGCGGCGACCTTGCTCGAGCTGCTGGATCTGCGCGGTCGGGTCGAGTTCCACCCAGCGACCGAGCAGGTTTTCGAATGGTATGCCAGGGCCTCGGTCTACGTCATGGGATCACGCGAAGAGGGGCTGCCCATGGTGCTGCTTGAAGCCAAGGCCTTCGGGCTGCCAGTCATCAGCTTCAATTGCCCGACGGGGCCCAAGGAGATTGTTCGTCACGGCGTCGACGGGTTCCTCATCGACAAGGACACCAATGACTTTGCGGCGTCGGCCAGCGCTCTGATGGGTGATCCCGGGCTGCTGAGACAAATGAGTGCGGCCGCCATCGAGGACGTCCGCTCCCGCTTCTCCGTCGAGACCATGATGGAGAAGTGGCACCAGCTGATCGATTCACTGCATGGGTCGAGCTCTCGTCGGGGTGACTAGCGAAGCGCCAATCTCGCTTTGGTGAATCGATCGACACTAAGAAACGGTTCAGAAACGACTAAAACACCCGTAGGTTGGGCAAAGCGAAGCGTGCCCAACATCGGCGGTTCAAGTTGCACCACTTGTTTCTGAAT
>JANQGF010000360.1 GCA_028277465.1 Chromatiaceae bacterium
GTGTCGCACCACCAGTCACATAGCCCGGCGATGCTCCTGGTGGCGCTCCTTGAAGGCGAGCCTCAATCCGGCGCCATCTGGTATGAACATTTCCGGCAATCGCCTAACCTGGGCCGGAAAGGACGCACGAAATCGCGATCTGGTAGCATTGCCCCCAGCCGTGGTCCGCGCGCCCGAACAGACGGCACTCGGCGGCCGTCATCATCCAGCGTGGCGGCGTGCCATCGCTCGCCCTCCGGCGCGCGTTCCCCGTGAGCGGCGCGAGGCGACACGGCGTCTTTGACTGGCTGCGTGCCTGGGATCGTCGCGGCCAGCCCAGCGCCATTCGGCGACCATCAACACTTGGGAACGAGCCCTGACCAGGTCCTTATGTTTGGTTTCGGAAAAAAGCAGAGAACGCCTGCCGATCCTGGCCAGGAGCCACGGCTCGAGCCGGTCGAGGCGCCCGAGTCACTCGCTTCGGCCGAACCGACCGCAGAGCCGATGTCCACCAAGCCGACCGAGCCAGCCAAGAAGCCTTGGTTCGGCAAGCTGTTCAGGTCGACCAAGACCCGAACGCCGAGCGAGGAGCCATCGCCCCCGCCTCCCGAGTCTCTCGAGCCACCCCTACCGGTGCCACCCCCGGCGTCGGCCGAGGCACTCTCGAGCCCGGAATCGGTCGAGCCGACCCGAGAGCCCCGGACAGACCCGGAGCCCGGAGAAAAACGCGGGGTCTTCTCGCGCCTCCGCGACCGGCTCTCCCGTACTCGCACACACCTCGGTGGCGGACTCGGCAATCTCTTCCTGGGCCGCAAACGGATCGACGAGGATCTGATGGAGGAGCTCGAAACGCTCCTCATCACGGCGGACGTCGGTGTCGATGCCACGCTGCGCATCATCGCGGATCTGACCGACCGTGTGAAGCGCAAGTCGCTCGCCGACCCTCAGGCCCTGCTCTTGACCCTGAAGGAGGAGCTGCGCGGCATCCTGCAGCAGGCCGATGGCCCGGTCCGCCAACCGTCGCCGGGCCGGCCCCAAGTGGTGCTGATGGTCGGCGTCAACGGTGCCGGCAAGACCACCACCATCGGCAAGCTCGCCAAGCGGCTCCAAGAGGAGGGAAACAGCGTCATGCTCGCCGCGGGCGATACCTTCCGCGCCGCCGCCGTCGAGCAGCTTCAGACCTGGGGCGAACGCAACCGAGTCCCGGTGATCGCCCAGCAGGCGGGTGCCGACTCGGCCTCGGTCGTCTTCGACGCGCTGCAGGCCGCAAGCGCCCGGGGGATCGACGTCTTGATCGCCGACACGGCCGGGCGGCTACACACCAAGACGAATCTGATGGACGAGCTCACCAAGGTGGCGCGCGTCCTCAAGAAGATCGATCCCGAGGCGCCCCACGAGGTGATGCTGGTGGTCGATGCCACCACGGGCCAGAATGCGCTCAATCAGGCCGAGCACTTCCATCGGGCCGTGGGGCTGACCGGCATCACCCTGACCAAGCTCGACGGGACGGCCAAGGGCGGTATCCTGTTCGCGATCGCCGAACGGCTGAAGGTCCCCATCCGCTTCATCGGTGTGGGTGAGACGCTCGATGATCTGCGCCCCTTCGACCCCGACGAGTTTCTCGACGCCTTGCTCGGCTAGGGTAGCCAGCCGGTGATCCGCTTCGACCACGTCTTCAAGCGCTATCCGGAACGCGGCGAGGCCTTGGGCGATATCAGCTTCGAGCTGCGGGTCGGGGAGATGGCCTTCCTCACCGGTCACTCGGGGGCCGGGAAGAGCACTCTGCTCCGTCTGATCGGCCTCCTGGAACGCCCGAGCCGCGGTCAGATCATCGTCAACGGCCGCAACCTGGGCACCCTGCGGCGACGCCAGATCCCCTTTCACCGCCGTCAGGTCGGAATGATCTTTCAGGACCACCGGCTACTGCCCGATCGGAGCGTCTTCGACAATGTGGCCCTGCCCTTGGTGGTCGCGGGAATCGGCCAACGGGACCTGGGCCGGCGCGTGCGGGCCGCCTTGGATCAGGTCGGCCTGCTCAAACGCGAGCGGGCCACGCCGGTCGCCCTCTCGGGCGGAGAACAGCAGCGGGTGGGCATCGCCCGCGCCGTGGTCGGACGCCCGCCTGTGCTCCTCGCGGACGAACCCACGGGCAACCTGGATCCGGAGCTCTCGCGCGAGATCTTCGAGCTGTTCGAGCGTTTTCACTATGTGGGTGTCACCCTGCTCATCGCCACCCACGACCTGTCCCTGGTCAATTCCATGTCGCACCGGACCCTGACCCTGCACGGCGGTCGGTTGGTGAAGGACTCGGGAGGTCGCTAGTCATGGCGAGAAGCCGCGCCCGACGGCGACGCAAGCCCGGACTGCTGGATCTGCCCGGGATCTGGATCAATCAGCACCTCCAGAGCGCGGTCTCCACCCTCGGCCGCCTCATGCGCACGCCCCTGCCGACCGGAATGACGGTGGGTGTGATCGGGATCTCGCTCGCCTTGCCCGCGGCGCTCTATGTCCTCGCGGAGAACCTGCGCATCATGGCTGGAAGCTGGGATCAGACGGCCGCGATCTCGCTCTTTCTCCACTACGAGACGAGCGATGCGAGCGCATCGGCGGTCGCCGAGCGACTCGAGACCTGGACCGAGATCTCGAGGGTGGAGTTGATTTCGCGCGAAGCGGCCCTGGCCGAGTTTCGTGCACTGGGTGGATTCGAGGCGGCGTTGGACCAGCTCAGCAACAATCCACTCCCGGTGGTGCTCGCCATCTATCCGCACGCCTTCTACACTCAGCCCGAACGCCTGGAGCAGTTGCAGACCAAATTGCTCACCCTGCCCGAGGCGGACTTCGCGCGCATGGACACCCTCTGGCTGCAGCGTTTCCAGGCCATCCTGGAGCTGTTTCAGCACGGGGTACTCCTGCTCGGCGCTCTGCTCGGACTGGGGGTCCTTTTGATCGTCGGAAACACCATCCGGTTGGAGATCCTCAACCGGCGCATCGAGATCGAGATCATGGAGTTGGTAGGCGCGACCGCGGCCTTCGTCCGGCGACCCTTCCTCTATGCCGGGGTCTGGTACGGCCTGCTCGGCGGGTTGACGGCCTGGCTACTGGTCACCCTGGCGGTCCTGCTGCTGCAGGGGCCCGTCTCGCGCCTGGCCAGTCTCTACCGCAGCGAATTTCCGCTGTCCGGCCTCGGTCTCGCCGCCACAGGCGTCATCCTGGCCGCCAGTATCCTACTGAGCCTCATCGGCAGCTGGGTCGCCGTGAACCGTCATCTGCGCGGGGCGGAGCCCGATTGAACCTAGTGCAGCACCAATTTTCTATTCACTGACCGCGGAGTGCCTAAGGAACGATTCAGAAACAAGTGGTGCAACTTGAGCCGCCCTTGTTGGGCACGCTCCGCTTTGCCCAACCTACGGTGTGTAGGTTGTTTCTGAATC
>JANQGF010000363.1 GCA_028277465.1 Chromatiaceae bacterium
GAACGGCAAATCCTAAACCGCGTCCAGAGGGAGATACGTCGTTTTCATTTTGTGCTTGGCTTTGGGGGTTTCATCGACATCGCTGGAGACGCGGTTTAATTTTTATATTTTTTAATCTCTTAAACCGCCCGCCTTCGGTGTCGCACCACCAGTCACATCGCCCGGCGATGCTCCTGGTGGCGCTCCTTGAAGGCGAGCCTCAATCCGGCGTCATCTGGTATAAACATTTCCGGCAATCGCTTAAACCGCGACAGCTCCGATGTTTGTCGTGGCTGCCAAGGCCGATCCAATCAAAAGACTTCGCATACCGCCCTGGGCGCGGTTTAGGTTGGTTTGCACACAGGGCTCGCGGTTCGCTCAGCTTCGTCTCCGTTCACGCCGACGACCTCGGCCGCGAAAGGCCGCAATCTGCTGCATGATGCCCTCGAAGGGCAGCGCGTCGAGCGAGCCGAACCTTGCAATCGCCTGCTCGATGATGGTGCGAATATCCTCGACCCGGGTCGTCGCCGGCGCATCCGGCATCAAGGCCGACTGGATTCCGCGCAGACCCCCGACCTGGAGACGCAATGCCTTGGTATGGGGGAGAGCGGCATCGGCTCCCACCGTCTTGAGAGCAAAGCGTGCCTCTCGGCGCAACCGCTCCAGGAGCTCCAGGCACCTCGACTGCGCCGCGCCTGAACCACATTGGACCCCCTCACGTTCGGCGATACAGAAGCGGCGGGCCAGCGAGCAGGCGCAATGATTGGTCAGGATGCTCTTCTCGTAGGGACAGAAGCGCTCGTTGATGGCGCGATAGGTGCTGCGAAAGGCGTCGTTATCCAACTCGGTCTCAGCCCTTGGCGTCCGCCGTGGTGCGGTCGTCCCGCCCGGTGAAGCGCTCGATCCTGCGGCGGTCACGCTTCGTCGGCCGGCCGTCGAATCCCTGGGCCGGCGCGCCGGTCTCGCGGCGCTCGCGGACCAGCTCTTGCCGTCGTGCGCGGCTGGCCTCGTCTTCGGCATAGAGCCGGGCCGCCTCCGTCGCGGGGCGTCGCTGTCGGTCGATCCCGAGCACCTGGATCTGCCAGGAGAGACCCCCTTTGCGGATCTCCAACCGGGTGCCGGCGCGGACGCTTCGCCCCGGCTTGGCCCGCTGACCCTCGACCTGGACCTTGCCGCCCTTGATCGCCTCGGCGGCGAGTTGGCGGGTCTTGAAGAAGCGCGCGGCCCAGAGCCATTTGTCCAGGCGTTGTTCCTCCCTCGAATCCTGGTCTTTCATTCTGGGTCATTCCTTACCGAGCAGGGGATCCAGCTCGCCCTCGGCATCCAGCCGGGCCATGTCGTCATAGCCGCCGATATGCAGATCATCGATGAAGATCTGTGGCAAGGTGTGGCGTCGGCTTCGCTCGATCATGGCCTGCATCTGGACCGGGTCACGGTCGACTGGGATCTCATCGAAGTCGACGCCCTTGCGTTTCAGCAGTCTCCTGGCGCGTGCACAGTAGAGACAGATTCTGGTCGTGTAGATGGTCACCCGAGGCATATGCCCGCCCTTCGCTTCCGATTCAAGCCGCTCATCGAGCTTCGCCCGGTGTGGCCCTTGCGTCAAGCCACCCTTGAAAATGGGCAGCCGTGACCGAAAGACCAAGGCTCTGGAGGCATGACCGATCGGGACGCTCCAGGCAGGTCTTGTCGCAACCACTCATCGCCCTCGGGCTCGCTACCTCATGTACCTCGACACGCCGCACCCCATCTACCGCAAGGACTACCAACCGCCAGAGTTCCTGATCGATCAGGTCGACCTGCGATTCGAGCTGGATCCTGACCAGACCTCGGTCGAGGCCAGGCTGACGATGCACCGTAACCCGGCTGCGACCCGGGGCGACGGTAATCTGCGACTGCAGGGTGAGCAGCTGGAACTGGAGCGGATCGCCATCAATGGCAATCCACTGACACCGGCCGAGTATCGAGTGGATCAGGAGTCACTGACCCTCCATCGGGTACCAGACCGCTTTCGGCTCGAGACCCGGGTGCGGATCTATCCGCGTCTCAACACCTCTCTGGAGGGCCTCTATCAATCCGGCGACATGCTGTGCACTCAATGCGAGGCCGAAGGCTTTCGCCGCATGACCTATTTCCTGGATCGACCGGACGTGATGGCGCGCTACAGGACGACCCTGGTCGCCGACAAGCGCCGCTTCCCGGTCCTCCTCTCCAATGGGAACCGGGTCGAGGCCCGGGAGCTCGGCGAGGGTCGGCACCTGGTCTGTTGGGAGGACCCCTTTCCCAAACCGAGCTATCTCTTCGCCCTGGTTGCCGGCGACCTGCGCGCGGTCGAGGACGGCCTCACCACGGCCTCTGGACGCGAGGTCCGGCTCGCGATCTTCGTCGAGCCGCACAATCTCGACCGCTGCGATCATGCCATGCGCTCCTTGAAGAAGGCGATGCGCTGGGATGAAGCATGTTTCGGCCGCGAATACGACCTGGACGTCTTCATGATCGTGGCGGTCAGCCACTTCAATATGGGTGCCATGGAGAACAAGGGATTGAATATCTTCAACGACAAGTTCGTGCTCGCGCGTCCAGACACGGCCACGGACACGGATTTTGAGGGCATCGAGGGCGTCATCGCCCATGAGTATTTCCACAACTGGACGGGTAACCGCATCACCTGCCGTGATTGGTTCCAGCTCAGCCTGAAGGAGGGCTTCACGGTCTATCGCGATCAGGAGTTCTCTGCCGACATGGGCTCGCGCGGGGTGAAGCGCATCGGTGACGTGCGTCTCCTGCGGGCCTATCAGTTCGCCGAGGACGGGGGCCCGATGGCGCATCCGGTCCGGCCCGATTCCTATATCGAGATCAACAATTTCTACACCGCGACCGTGTATCAGAAAGGGGCGGAGGTGGTGCGGATGCAGGCCCGTCTGCTGGGTCCGGAGGGGTTTCGCAAGGCGACCGATCTCTATTTCGAGCGACATGATGGTCAGGCCGTGACCACGGAGGACTTCGTGCGCTGCATGGAGGATGCAGCCGGCCGCGATCTCGGCCAGTTTCGCCATTGGTACGAACAAGCGGGGACCCCCGAGCTCAGTATCCGAGGCGACTATGATGCCGGGGCCCGAACCTATTCCCTGAGCGTTCGTCAGCACACCCCACCGACGCCGGGGCAATCCCTGAAGGCACCCCTCCATCTGCCGTTGGCGATCGGCCTGCTCGGCAAGGATGGGGGGAACCTCCCGTTGCGGCTCGCTGGCGAGCACTCGCCGTCGGAGTGCCACACGCGCGTGCTGGAGCTGCGTGAAACCGAGGAGTGCTTCCGTTTCATCGACGTCCCGGAGCGACCGGTACCTTCGCTGCTGCGGGGCTTCAGCGCACCGGTCAAGTTGCGCTTCGACTACAGCGAGAAGGAGCTGTCCTTTCTGATGGCCCACGACAGCGATGGCTTCGCGCGCTGGGATGCGGCCCAGACGCTGATGCAGCGTCTGCTCTTGGCCCTGGTGGTGGCATCTGATGCCGAGATCCCGGACTCCTTTCTTGAGGCCTTTCGGCGCGCCTTGCTCGATCGATCGACCGACAAGGCATTGCTCGCGGAGGTCCTGACGCTGCCCTCCGAGTCCTATCTGGGGGACCAGATGGACGTCGTCGACGTGGACGGGATCCATCGCGCCCATCGGTTCCTGAAACGTCGGATCGGGGAGCGCCTCGGCGAGGAGCTACTGGCGGTCTATCGGTCGCTTGAAGAATCCGGCCCCTATGCCTTCGAGCCCGAGGCGGTCGGGCGGCGTGCCCTCAAGAATCTCGCACTGGGCTATCTGATGCGGGCTGGTGGTCAAGAGGCGCTGGAACTCTGTTGGAGTCAGTTCAGCGCGGCCCACAACATGACCGACGTGATGGCGGCCCTGCGGTTGCTGGTCGCGCAGGGCGGGTCGGAGTGCGACGAGGCGCTGGATGGCTTCTATCGCCGCTGGTCGGAAGAACCGCTGGTGCTCGATAAGTGGTTCAGCGTCCAGGCCACCAGTCCGCGTGAGGATGCCCTGGCACGGGTGTGCGAGCTGATGGAGCATCCGGATTTCTCGCTCCGCAACCCCAATCGGGTGCGCAGCCTTTTGGGCGCCTTCTGCAGCGCCAATCAGGTGCGGTTCCATGCGGCGGACGGCAGCGGTTATCGTTTCCTGGCCGATCGGGTGCTCGAGCTCGACCCCCTCAATCCACAAGTGGCCTCGCGCCTACTCAAGGCGATGATCCGTTGGCGGCGGTTCGATCCGGAGCGCCAATGGCTGATGCGCACCGAGATCGAGCGCGTCCTGGCCAGCGAGGAACTGTCGAAGGATGTCTACGAGGTGGCCTCCAAGGCGTTGGAGGGAAGCTGAACCGCGTCTGGAGCGCGATGCATCGGTTCAACCTAGAAGCGGCGGTTGGGCGGCCCCCAGGGTGCGTTCCGCGCGGTGGCTGGCAAGGCGCAACACGGCGGAATCGTCGATCGATTCCAACGCGTTGCAACACCGCCAGGCGCCGCGCGGGGCGTGCACTGGGGGCCGGAGCGGCCCTCACCCAGGCGGTGAGGCCGCATGAAGCGAGAAAGGTCCTTTCTCTCCATACCTTGCATGAAGCACGAAGCGGTCAACTGCCGCTTCTAGGTTGCAAGTGACTGCAGCCGCACAGCGACCATGGGTCGTCGGCGGGACGCGGTTCAGTACCCGTTTCACACCCTGCGAAACCCGACATGAGGGCGGTCGACGGCGAGGTGCGGTCAGGCCGCGGAGCGACGGACCGGGTTTCGACTGCGCTCCTCGGCCTCCTGACAGATGGCGCAACGTTTGGCGTTCGGGACGTGGCGACGACGGCTTTCCTGAATCGGCTCGCCGCAGGTGATACAGAAATCGCTTCCGGGGCCACTGTTGGCGTGGTGCTGGATGGCGGCAATCCGGAGCTGGATTTCCCGTTCCGTATGGGCTTGGGCCAGATCGAGCAGGTCAGCGTATTTCTCCATCGGGGTGCTACCTTTGCTTGAGGCACGGACTGCTTAGTATGTTCCGGCGCCATGATCACTCGATGAGCGTTTGATGGCGGGTGTGTGACGACTGAGGCCGCCAGGCCGCCGGCCGCGATAGCCGAGACGGGTGCGACATGCAACAATGCCCGGTCGTTTGCACGTGGGCGGATCATGCTCGGAATCCTGGAGCGTTATGTCTTCCGAGAGGTGGCGAAGGTCTTTTTCGCCATCGTCGTGGTCCTGATGCTCATCCTCGCCAGTCTCATGTTCCTGCGCACCCTGGAGGAGGTGAACCTCGGCGGGCTGGGCGTCGATGTGGTCTTTCGTTTTCTGCGTTTGCAGATGGTGCGCGACGCCTCCAGCCTCTTGCCGCCGGCCTTCTTTCTGGCCATTCTGATCACCCTCAGCCGTCTCTCGCGCGACAGCGAGCTCGTCGCCCTGAATGCCAGCGGTGTCGGTCCACCCCGGATCTACCGGACCCTCCTCTTGTTGGCCATCCCGGTTGCGGGTCTGACTGCCTGGTTCGCGCTCTTCCTCCAGCCCCAGGCGGCGGCTGGGATCCAAGAGATTCGGCTGCAGCAGCGCGAGCAGGCGGCGCAGATTGCGGGTCTGCAACCGGGGCGCTTCTATGTCGAAGAGGGCGGCGACGTGGTGGTCTACATCGGGGCGATCGACCGCGCCAAGTCATTGGGTGATGTCTTCATCCTCGATCGGCGGGGTGAGACCGCGCGTCTGGTCGTCAGCGATGGGGGGCAGCATCGTATCGAGGAGGCGACCGGCGATCACATCGTGACCTTGAGCAGTGGTCATCGCTTCGATGGGAATCCGGGCCTTGGGAGCTTTCTGGTCGGTGACTTCGCCCAATACCAGATTCGTATCCAGAGCTCGGGCGCGACGCGGCGGACCAGCTCCAAGCGGGCGACTGCACCGACCGCCAGATTGATTGGGTCCTCGGATCCAGCCGATCGGGCCGAGCTCGAGCACCGTTTCGGAGCGCCGCTGGCGATCTTCACCCTGGCCGTGTTGGCGATACCACTGGTGGGTATCTCGCCGCGCCAGAAGACCTCGGGTCGGCTGTTTCTGGCCTTCCTCGCCTATTTCAGCTTCTTCAATCTTCAGCGTCTGGCGGAGACCTGGCTGGAGATCGGGGTCACTCCGCCCTGGCTCGGCAGTCTCTGGTATCAGCTCGTGATTCTCGGCATCGTCTATCTGGTCCTCCTGCCGGAGAGCTTCTGGATCAAGCGTCTGCGACTGCGGCTAACGACCTTGCGCGCGGGATGATCGTGGGGGCGGGTAGGGGGCACGTCTCGATCTCCTCCCTGGCCTCGTCGATGCGGCTGGTCCGCTAAGGTAGAGCGCCTTCTACTCGATTCCTTCCATTTGCTTTTGCCCGATAGAGTGCATCGTCGGCCTTTTGGATCAGGTCCGCGTCATTTCCATTGGAGGCGATTTCGGAAATACCGAAGCTGCATGTCACAGCGATACCCTGGTCGAAATCAGAAGATTCAACTGTCTTTCTGAGTTTCTCGGCAATGTCGGTGGCACATTCGAGGTCGGTTTCGGGGCAGATGATCAGGAACTCCTCCCCACCCCAGCGACCGATGACATCGACCTGCCTGAGATTGTTTGTGAGTATGATGGATACTGTCTTCAGTATCTCATCTCCTGTTTGGTGGCCATAGGTGTCGTTGATCTTCTTGAAGTGGTCGATGTCCATCAAGATGATGGAAAAGGCGTGTCTGTATCGTTCAAACCGTTTGATCTCGTCTTGCAGGGATTGGTCGAGCTTCATGCGATTGAACAGGCCAGTCAATCGATCGGTTATCGCTAATTGCTCCAGCTCTTCATTCTGCTTCTTTAATTGAATCTGAGCGATGGACAGTTCTTCCATGGCGGCCTGGGTTTCTCTCTTGGCGGCATGGAGCTGCCGGTTCCAAATGAGAATGACGCTGGAAAAGAGGACTGCGCACAATAGGGTCGTCCAGATCAGGCCATAATCTACCCCTTTCTCATATTTGATAGCGATCCAGTTGTTGTAGATTCTTCTTCTGTCCTCTTCAGTCAAGCTCCCGACGGCCTTCTGGAATATAGTCGCCAAGTGCGGGGCATGACGCCAGGTGGCTGCGCCAAGCTCGAGAACCATGGGAATCTGGCCCGCGATCTTGACACCCGAAATGAAATCTTTCTGGATGGCATGACCGATGGCGGCATATGTATCGATATAGCCAAATACCTCTCCATCCTTAAGCTTTGACAATCCCTCCGGGACAGTGTCAACTTCCACCAGGTGAATAAGAGGATACTTGCGTCTAAGTTTTTCCACCAATGAACTGCCTTTGATGACGGCATAGCTCTCGTCCAGTTGGTTAACGATGTCCTCGATAAACAACTTGTCGTCGGTGGTTGCAATCCCATAGTGCAGATTGAGATAGGGTGTGGTGAATTTCAGATCTTTCGCTAATTCGTCCGAGATCTCGGTCATTATAATGGCATCTGAGTCGCCCCTTTGAAGCATCCTGATCGCGTCTTCAGATGATGTTGCCGGAAGAAAGTTGAACTTGGTGCCGATACGTTCTTGAAGAAGGTCGTAATATTCTCTGGCCATGCCGTCCAGTCGCCGTGAGTCGACAATATCCAAGTAGGGTAGATAATAAGGGGCGACAGAAACATTGAGAAATCCTTTCTGATCGAGATAGGCGGCTTCCTCCGGCGTCAGCAGGATGTGTCGATCTTGGTCTTCTGAATCAGGTCTCGAAAGGAACCATTTTCGTCGGAGTCGAAGCCTCTCCGCTTCGGGAATGCTATTGAGTCCTTTATTGAAAATCGATACCAGTTCCGGTCTGTCGTTTCGCAGTTGGAAGACCAAATCGAAAGAGGGACCGACCGGCACGGTTCCTTCAATGAATTGGCCCAAACCGATCGTGGTCGCAAGATAGAAGACACTTTCATCAAGAATCGTAAAATCCGTTTCGTTGGAGACGATGGAGCGAAGGACATCAGTAAGGGTATCGAAATAGAGAATCTCTATATCTTCAGCGTAAGGCTGGAAGATGCTATCAAAGAGCTGGTTCTCTTTCTGGAGTGCGATGCGTTTGCCGGTTAGATCATTCAAGCTATAGATCTGCTTGGGATTTCCCTTTTTGACAATGATGAAGCCTGTCAGCGTGATGTAGGGTATCGTAGCGTTAAAATATTGCTTTCTACTTTCTGATAATCCAGCGGCCGTCAGTCCGTCCAGCTCCCCTGCCTTTGCCTTCTCCAGAATGGATTTCCATGTGCCCAGTTCGAAGCGTATTGTAAGACCAGTCTTTTCATGGATTAGATCTGTGACATCCTTGTCAAAGCCTTTGATCTCACCGAATTCGTTCTGCATCACAAAGGGTGCAAATGAGACGCCGCCTCCAAGCACGACTTCTGGATGCGCATCGACGAAGGCCTTCTCTTCTTGGGTGAGAGCGAGCTTGTAAGAGGTGGGGGGCTCCCGCTGAACCGGCAAGATAAGAAAGGTGAGCACCGCAACTGTCAATATGGAGACAAGAACCCGTACCATATCTTCCTTATTTCTCCTGATGGACTCCGGACCGCTAGATCAAAGGCGTTGCCAGACGCCTGGAGCGGTCCATCCCTTGCCGCGGTCGTCCTGCCTCGGATCCAGCTCCTGGCCAATCTGGTGATTCGACAGGTTCAAGTCCATGAAGTAAAGGCGCAGCACCCAGGTATGCACTAAGCCTCCGGTGAAATACATCTACCCGGCGCCGAGCCGGGTCTGCAAGATATTGCCATGTTCCGCGCCGAACAGGGGTTTCAAGATGGCACAACGATGGCTGCTGGCCTTGGTATCGGTTCCCGAAGCGCGAAGCGCTTCTGGTGGTCGTCGCAGCCATCCGCCGGGCCTGTGCGGCTGTCACTGCGTGAATCGAGGTGGCTGCTCGACAGTTTGGAGCGCCGCATCTTCTCTGCAGCGGAGAGGAAGGAAGACGGCCCCGCTGTGCTGACCCTGGGTGGGCCTGCACGGCGAGCGAAGTGCGTCGATTGGGTGGGTCGAAAGGCCTACGCTGCCCTGGCTCGGCAGTCTCTGGGATCAGCTGGTGATTCTCGGCATCCTCTATCCGATCCTCTTGCCGGAGGGCTTCTGGATCAAACGTGACCGGAGGACAGGCCCCTGCTCAAAGGGTGCGGCAGCCTTGGTCTCTGCATTCCAGCACCTCCACCGTTAGGTGATCGATCCCGGGGATCTGCTGCAGTTGGCGCTTGTAGTACTCGACCGGTCTGGGATCGTGGGTCACGATGGAGAGGATGCAGGCCCGCCCGGCGGCTCCGATACGCCACAGGTGCAGGTCGGCGATCTGAACGTCGTCCAGGGATTCGATCGCCGAACGGATCTGGTCGGTCGTCTCGCTGTGATCCTCCGCATCCAGCAGCGTAAGGGCGCTGCCAGCCGTACGGTCCGCACAGCGGACCCTACGAGATCCCGCGTCGCTGTAGGGTCCGCTGTGCGGACCGCCCCCGGTTGCCGAGCGGGCATGGCCGGAAC
>JANQGF010000383.1 GCA_028277465.1 Chromatiaceae bacterium
ACCGCCCTTGGCAATAGAGTGAGCTATTCCCGGCGGGCGGTGCCTTGCCTTGGCGCCTTTGGGGGGCTCTGAGCATGCAAAATAAGGCGAAACGGGGTACTAGCCTGCTGCCTGTGGTGTTTCTACATATCCCCAAGACGGCCGGCACGTCCTTCATTTCGCTGCTCAGAGCCGTCTTCGGCCACGAACAAGTCATGCGCCTGGAGGTCGTGGATTACAGGACCCCGGAACGTTTGGCTGCGCTGCTTTCCCGCCCCCTTGGCGAGATCGACTGTGTGGCGGCGCATATCCCTTACACCATGGTCGCCAGGCACCGGCATCGCTGCCGTCTCTTCATCCTGCTGCGCCATCCGGTCGTACGGGTGATGTCACTGTTTCGGTTTCTTCAGCAGCGGCCCGCGGAGGACCAGAAGGCGCTCGGCTTGGCGTCCGGCTTCAGCTTCGATGACTTCATCAACACCCGCACCCCGAGTCTCTTCGTTCAAGTCAATGACGGGATGACACGTGCGCTCGCAGGCGACCCGAGGGTAATCACGCCAGACAATGACCGCTTCTGGGATACGACGCCGTCGGCGTCGCTCGTCGAGCGTGCGCTCGCCAACCTGGAGAGCGCGGACTTCGGGCTCGCCGAGGACATGGATGCCACTGTAGGGATACTGCGGTCCGCCTGGGGCATCCCCTATGGCGTGGAGATGCCGTACGAGAATGTCTCCGACGCGACTGGGACCCGACACTCGGTGGAGCACAGCATTCAGGTCATCCAGCGCAACCAAATGGATATCGCTCTGTACCAGCAGGCGGCGGCCATCTTTCGGAGACGGTGCGCCGCCCTGTCCGAGGTGGGAGACGGAGGGATTGCGGTGCCCATCCTGAAACCCCGGATGGGCAAGGTCATTCCGATCGCGAAGATTCCTGCGATCCAGGGTTTTCATCCGGTAGAGGCCTCGGGAATCGCGTGGCTGCGTGCCGAGCAGCGGGTTGCCTCGATCCGCTTCGAGTCGCTGCGCGGTCCGGTGCGGATCGGCGTCGTCTGCTATGTCCTTCGTTCGGGCTTTCCCGCAGAGGAGACCGAGCTGACTCTGAATGGTATCCGCGTGGCGACCGGATGCAGCTGGCGTAACGAGGGCTGGTGCACTTTGGTGACCGAGCCGGTCGAGCTGCACTTGGCACGCAACACACTCACCATCCGCCCCCCATACTTCGTACCTGTGCGCTTCATGGATCCCGCGTCGGGCGACCCTCGTAGCCTCGGGCTTGCCGTCGCGGCTCTTACCTTCGAGGCATGGTGTCAGGAGTCCGAACCGACTGGGCAAACGAACCATGATCCTTCAAGACCGCGCGCGCTGCAGCAGCAAGCAAGGGATGATTCAGACGCCGACGGTGAAGCTGGCGTGGTTGAACCGCCTGACTGAGATAGATCCAACTCTATTCCGACGCGGCCAAGATCGCATGTTTCCGCTTCATAAACTCTTTGCGCCTCGCCATGGAATCCGGAATCAGGGTCGATTCGCCCATCATGCTGGCTATCCGGCGGCTGCCCTCGTGCGAATCCCGCTGCCTTCCTTCTGACGCTTCCCTTCTGGGCTATCTTTAGCACATTACCCAACTTTCCTCGGAAGCGGGCAAACTCAATGAAGATTTTGGTCGTTGACGATGAATCTCCGGCGCGGGATTTGCTCAGGATTCTGCTCGCCGAGACCGACGGCGATCATGAGTTGGCGGGCGAGGCCGCGAACGGTTGGGAGGCCATCGCTCGGTGCAGATCCCAACCGATCGACCTCGTCCTGTTGGACGCCCAGATGCCCGACATGACGGGACTCGAAGCGGCCCGCCAGTTGGCACTGCTCGATTCGCCGCCGACCGTCATTCTGATTGCGACCAGCGACCAAACGGCTCTGCGTGGCGCCGAGCGCCAAGTGGCCGATTGTCTGTTCAAGCCGGTGCGGCGAGATCGGCTCGAGAAGGCGCTCCGCTTGGCCCGCGCACACGCCTCCAGCAATTCCAGACCGACTCGGGGTCAGACCGAGGACCCACCCGATCCGCCCTCCAAACGTCGCCGTCACATCAGCGCACATTATCGCGGCGAGCTGCAGAGGGTCGCCGTCGAGGATGTGATCTATCTCCGGGCGGAGCACAAGTACGTGATCGTCCGCCATCTGCGGGGTGAGATGCTGGTGGATGAATCGCTGCGAGCCTTCGAGAGGGAATTTCCTGACCTCTTCGTTCGGATTCACCGCAATGCTTTGGTCGCGCGCTCCCAGCTGGTCGGTCTGGAGAAGAACGAGAAGGGCGTCGTGCAGGCGCGCCTGCGTGAGTGCGATGAGGGCTTGCCCGTGAGCCGTCGGCATTTGGGGGATATCCGTCGGCGGCTGCGCGACCAAGACGAGTGATCGCGGCGACGCCTCGAACCAAGGATCCAGCCTGCCTTAGTAATGATTCAGAAACAACCTACACACCGTAGGTTGGGCAAAGCGGAGCGTGCCCAACAAGGGCGGCTCAAGTTGCACCACTTGTTTCTG
>JANQGF010000173.1 GCA_028277465.1 Chromatiaceae bacterium
ATGTCCAAAGAAAAATTCCAACGTAGCAAGCCACACGTCAACGTCGGCACGATTGGCCACGTTGACCACGGCAAGACCACGCTGACGGCGGCGATCACCATGCATCAGGCGCGCAAGTTTGGTGGCGAGGCGCGTGCCTACGACCAGATCGACAATGCGCCGGAAGAGCGCGAGCGCGGCATCACCATTGCGACCGCGCACGTCGAATACGAGACCGATCAGCGCCACTATGCGCACGTCGACTGTCCGGGGCATGCCGACTACGTGAAGAACATGATCACGGGGGCGGCGCAGATGGATGGGGCGATCCTGGTGGTCTCGGCCGCCGATGGCCCCATGCCGCAGACGCGCGAGCACATTTTGCTGTCGCGTCAAGTGGGTGTGCCCTATGTCGTGGTGTATCTGAACAAGGCCGACATGGTCGACGACGAAGAACTGCTCGAGCTGGTCGAGATGGAGGTGCGCGAGCTGCTCTCGAGCTATGAATTTCCGGGTGACGACACCCCGATCGTCACCGGCTCGGCGAAGCTGGCGCTCGAGGGTGACGACAGCGAGATGGGCACCCAATCGATCGACCGGCTGATGGAGGCACTCGACGGCTACATCCCCGAGCCCGAGCGGGCGATCGACGGCAGCTTCCTGATGCCGATCGAAGACGTCTTCTCCATCTCCGGGCGTGGCACCGTGGTGACCGGTCGGGTCGAGCGCGGTGTGATCAAGGTAGGCGAGGAGGTCGCGATCGTTGGGCTGCGTGAGACGACCAAGACCACCTGCACCGGGGTGGAGATGTTTCGCAAGCTGCTCGACCAAGGCCAGGCGGGCGACAATGTTGGGGTACTGTTGCGCGGGACCAAGCGCGACGAGGTCGAGCGTGGTCAGGTGTTGGCCAAGCCGGGCAGTATCACCCCGCACACCCACTTCGAGGCCGAGGTCTACGTGCTAAGCAAAGAGGAGGGCGGGCGTCACACCCCCTTTTTCAACGGCTACCGGCCGCAGTTTTACTTCCGCACCACCGACGTCACGGGCGCCTGCGAGCTGCCCGAGGGGGTGGAGATGGTCATGCCGGGCGACAACGTCAAGATGACGGTGCAGCTGATTGCGCCGATCGCCATGGAAGAGGGGCTGCGGTTTGCGGTGCGCGAAGGTGGGCGCACGGTGGGTGCGGGCGTGGTCTCCAAGATTATCGAGTAAGGACATGACGAATCAGAGAATCCGTATTCGGCTCAAGGCCTTCGACCACCGTTTGATCGACCAGTCGGCCCGCGAGATCGTCGAGACCGCCAAGCGGACGGGTGCTCAGGTGCGGGGGCCCGTGCCTCTGCCGTCGAAGAAGGAGCGCTTCACCGTCTTGGTCTCGCCGCACGTGAACAAGGACGCGCGTGACCAGTACGAGCTGCGGACGCACAAGCGTCTGATGGATATCGTCGACCCGACGGACAAGACGGTCGACGCGCTGATGAAACTGGATCTGGCCGCGGGCGTCGACGTCCAGATCAAGCTGAGCTGAGGACGAAACCATGTCGATCGGAGTTATCGGGCGCAAGGCCGGCATGACCCGCCTGTTCACAGACGCCGGGGAGAGCATCCCGGTCACCGTGATCGAGGTGCCGCCGAACCGGGTCAGCCAGGTCAAGTCCCCGGAGACCGATGGTTATCGCGCTGTCCAGGTCGCCTTCGGAAGGCGTAAGGCCTCCCGTGTGACCAAGCCGATGGCGGGCCATTACGCCAAGGCTGGCGTCGAGGCGGGGGAGGCCTTGCGTGAATTCCGCCTCGCGGAGGGCGAGGGCGCCGATTTGGAGGTGGGTCAGGAGATCACTGTCTCCATCTTCGAGCCCGGTCAGAAGGTCGACGTGCGTGGTGTCACCAAGGGGCGCGGGTTCGCAGGGACCATCAAGCGACATCACTTCTCCGGCCAGGATAACACCCATGGCAACTCGCTCTCCCACCGGGCGCCGGGCTCGATCGGTCAGAATCAGACCCCGGGTCGGGTTTGGAAGGGCAAGAAGATGGCCGGCCAGCTGGGGGCCGTCAAGCGCTGCCAGCAGAACCTCGAGGTCGTGCGTGTCGACACCGATCGGAACCTCTTGCTGGTCCGCGGCGGTGTGCCCGGGCCAGCGGGTGGGCGGTTGGTCGTGTTGCCTGCCGTGAAGCAGAGGAAGGGCTGAACCGTCATGGAGCTTGCGATTCGAAACCATACTGGCGTGGCCAGCGTGCAGGTGTCGGATGCCGTTTTCGGCGTCGACTACAAACCGGGTCTCGTGCACCAGGTGGTGACCGCCTATCTGGCGGGCGGACGTGCCGGCACCAAGGCGCAGAAGAACCGAGCGGCGGTGTCCGGCGGCGGCGCCAAGCCATGGCGCCAGAAGGGGACTGGGCGGGCTCGTTCCGGGACATCGCGCAGCCCCATCTGGCGTGGGGGTGGCGTGACCTTTGCGGCCAAGCCACGTGACTACCGGCAGAAGGTCAACCGCAAGATGTATCGCGGTGCCGTTCGCTCGATCCTCTCCGAGCTCGCGCGCACCGGGCGTTTGATCGTGGCGTCCGAGCTGAGCCTGCCGGCCCCCAAGACCAAGGCGCTGGTCGCCTTGCTGAAGGCCTACGAGGTTCAGGATGTCCTCATCCTGACCGAAGGTCTGGATGAGACCCTGCAGCTGGCGGCTCGTAACCTGCCGGGCGTCGATGTCATGTCGGCCCAGGAGGTCGACCCGGTGAGCCTGTTGGCGTTCGATAGCCTGCTGGCGACCGAGGCCGCGGTCAAGAAACTGGAGGAACGCTTGTCATGAAGGATGAGCGACTTATGCAGGTGCTGTTGGCACCCATCATCTCGGAGAAATCGACCCGACTTGCCGAGACGGCGGGGCAGGTGGTCTTTCGTGTCGCGATCGATGCCACCAAGCAGGAGATCGCGCGTGCCGTCGAGAAGCTGTTCGAGGTCAAGGTGGACCATGTCCAGGTGCTCAATGTGAAGGGCAAGCGCAAGCGTGTCGGGCAGCGTCCGGGCAAGCGACAGGACTGGCGGAAGGCGTATGTCCGTCTGCAGTCTGGTCAAGACATCGACTTCGGCGGCGCCTGAGCCTGCCGGCGAGAAGCAACGGATAGACCAAGATGCCAATCGTAAAGACCAAACCGACCTCCGCGGGACGGCGGTTCGTTGTCAAGGTGAAGACCCCGGAGCTGCACAAGGGGGCGCCTTATGCACCCTTGATCGCCAAGAAGACCAAGCATGGCGGGCGCAACAACCAGGGTCGCATCACGGTTCGCCACCGGGGTGGCGGGCACAAGCAACGCTATCGCATCGTTGACTTCAAGCGAAAGAAGGAGGGGGTGCCGGCGACGGTCGAGCGGTTGGAATACGATCCAAACCGCTCCGCCCACTTGGCGCTCCTGAAATACGCCGATGGCGAGCGCGCCTACATCATCGCGCCGAAGGGGTTGGCTGCGGGTGACCCTGTTCAGGCCGGAGAGGCGGCCCCGATCGCGGTGGGCAACTGCATGCCGTTGCGCAATATCCCGGTCGGGACTCAGGTGCACTGCATCGAGATGCGCCCGGGCAAGGGTGCGCAACTCGCGCGCGCGGCTGGTGCCTCGGCCCAGTTGGTGGCCCGCGACGCGGCGGCAGCGACCCTTCGGCTGAGGTCCGGCGAGATGCGCAAGGTGCATGCCGATTGCCGCGCCGTGATCGGGGAGGTCGGCAATACCGAGCACAGCCTGCGAAAGCTCGGCAAGGCGGGTGCGACTCGATGGCGCGGGGTGCGTCCGACCGTGCGTGGTGTGGTCATGAACCCGGTCGACCACCCGCATGGCGGAGGCGAGGGTCGAACCTCGGGTGGTCGACACCCGGTCACGCCCTGGGGTGTGCCGACCAAGGGCCACAAGACGCGCAATAACAAACGGACCGACGGCATGATCGTGCGTCGTCGGGGCCGCAAGTAATCAAGGCGAGGTGGAGTTCAGTGCCACGTTCAGTTCGCAAGGGGCCCTTCGTGGATCACCATCTGCTCAAGAAGGTCGAGACCGCGGTCGCCCAGAACAGCCGACGTCCGATCAAGACCTGGTCGCGTCGTTCGATGATCCTGCCCGAGATGGTGGGCCTGACCATTGCCGTCCACAATGGTCGCCAGCACGTGCCCGTGCTCGTCAACGAGAACATGATCGGCCATAAGCTCGGTGAGTTCGCCTTGACCCGGACCTATCGCGGGCATGCGGCCGATCGCAAGGCGAAGAAGCGCTAGTCGGAGATCGCGGATGCAAGCCGAAGCAACACTCAAATACGCCCGGATCTCGGCTCAGAAGGCGCGCTTGGTCGCCGATCTGATTCGCGGCCGCCATGTCGAAGAGGCGATCGACACCCTGACCTTCAGCACCAAGAAGGGTGCCCGGATCATCAAGAAGGTCCTGGAGTCCGCGATTGCGAATGCCGAGCACAATGAGGGTGCCGATATCGATGCCCTCAAGGTTGCGGCCATCCAGATCAACGAAGGCCCGACCATGAAGCGGATTCGCGCGCGCGCCAAGGGCCGTGCCAACCGTATCATGAAGCGCACCAGTCATATCAGTCTGACTGTGGCTGAAGGCTAGGGAATCCAGAGGACCAACATGGGACAGAAAGTTCATCCGAATGGGATCCGCCTTGGGATCGTCAAAGACTGGACATCCAAGTGGTACGCGAGTTCGAGCGATTATGCCGATCTGCTCAACACCGACCTCCAGGTGCGTGATTTCTTGCGCAAGGAGCTCGCCAAGGCCTCGGTGAGTCGGATCCAGATCGACCGACCGGCCAAGAATGCCCACATCACCATTCATACCGCGCGGCCAGGTGTCGTGATCGGCAAGAAGGGTGAGGACATCGATAAGCTGCGCGCCAAGGTGTCCCGGATGATGGGGATTCCGGTGCACATCAGTATCGAAGAGATCCGCAAGCCCGAGCTGGATGCGCAGTTGGTCGCCGAGGGTATCGCCCAGCAGCTCGAGCGTCGCATCATGTTTCGGCGCGCGATGAAGCGGGCGATTCAGAACACGATTCGTCTTGGCGCGGAGGGCATCAAGGTCAATGTCGCGGGTCGTTTGAACGGTGCCGAGATCGCGCGCAGCGAATGGGCACGCGAAGGGCGTGTGCCCTTGCATACGCTCCGCGCAGATATCGATTATGGATTCGCCGAGGCCAAGACGACCTACGGGATTCTCGGCGTCAAGGTGTGGATCTTCAAGGGCGAGGTCTTTGGCGATCAGGCTGCCGAGGAGCCAGCCCCCAAGGTGGCTGGGAAGAAGGGCTAGATCATGCTGCAACCGAAACGCACCAAGTTCCGCAAACAACAGAAGGGGCGCAATCGTGGTTTGGCCCAGAGCGGTAACCGCGTCAGCTTCGGCGAGTTCGGTCTCAAGGCGGTCGGGCGCGGCCGCCTGACGTCACGCCAGATCGAGGCCGCACGGCGTGCGATCAATCGCCGTGTCAAACGTGGCGGCAAGCTCTGGATCCGGGTCTTTCCCGATAAACCCATCTCGAAGAAGCCTCTGGAGGTGCGTATGGGTAAGGGAAAGGGCAACGTCGAGTACTGGGTCGCCTTGATCCAACCCGGCCGAATGCTCTATGAGATCGAAGGTGTCAGTGAGGAGTTGGCCCGCGAGGCCTTCCGGCTGGCAGCGGCGAAACTGCCGATGCAGACGACCTTTGAGAGGCGGACGATTCTCTGATGAAGGCAAGTGAACTCAGAAACAGCAGTGTCGCGGAACTCCAGACCCAGCTCCTGGAGCTGCTGCGCGAACAGTTCAACCTGCGCATGCAGCGGGGAACCGGCCAGTTGTCCAAGCCCTCGCAGATGAAGGCCGTGCGCCGGGATATCGCCCGGATCAAGACGATCATGACGGAGTTGAAGGCGGGCAGTGAATCATGAGCGACGAGACCGAGAAGAAGACCAACCGAACCCTGGAGGGGCGTGTCGTCAGCAACGCAATGGACAAGACGGTAACGGTCCTGGTCGAGCGTCGCGTCAAGCATCCGCTCTACGGGAAGTTCATGCGCCGCTCGACCAAGATCCATGCCCACGACGAAGAGAACCACTGTGGCGAAGGCGATCTGGTCCGGGTCGAGCAGTGTCGCCCGCTGTCCAAGACCAAGGCGTGGCGGCTGCTCGAGATCCTCGAGAAGGCGCGCTAACGGTCATGCCGTGTCTCTGGCACCCCGGAGCATGGAACAAGAGCCGCGGCAGCTTGCAGGCTCGTCGCGGCGAGGCGCCGCTCCCACCAAATCGAGCGGCTGGGGTGCTGTTCCACGCTAACGGTCATGCTCGGGTGCTGCTCGCCCCGGAAGACGAAACGGACGTCGCTGCAGACGGCGGGAGTTCCCCCATCACCCCGACCCTCTCCCTCGGGGGGATAGAGGGATGTGGTGCGCCGGCGGGGCGCGAGTCTCAGGGTGAAGCAATCGACGTTCGGGGCGCCTCGTGCTCGCGGTCAGCGCCCGTATTCGTAGCGCAGCTGGACGCGCTCCGAGATCAGCAACAGGCTTAGGTAAACGACAATGATTCAGATGCAGACGAATCTCAGCGTCGCCGACAACAGCGGGGCCAAGAGCGTGCAATGCATCAAAGTGCTTGGCGGATCGCATCGGCGCTACGCGGGCATCGGCGATGTCATCAAGGTCACCGTCAAGGACGCCATTCCGCGTGGCAAGGTCAAGAAGGGTGATGTCTTCAGCGCCGTTGTGGTGCGCACGCGCAAGGGCGTCCGCCGGCCGGATGGGTCCTTGATCCGTTTCGACGGCAATGCGGCCGTCTTGCTGAACAATCAGCTCCAGCCGATCGGGACCCGGATCTTTGGTCCCGTGACCCGTGAGCTACGCAGCGAGCGCTTCATGAAGATCATCTCGTTGGCACCTGAGGTGCTGTAGGGGAGTCGGCGGCATGCGAAAGATCAAGAAGGGCGATGACGTGATCGTGATCGCTGGCAAGGACAAGGGTAAGCGCGGCACCGTGTTGCGGGTCGTCGAGGATGGGCAGCGTCTCGTCGTCGAGAACATCAATATTGCTCGCAAACACCAGAAGGCCAACCCTCAGGCGGGCGAGCCGGGGGGCATCGTCGACAAGGCGATGCCGATCCACGTCTCGAACGTCGCGCTCTACAATCCGCAGAAGGGCGGGGCAGACCGGGTCGGTTTCAAGGTCCTCGAGGATGGCCGCAAGGTCCGGGTGTTCAAGTCCGACGGCGAAGTCGTCGATGTCTGACCGAAACAAGCGAAATGTCCAGATTACAAACCGAGTATAGAGAGCGCATCGTCGGCCAATTGAAGGAGCGCTTTGGTTTCAGGAGCGTGATGCAGGTACCTCGGATCGAGAAGATCACGCTCAACATGGGTGTGGGTGAGGCGATTGCGGACAAGAAGGTGATGGACCATGCCGTCGCGGACCTGCGGGCCATCTCTGGCCAGCAACCCATCGTGACCCATGCCCGCAAGTCGGTTGCCGGCTTCAAGATCCGTGAGGGCTGGCCGGTTGGGTGCAAGGTGACGCTGCGGCGCGAGCGGATGTACGAGTTTCTCGATCGCTTGGTCAACGTGGCAATTCCACGGACCCGCGACTTTCGCGGCTTGAGTCGCAAGTCCTTCGACGGGCGCGGGAATTACTCGATGGGCGTGCGAGAGCAGATTATGTTTCCCGAGATCGATTACGACAAGATCGATGCCTTGCGGGGCCTGGATATCACCATTACGACCTCGGCCCGGACGGACGAGGAGGGGCGTGCCCTGCTCGAGGCCTTCAACTTCCCGTTCCGGACCTGATTCAGCGAGTTGAGACTGCACGATGGCGAAGAAGAGCATGATCGCGCGTGATCGCAAACGCGCTCGGATGGCGGCTCGGTTCAGTGCCAAGCGCGCGGCCCTCAAGGCCGTGATCAAGGACCGTAGCGCCGGCGCAGACCAGATCGACGAGGCGTTGCGGAAGCTGCATCAGCTCCCGCGCGACGCCAGCCCGTGTCGGCAGCAGAGGCGCTGCCGTATCAGCGGGCGGCCGCACTCCGTGTATCGTAAGTTCGGGCTCTCGCGTAACAAGTTGCGCGAGGCCGTCATGCGCGGGGATGTGCCCGGTGTCGTGAAGGCAAGTTGGTGATTGAACCGCGTTCGTCGGTTCATGCGTGGGTTTGATCGGCGTGGGTTGCGCGTTGCCAGTCGGCGGGCGTGAGACGCGGTTCGAATGGTTTCGAGCGTCGGGCCGGATGTCCAGTGAGACGCCGATTGACAGCGGTCCCAGGCAGTAACGACCAGGGAATTCGCTGAGTCGCTGGAACCCGGGTTTCGGCCGGGTCGAAGGCACGGGCCTCGATCATCGGTTGGTCCAAGCACCTAGTTGGTGGGAGCGGCGCCCCGCCGCGATCGCGCGCGATGCCGACTCAAGGGATCGGGCGAACCGGTGATCGAGGCCAAGGCACGAGTTGAGTCGGTCGACGGTCGTCGATCGGGTCCATCTAATGAACCACGGGGTATCGCGTCGCAGCGACGGACTGACCCGAGGAGAATCCAATGAGTATGTCGGATCCGATTGCGGATATGCTGACACGCATCCGTAACGGCCAGCAGCGCGGCAAGATCACGATCCTGATGCCGTCCTCCAAGCAAAAGGTCGCAATCGCGAACCTCTTGAAGGAGGAGGGCTATATCGCGGATGCGACGGTCGAGGCCAAGGGCAGCAAGCCCGAGTTGGTGATCAAGCTCAAGTACTTCCGTGGCAAGCCCGTGATCGAGTACCTCAAGCGCGTCTCGCGTCCAGGCCTGCGGATCTATCGCAGCAAGAAGGATCTGCCCAAGGTCTGGGCTGGGCTCGGGATCGCGATCGTCTCCACCTCGCAGGGTCTGATGACCGACCGCGCGGCCCGTCAGGCGGGTCACGGGGGCGAGATCATCGCCTACGTCGCCTAGGGGAGGAACTGGAGATGTCACGCATCGCGAAGGCGCCGGTCAGGGTCCCCAAGGGGGTCACGGTCGAGATCGCCGGCCAGCAGGTCAAGGTCAAGGGGACGAAGGGTAGTCTGGAGTGGCGTGTCCATCCCAGCGTCTCAGTGTCTCAGGAGGCTGGGGAGGTCAAGGTTGCCCCGGCCAAGGGGCACGAGGGCGCCTGGGCACTGGCGGGGACGACCCGCGCGCTGATCAACAACATGGTCGTCGGCTGTGGCGAGGGCTTCACCCGCAAGTTGACACTGGTCGGTGTCGGTTACCGTGCCCAGTCGAACGGGAAGGTGCTGAATCTCAATCTGGGCTTCTCGCATCCGATCGACTATCCGGTGCCTGACGGCATCAGGATCGAGACCCCAAGTCAGACCGAGGTCGTCGTGTCTGGCCCGGATAAGCAGAAGGTCGGTCAGGTCGCTTCGGAAATCCGCGGGTTCCGTCCCCCGGAGCCGTACAAAGGCAAGGGTGTTCGTTACGCGGACGAGAACGTCCGGCGTAAGGAAGCCAAGAAGAAGTAAGGGGTCTCAGCAATGGATAAGAAACAGACTCGCTTGCGCCGCGCGGCGCGGGCACGCGCCAAGATTCGGGAGCTGGGCGCCTATCGGTTGTGCGTCCATCGAACGCCTCGGCACATCTATGCCCAGGTCATCGCCCCAACCGGAGACAAGGTCCTTGCGAGCGCCTCCACGTTAGATAAGGGATTGCGTGAATCCATCACGGGTCACACCGGGAATGTCGCGGCGGCGGCCGTGGTTGGCAAGGCGATCGCCGAGCGTTCCCTGTCCGCCGGCGTGGACCGGGTGGCCTTCGACCGCTCCGGCTTCCGTTACCACGGTCGTCTCAAGGCGCTCGCCGACGCGGCGCGCGAGAACGGACTGAAATTCTAAGGGCACCATCATGGCGAACTTCAATCCCAAGTCAGAAGGCGACGACCTGCTCGAGAAGCTGGTGGCGGTCAACCGTGTCGCCAAGGTGGTCAAGGGTGGCCGCCAGTTCGGTTTCGCCGCCCTGACGGTGGTGGGTGACGGCAAGGGCCGGGTCGGATTTGGTCGTGGTAAGGCGCGCGAGGTGCCGGTCGCGATTCAGAAGGCGATGGAGAGTGCGCGCAAGAACATGGTCGAGGTGAAACTGAATGGGACCACCCTGCAGTATCCCCTGCAGGGCAGACATGGTGCTGCCCAGGTCTTCATGCAGCCGGCCTCGGAAGGTACCGGAATCATCGCCGGTGGTGCTATGCGTGCCGTGTTCGAGGTGCTGGGGGTGCAGAACGTGCTTGCCAAGTGCATCGGAACCAATAATCCGATCAATGTCGTTCGGGCGACGATCGAGGGGCTGCGGGGTATGAGTGATCCGCAGACGATTGCGGCCAAGCGTGGTAAGACCGTCGAAGAGATCCTGGGGTGAGCCATGTCCGAGAAGAAGATGATGAAGGTGAAGCTGGTGCGCAGCCCCAACGGGCGCCTGGAGCGGCACAAGGCGTGTGTGCGCGGATTGGGCCTGCGGCGGATGCATCAGGTGGTGGAGGTCGAGGATACGCCCTGCACGCGTGGCATGGTCAACGCGGTCTATTACATGGTCAAGATCGTGGAGGAATCTCGAGATGCGACTCAATGATCTCAAGCCCGACGCGGGCAGTCGACCTGCGGCCAAGCGGGTCGGCCGTGGCATCGGTAGCGGTCTGGGCAAGACGTGCGGTCGTGGCCACAAGGGTCAGAAATCCCGCAGCGGCGGTTTCCACAAGGTCGGATTCGAGGGTGGCCAGATGCCGCTTCAGCGGCGTCTGCCGAAGGTCGGCTTTCGTTCGCGCAAAGCACTGACCCGGGCCGAGGTGCGTTTGAGTGAGCTCCGGCTCGTCGAAGGCGAGGAGATCGATCTGGCATCGCTCAAGGCGGCCGGGATCCTGAATCGTGGCATCAAGACGGCCAAGATCATCGCTTCCGGTGAGGTGACACGCGCCTTCAAGGTCCGTGGGCTTGGCGTCACCAAGGGCGCCCGTGCGGCGATCGAGGCGGTTGGCGGCAGCGTCGAAGACTAACCAAAGGGCGTGTGATCAGGATGGCCAAGAACGTCGGATCCATGGGGCAAGCCCTGGGGGGGATGGGGCGTCTGACCGAGTTGCGGCAGCGCTTGTTGTTCCTGCTCGGGGCCTTGCTCGTCTATCGTATCGGTACCTTCATTCCGGTCCCGGGGGTCAATCCGGAGGCGCTTGCCATCCTGTTCGAACAGCATCAGGGCTCGATCCTGGGGATGTTCAACATGTTCTCGGGGGGGGCCTTGGAGCGGGCGAGCCTCTTTGCGCTTGGTGTCATGCCCTACATCTCGGCATCGATCATCGTTCAGTTGATGACCGCGGTGGTGCCTCAGCTCGAGCAGTTGAAGAAGGAGGGCGAGTCGGGGCGGCGTAAGATCACTCAGTACACCCGTTACGGGACGGTCTTCCTCGCCACCTTTCAGGCGATCGGGATCTCCTTGGCCTTGCAGGGGCAGACCGCTGGAGGGTCGGCCTTGGTCGTGAACGCGGGCTTCGGCTTCGTCTTCACCGCTGCGGTTTCACTGGTCACGGGCACCATGTTCTTGATGTGGCTGGGCGAGCAGATCACCGAACGGGGCATCGGGAATGGCATCTCATTGATCATCTTCGCTGGGATCGTGGCCGGTCTGCCCTCTGCTCTGGGTGGAACACTGGAGCTGGCGCGCACGGGTGAGATGAACTCGCTGGCCGTCTTGGCGCTATTCGCCATGGCGCTGGCCGTCACCGCCTTCGTGGTCTTCGTCGAGCGCGGACAGCGGCGGATCACCGTCAACTATGCCCGGCGTCAGCAGGGCCGTAAGATGATGCAGGCGCAGAGCACGCATCTACCGCTGAAGCTCAACATGGCGGGTGTGATCCCACCCATCTTCGCCTCGAGCATCATTCTCTTTCCCGGCACCCTCGGGCAGTGGTTCGGCAGCAGCGAGAATCTGCGCTGGATCGCGGATATCACGTCGAAGCTCTCGCCCGGTGAGCCGGTCTATGTGCTTGCCTACTCGGCGGCCATCATCTTCTTCTGCTTTTTCTATACGGCGCTGGTGTTCAACGCGAAAGAGACGGCTGATAACCTCAAACGTTCGGGTGCCTTCATCCCGGGGATTCGGCCAGGAGAGCAGACGGCGCGCTACATCGATGGCGTGATGACCCGCCTGACGGCCGCCGGTGCCATTTACATTACCGCCGTTTGCTTGCTGCCGGAGTTTCTGATCGTCGGCTATAACGTACCCTTCTATTTCGGGGGTACCTCATTGCTCATCGTGGTCGTGGTGGTCATGGACTTCATGGCGCAGGTTCAGGCCCACTTGATGTCACATCAATATGAAGGGCTGATGAGAAAGGCCAACCTCAAGGCGCCGGGCGCCGGCATGTTGCGCTAACGGTCATGCCGTGTCTCTGGCACCCCGGAGCATGGAACAAGAGCCGCAGCAGCTTGCAGGCTCGTCGCGGCGAGGCGCCGCTCCCACCAAATCGAAATGGGCGCGTGAGTCCCGAGGAGACATGAATGAAAGTGCGTGCGTCAGTCAAGAGAATGTGCAGAAACTGCCGAATCATCCGGCGGAACGGGACGGTCCGTGTCATCTGTACGGATCCCCGCCACAAACAGCGCCAGGGTTGAGCGCGCTTTGGTTGACCTCAAGCAAGAGCTTGCTACAATGCTCAGTTTACCCGCTGAGCATCAGGACTAAGGGGTTCGTCACTATGGCCCGTATCGCCGGCGTCAACATCCCAGACAAGAAGCACGCGGTGATCGCCTTGACCGCGATCTACGGCATCGGTCGCGTTCGTGCAGGCCAGATCTGCGACGCCGCGGGTGTCCCGCGCGACAGCAAGTTACAGAGTCTGACGGAAGAGGAGATCGATCGGTTGCGTGCCGAGGTCGCCAAGCTCACCGTCGAAGGTGATCTGCGCCGCGAGGTGTCGATGAACATCAAGCGATTGATGGATCTCGGGAGCTATCGTGGCATCCGTCATCGTCGTGGTCTGCCGTTGCGCGGCCAGCGTACCCGCACCAACGCCCGTACCCGCAAGGGTCCGCGTCGTCCGATCAAACGCTAAGTAATGATTCAGAAACAACCTACACACCGTAGGTTGGGCAAAGCGGAGCGTGCCCAACAAGGGCGGCTCAAGTTGCACCACTTGTTTCTGAATC
>JANQGF010000239.1 GCA_028277465.1 Chromatiaceae bacterium
CGACCTAGCCTCGCCTGGCTGCTTGATTCTGCTCGCTCGACACCCAGCTCTTCTTGGGTAAAGCGGTATCGATTGTTCGAGCGGGTGCGGGTGGATGCAAGATAGCGATTGTCTCCGTGAATGCCGGTGCCTGCATAGCCTCCCATCGTACGGATCGTGCGCGAGATTCGGGTCGCCCCTCCCAGAACCGGGTGCAGAACACGAAAGAAGGAATGCAAGCGTGCAAACGATCTCGAGATTTGTCGCCCTATCCTGGACAGAAAAGCGGCTGCACCTTGGTGTCGCTCTGGCTTTGGTCACGACAAAGACCGCCCTGTTGATCTTGCCTGGCGGCTGGCTGCAACGCTGGATCTTCGTTCCTGAAGCGCCGGAATCCCGTGCCGGCGACGATACGAGATTGTATGAGATCATCCGTGCGATCGAGCGAGTCAGCCGCGCATTGCAGTTCCTGCACATCAATTGCTTGCCCCAAGCGCTCGTTGCGCGGGCTCTGTTGCATCGCGAGGGGTACAGCGTCGAGTTGAAGATCGGTGTCCTCAAAGAGGATTGCGGCACGTTGACAGCACACGCCTGGATCGAACGTGGCGGAGAAATCCTGCTTGGCGGCCGAGAAAGCTTCAAGCGTTTTGAGGGTCTATCCCCTCTAACCGGTACTGGCCGGTGAGTGCCATTGCCGGTGCCGTGTGGCTGGATGGGCGACCGGCAAGCCTAGAACATCTCCGGTCAATGGTGCGAAGCCTCGCGCACCGCGGACCGGACGAGCAACATGTTCGCCTGGCTGATTCCTGTGGACTGGGCCACTGCATGTTACGAACGACATGCGAGTCGTTGCACGAGCGTTTGCCGTTCGAGCAAGACGGAAGGGTGATTACGGCGGACGCCAGGATCGACAATCGGGACGAATTGATTGGCTGCCTCAAGCTTGATGAGAAACCACGCGACTCGATCACGGATAGTGCGATCATCCTAGCGGCCCACGCCAAATGGGGCGAGGACTGCGCACAGAGGTTGTGCGGCGACTTCGCATTCGCGATCTGGGACCGCGCGAGCCGAGTCCTGTTCTGCGGTCGCGACTGCTTCGGCGTTCGGCCGTTTTACTACTATTACTCGCCGGGCCGCTTGCTCGCCTTCGCGTCAGAAATCAAGGGACTCCTTTGCTTGCCGGGGGTCCCCCGCGTGCCGAGCGAGAAACGGATCGGAGATTATCTTGCTCAGCTTCCGGGCGACAAGACCCTGACATTCTTTCAGGACATCTGTCGATTGCCGCCTGCACATGCCTTGATTCTGGGCCCAGGGGGGATGCGGCTAACTCAGTACTGGGCACTCGACCCCGATCAACGCCTAGAGCTCGGTTCCCCTCAGGAGTACGCCCGAACCTACCTCGAGGTCTTCACGCAGGCAGTTGATTGCCGTCTACGTAGCGCATTTCCAGTCGGGTCCGCTCTCAGCGGTGGGCTCGACTCCTCTTCCATCGTGTGCCTCGCACGCGATTCGCTCAATAGACCCAGCGCGAAGCGATTGAAGACCTTCTCTGCGGTCTTCGAACAAGTCCCTGGGAGCGACGAACGCCGATTCATCGATGCCGTCGTTGACCAGGGCGGTACCGACCCGTATTACTTTAAAGCTGATCGGGTCAGCCCTTTGGCCGACATGGAAAAGGTGATGTGGCATCAGGACGAACCGATCTGGACACCCAATCTCTACGTGCACTGGGGACTCTATGGCCTCGCACAATCCCAGGGGGTTCGGGTCTTCTTGGACGGATTCCTGGGGGATAACGTCGTCGGCCACGGATGGGAACACCTTAAGGATCTCGCCTACCACTGGCAATGGAAGTCACTCTTCCGTGAGCTGAGAGGCATCTCCAGGCGACAAACTGGCTTCCGGCTGACAGACTTGGTTTGGTCGTATTTCTGGCAGGGGAGCGTGCTGTCTCGCATTGCTCCTCTATTCCCCAGGGATATCCGATTCGCGAACACCCGCAGCGTGACCCATCACCCCATCGCAGCTGCGATCGATCCCGACTTCGCCCGGCGCATCGATCTGCAAGCAAGGCTTCGGGCAACGCAGCTGCAAGAACCCTCCCCACCGGATTCCTTCAGGCAGCGCCATTTCCGCGATTTGACCTCTGGCGAGATACCTTTGGGCCTTGAAATAGCCGACAAAGCTTCTGCGGCTTTCGATCTGAAAACCTGCTATCCTTTCACTGACAAGCGCTTCGTTGAACTGTGTATGAAGATACCGCCAGAGCAGCGAATCGAAGACGGGCGGTCGCGGATGATCTTGAGACGAGCACTCCAAGGTATTCTGCCGCCACGCGTTTGTTGGCGTGCCGGGAAGGCCGATCTGTCTCACTGTCTGCGGCTTGGACTGTTGACATTCGAACAGGATCGCATGGATGAGGTAATCCAAGAGAGCTCCGCAAGCATTGGTGATTACTTCAATACCGTTTTTCTTCGCAAGACGTACGAGGAGTACAAGAGAAATCCACGGGGCGCCACCTTCGAAAGCCTTTGGAGCCTATGGACAGCCGTCAGTCTTTCGGTTTGGTTAAATCAACAAGTACTGACTCCGGGCAACGAGTCCGCGCTCGGCGCAGTGCAAGGAGCAGCAACGAATGGGATATCGACACGGTCCGACAACGGGCTTATCAACGGCAGATCGAGAGGAAAAGAAAGTGATGGTTAAGAAGGCCTACACAACACCCACTGTAATCGTGCACGGTTCGATCGAAGACCTCACGCGCGGCTCTCGTATCGCTTTCCGCGATGCTTGGTTCGGCGCCGACGGTAACGATGGTCTTATCGGACCGAAGTGCCGTGAGGATTGGGATTTCCTCGCCTGCAATCCAGACGGCTCCTGACGCGCGTCAGCAGCTGGCCCTTCAATCCCTTTTTCGCTTGAGACCCGCATGTCCACCTAGTTCGGCTCGAGAAATGTGTTCGAGCGGCCTGATTTAGGTGATTGCCGGAAATTCTCATGCCAGATGGCGCCGGATTGGCGTCTGCCTTCAAGGAGCGCCGGCAGGAGCATAGCGGCGCTATGTGACTGCTGGCGCGACGCCGAAGGCGGGCGTCAAGACCAGCCAGGTGG
>JANQGF010000393.1 GCA_028277465.1 Chromatiaceae bacterium
CCACCAGGAGCATAGCCGGGCTATGTGACTGGTGGCGCGACACCGAAGGCGGGCGTCAAGACAAGTCAGATGGTATGAACATTGACAGAAATCGCCTTAGGATTCCATCGTCTGGGTCTCGGTCTGTTCCACCGGCTCGCGATAGCTGCATTCCTTCTGAGGACAGACCTTGGCGGCGCCCTTCGTCTTGGTGACCTTGAGGGTGAGCACCGGCCAACCGCATCTGGGACAGGGCCCGGCGATGGGCTCGTCCCAGACCGCATAGTCGCATTTCGGGTAGGTCGAACAGGAATAGAACACCTTGCCGCGACGGGATTTCTTCTTCTGCAGGGTCCCGTTCCGGCACTTGGGGCAGGTCACGCCCGTATCCTGGGGCTTCTCCAGGGGCTCGATGTGCTTGCAGTTGGGATAGGCGCTGCAACCGATGAACTTGCCATAGCGACCGCGCTTGATCTCCAGCGCCGAGCCACAGGCCGGACATGAGCGACCTTCGAGCACCTCCGGAGACTCCTGCTCCGACTTGTCCGCATTGAGGTCGCGCGTGTAGTCGCATTCCGGATAGTTGGTGCAACCGATGAAGCGGCCATTGCGACCCAGCCGGATGGCCAGCTGCCCCCCGCACTTCGGACAAGTCTCGTCGATGCGCTCCTGGGTGACGTCGCTGCGCTTCACGTGTTCCTGAGTGTGGTCTACCTGCTCCTTGAAGGGCTTCCAGAAGTGTTTGAGCAGGGGGATCCAGTCCTCTTCCCCCCGCGAGACCGCATCGAGCTCGTCCTCGAGCCGCGCCGTGAAGTCGTAATCGACATAGGAAGTGAAGTGTTCGGTCAGGAACTTGTTCACCACCCGACCGACATCCGTGGGTACGAAGCGCTTCTTGTCCAGCACCACGTACTCACGGTCCTGCAGGGTCGAGATGATGGAGGCATAGGTAGAGGGCCGACCGATCCCGAATTCCTCCAACGCCTTCACCAATGACGCCTCGCTGTAACGGGGCGGCGGCTCGGTGAAATGCTGCTCGGCGCGGACTCCGAGAAGGTCGACGAGATCACCCTCCTTCATCTCGGGCAGCATCCGATTCTCGTCGTCGTCGGCGCTCTTGGCATCGTCGCGTCCTTCCAGATAGACGCGCATGAATCCGGGCTCGGCGACGACCGAGCCCGTGGCCCGCAATCCATTCCCATCACCCGCACTCAGCTCGACCGCAACCTGGTTGATCAGGGCCGGCCGCATTTGACAGGCGAGCGTCCGTTTCCAGATCAGCTCGTAGAGTCGGAACTGGTCCCCGGTCAGGTGAGCCTTGATGGCGGCTGGATCACGCAGCATCGCGGTCGGGCGGATCGCCTCGTGCGCCTCCTGCGCGTTCTTGGACTTGGTCTTGTAGTGACGCGGCTTCTCCGGAAGCTCGGCAGCGCCGTAGCGATCGGCCACATAGGCACGGATCTCCTCCAACGCCTCCTGGGCCAGGTTGACCGAATCGGTCCGCATATAGGTGATGAGCCCGACCGCGCCGCCACCCACGTCGACGCCCTCGTAGAGCTGCTGGGCCACCCGCATGGTCCGCTGGGCCGTGAAACCCAGCTTGCGGGCCGCCTCCTGCTGAAGCGTCGAGGTGATGAAGGGTGGGGCCGGATGGCGCTTGCGCTGCTTGCGCTCCACCCGCTCGACCCTGAGCCGACCCTCGGCGGACCGCTCGACCGCCTGGCGCACCTCGGTGGCACGCGTCTCATCCGTGATGCTGAACTGCTCCAGCTTCTGACCCTCGAAGGTCACCAACTTGGCGCTGAAGGGTCTTTCCTCCTTGGCGGCATCGGCCTCGATGGTCCAGTATTCCTGACGGACGAAGGCCTCGATCTCGGCCTCGCGCTCGCAGATCAGACGCAAGGCCGGACTCTGTACCCGCCCGGCCGAAAGACCCCGACGGACCTTCCTCCACAATAGAGGGGAAAGATTGAAACCGACCAGATAATCGAGTGCGCGCCGTGCCTGCTGTGCGTTCACCAGGTCGTTGGAAAGGCCGCGCGGGTTGGCAACCGCCTCCTGGACGGCCCGCTTGGTGATCTCGTTGAAGACCACCCGATGGACCGGCCGCGCGCCGAGCTGACGGCGAGTCTTCAGCAACTCGTAAAGATGCCAGGAGATGGCCTCGCCTTCGCGGTCCGGATCCGTTGCCAGAAAGAGCGCGTCGGCCTCCTTCAGCTTCTTGGCGATGGCCTGGACGTGACGCTCGTTGCGGTCGATGACCTGATACTTCATCGCGAAGTCGTTCTCGGTATCGACGGCACCCTCCTTGGGGACGAGATCGCGCACATGACCGTAAGAGGCGACGACCTCGAACTCGGGCCCGAGATACTTCTTGATGGTCTTGGCCTTGGCGGGCGACTCGACGATAACCAGATTCATCAGTGTATCGAGACCAGGCCGTCGTTGTAGACCATGTCCTCCATCTGGCTGAAGGCATCCTCTCGACCCGGACGATTCATGAGGACCAGCAACACCACCCATTTGACCTCATCGGCGAGGACCTGAGGGTGGTCGATCGCCAGGAGGCGGTCGATCACCAACTCCCGGCTGACCGGGTCCAGGATCCCGCTCTGCTCCAGAAAGAGCAGCAGCCCGCGCGTATCCACGTCGAGCTTTCGGCATTCGACACTGTTGTAGACCCGGATCGAGCCGACGTTGTGGCCATGGTACTGCGGGGCATCCACCCCGGCGGCCAATTCGTCGAGCCAACGCAGTGCCTTCTCGATCTCCGACCTGCTGAACCCCGCCTGCGACAGCTCGTCCTCCAGATCGGTTTGATCCACCGGGGGCTGCCCTTCACCGTCCATGTAGTTCTCGTACAGGTAGATCAGCACATCGACCATGTTTTCGCTCATCAGCCAATCCCAAGGGTAGTGTCAGCCAGCCGGCTGAAGGAGAGAGGCACCGTCCCGCACCTCGGTTCGAGGATGGTTGCTAGGCTCGGCAGCGACAATAGCGACCTCCGGGAAGCGATGATACATGACCGCTCAATTCCAGGACCAACAAGATGGAAGCAATCTCCTGGGCAGTCAAGCCGCTGCGCTGGATCAACTCATCCGGGGCGGTCGGGTCGAACCCCATGGACTGGAGCACCAACCGGGAGTCCGTATCGAGTGAGAGGTCGATGTCCGCATCCGACACCTCTTCGGGCGCAGCGGCTACATCGACCTCCGAACGCAGCACGGGCGCCAGCTCGACCAGGATGTCGGCGGCATTCTCGACCAGCCGAGCACCCTCACGGATCAAGGCGTGACAACCCTTTGCGAGCGGATTCTGGATGGAGCCAGGCACTGCAAAGACCTCGCGTCCCTGTTCGAGTGCGCAGCGGGCTGTGATCAGGGACCCACTCTTGAGCGCTGCCTCCGTGATGAGAACGCCTCGGCTCAAGCCACTGATGAGTCGGTTTCGCCGCGGGAAGTTGCCCGCGAGGGGTCCCTGGCCCGGCGCGAGCTCGGTGACCAAGGCGCCGGCGCGGGCGATGCGACGGGCCAGATCCCGATGCACCGCCGGGTAGACGAGGTCGGGACCGGTCCCCAGCACCGCGAGGGTGCGGCCCTGCTCCATCGCCGCGGCATGGGCAGCACCATCGATTCCGATCGCGAGACCACTGGTGATGATCAGGCCATAACCAACCAGGTCTCGCGCCAATTCGCGCGTCATCTCGCGCCCGCCTGGGGTTGGATTCCGGCTGCCGACGATGGCCAACTGGGGCTCGGCAAGGAGTGCAGGATCACCGAGCACATAGAGCACCGGCGGCGGGTCAGGGATCTCGGCGAGCAAGGGCGGATAGCCGGGATCGTCCAGGGGGAGGATATGCGCATCCGCACGGCCGGCCCAGTCGAGCGCGGCATCGATCGCGCTGCGGTCCGGGTGCTCGAGCGCGGCGAGGGTCTCCGGTTTCAAGCCGGCTGCGGCGAGGCGCCCCGGCGAGGTCGCCAAGATGGCACTCGGGCCACCGAAACGATCCAGTAGTCGGCCGATCTTGACTGGACCGAGGCCAGGCGCATTGGCAAGCGCAAGCCAGGCCTCGAGCGGCTCCGGGCGAGACGCCGGAGCCTGGCCCAACGCGAGGTCAGGAGGGTGGCGGGGCAACACGGTCGCCCACGTTGAGCGCGCGACTCGCACTCAGAACCAGGGCAAAACTCACTCGCTCGAAGGTCCGGAAGACCATCATCACACCGGAGCGTTCGAAGGGCTTGAAGTAATGGCCGCTTTCCTTGCGGAAATCGGCGTGAATGGGGAAAGGTTCGTTTGGATTCGGCTCTTCGCGTCGCCAACCCTTGCGGACGTAATCCTGGCCGAGCCAGAACTCGGTCGACAAGGGGCTTTCGCTGCGCCAGTCGGCGCCGAAGCCCCCGCCGGTCCTCACCCGATCGCGCTCCTTGGTGCCGCCGACGAAGATCTCGAAGACGTGACCCGGCTCGATGCGATCGCGGGTGCCCCGATTGAGGATCACGACGTCGTATTGACCGATCTGCGACACCCCATTGAGTACCGATAGAATCCGGCCCCGGGTCCCACGGGGAGCGGGGTGCGGCAGGAAATTCTCGAGCGGCTGGTCGAGACTGGCGGGGATGACCCGGTCACCGATGGAGACCTCGCGCTCCGAGCGCACGACCTGCAGTTTGGCCGGGTCCCCAACCCGCTCGAGCGCGGCGCTTGCAACGAAGACCGCCTCATAGCCCAAGAGCTCGTTGGTGTCTGGATCGCGCAGCTCGTCGCCGGGGCGCAAGACTTGGAAGTTGGTATTGGCGTCCGAGACGATCCGACGAACATAGATCGAGTCGTACAATCCCGCGACGATGTGCTCGTCGGGGAAACCGACGACGTAGGAGGCGCGCTTGATCTGGTCGGAGTCCGCGACATAGGGCTGAGAGAGAAAGGGCGCGATGGCGGCAACCGGGATCGTCGGCACCGCGTCGGTCAGCGACGAGACGCGGACCTGCGGGCTCAACCTTACGACCCGCATGCGATCGCCGGAACCAGCGATCGGCTCCCGCCGGGTGACGCCGATGCGCGGCTGCCCCCCGACCATGGTGAGACTCAGGACATCACCTGGATAGATGAGATCAGGGTTGTCCAGTTGTCGATTCGCCTGCCAGACCTCCGGCCATCGCCAGGGATCGCGCAAGAATCGGCCAGCGATATCCCAGAGTGTGTCGCCCGAGCGCACCACATAGGTCTCAGGTGCACCGGGCGCAAGCGCGACCGCACCCGCCGAGGAAGCGACCAGCATCCAGAGGCCGACCAGCAAGGCGTTGAGGGCAGAACGACATCTTGAAGTGTGCATGGACCCTCCGGAGATGGTCGAAACGGGATTCACCCGGCACCATTAAGGGGTGTAGTATCTGCTGGATAGTAGCGCACGCGACTGACTTCCTTCCACCCGCTGGCCGAAGAAAGATGCCAAAGTTTGACATACTTACCTTTCCTGACCCCAGGCTCCGCAAGAAGGCTCGGCCGGTCGAACAGGTCGACGCTTCGATCGGCCGGCTGGTCGATGACCTGTTGGAAACCATGTACGCCGCTCCGGGAGTCGGCCTGGCGGCAACCCAGGTGAACGTCCCGCTCAGGGTCTTGGTGATCGATATCTCCGAGGAGCGCGACAACCCAGTGTGCCTGATCAATCCGACCATCGTCTCGTCCGCAGGCGCTGAACAGATGGAAGAGGGCTGCCTGTCTGTTCCGGGCTTCTTCGAGATGGTGACCCGATCGGAGCGGATCCGGGTGGAGGCACTCGATCGCAACGGGGACCCGCTCAGCCTGGATGCCGACGGCCTGCTCGCGGTCTGCATCCAGCACGAGATAGACCACCTCGACGGGAAGCTCTTCGTCGACCACATCTCGGCGCTCAAGCGCCAGCGCATCCGGCGCAAGCTGGAGAAAGAGCAACGACATCCGGCGCCGGTCGTTCAGCAGAGACGGGACGTCATCTGATGCGCCACTGGTCCAGTTCCGACCGCCTCGCTGGTACCGATTGGAACCGCGCTCAGCGGTCGCGCCGCGTCCGGGCTTCGAGTGCTATCCCGCGCGACGCCTCCCTCTGATGAATCGACTGAAGGTCATCTTCGCTGGAACACCCGAGTTCGCGGTCCCGAGCCTCGCCGCCCTCATCGCATCCGGGTTTCCGCCCATCGCCGTCTACACGCAACCCGACCGCCCGGCCGGTCGCGGGCGCAAGCTCCAGGCGAGCCCGGTCAAACGGCTGGCGGATAAGGAGTCCATTCCGATCCTGCAACCCGCGAGTCTGAGGCGCGACCCAGAGGCGATCGCGCGACTGCAGGCCCTGGACGCCGACCTCATGGTGGTGGTGGCCTACGGCCTGCTCCTGCCCCCGCCCGTCCTGGAGGCACCCCGACTCGGCTGCGTCAATGTCCATGCGTCGCTGCTCCCGCGCTGGCGCGGTGCCGCACCCATCCAGCGCGCCCTGCTTGCCGGGGACGATCGCACCGGCATCTGTATCATGGCGATGGAGGCCGGTCTCGACACGGGTCCGGTCTACCATCGGGTCACGACACCCATCGCTGCGCGCGAAACCGGTGCCAGCCTGCATGACCGGCTCGCGACCCTGGGGGCTCAGGCATTGATCGACGCCCTGCCCGGGATTATCGATGGTTCCAGGCTCCCCGAACCCCAGGACGAAGGTGAGGCGACCTATGCCCACAAGATCGCCAAGGAAGAGGCCCTCATCGACTGGAGCCAGCCTGCACAGGCCATCGAGCGCCAGGTCCGCGCCTTCAATCCCTGGCCGGTCGCCCAGACGCGACTCGACGAGGCCGCCCTACGCATCTGGGATGCCGAGGCCGATCCCGCAGTGACGACAATGGCGCCGCCTGGCAGCGTCATCGCGGCCGACCGGAGCGGCATCGCCGTCGCGACCGCGAGCGGGGCCCTTCGCGTGACCCTTCTGCAACCGCCGGGTCGCCGACCCATGAGCGCCGCGGACTTCCTCAATGCACGACACCTGGATGGCGTGCGGCTTGGTTGATCGCGCCCGGCACACCCCCCGATCACCCACCCCCATCGGCGCCGAGACCCGCGCGGCCGCCGCGCGCGCCCTCTTTCGGGTGCGGGACCAGGGTCAATCCCTGACACCCGTGCTGCAGCAGATCAGCGCCCGGCACACCCCCGCTGACCAGGCCTTCATCCAGGAGCTGACCTATGGGTCGCTGCGCCAGCTGCCCCGATTGGAGGCACTGGCGGCCCAACTGCTCGACCGTGGGATCAAGAAGAGCGACCGGGACCTCGAGTCGCTGATTCTGATCGGACTCCACCAACTCACTGCCATGAGCACCCCGGCACACGCCGCCGTGGCCGCCACCGTGGAGGCGAGTCGACGCCTCGGCAAACCCGGCAAGGCGGGCCTGGTCAACGCCCTCTTGCGGCGCTTCCTGCGCGAGCGCGACAGCCTCCTGGCCGAGATCGAGCGCGACCCTGCCAACCGCTGGCTGTTCCCCGCCTGGCTGGTACAAGGGCTGCGCTCGGACTGGCCGCAGGACTGGGAAGGGATCATCGAGACCAGCAACGAGCATCCGCCCATGAGTCTGCGGGTCAATCGCAGACGCGCGAGCCGGGGCGACTACGCGGCCAGACTGGCCGCCGCCGGCGTCGCTGCACGGCCGATCACCGGCAGCCAGACCGGCCTGATACTGGATCGGCCTCGGGCGACACGCGACTTGCCCGGCTTCGACGAGGGTCTGGTGTCGGTTCAGGATGGTGGGGCGCAGCTGGCCGCGGAGTTGCTCGACGCGAGGCCCGGACAACGCGTCCTCGATGCCTGCGCGGCACCGGGCGGAAAGGCGGCCGCCATCCTGGAGCGGGTCGACCGGGATCTGGAATTGGTCGCCATCGACAAGGACGAAGCCCGACTCGAGACGGTGCGCACCAACCTTACCCGATTGGGCCTCGCGGCCCAGATCGCTGTGGCCGATGCGACCGCGCCCCAGGGGCGATGGGCCGAGCGGCCATTCGAGCGGATCCTGCTCGACGCCCCCTGCTCTGCCACGGGCGTCATCCGGCGCCACCCTGACATCAAGTGGCTGCGCCGTGCCAGCGATATCGGCCAGTTCGGTCGCTTGCAGGGGTGCATGCTGGATGCCCTCTGGCCGCTCCTGGCACCCGGCGGACGGCTACTCTATGCGACCTGTTCGCTGCTGGCCGAAGAGAACCAGCATCAGATCGCGGCCTTTCTGAGCCGCCAGCCCCAGGCCGAGGAACGTCCACTCGCGACCGACTGGGGGCAACCATTGCCGCATGGCCGGCAATTGCTGCCGACGCCGGGCGGAAGCGACGGTTTCTACTACGCCCTCCTCGAGAAACGCCTCGCATGATGGCCCGGCAACGCACGGCTCCCCAGCTGTCACTGGTGCTGGGCCTGCTGTTCAGCCTGGTGACACCGACCATGGCGGACGACGGGTTTCGGGTGGAAGAGGCCCAGGTCCGACTCCAAGACGGCCTCTACTATCTCGACGCCACCGTGATCTACGATTTCAGCGAGGTGGCACTGGAGGCGTTGGACAATGGCGTCCCGCTGACGATCGTGACCCATATCCAGGTCCGGCGCGCGCACGCCTGGCTGTGGGAGGACAGCCTGCTCGACCTGCAGCTACGTCACGCCATCCGCTACAAGCCCCTCTCGGAGCGCTACCATGTCTACCGGCTGCCGGGCGCGCGCGGACGCGGCTTCGTGACACGCGATGCGGCGATCAGGGCGCTCGGCGAGATCTCCGAATTGCAGCTCCTCGATCAGGAGAAGCTCGATCCGGAGGAAAGCTATGAGGTCCAGATCAAGGTCGCGCTGGACATCGAGGAACTGCCACTGCCTTTGCGCCCCATCGCCTACCTTAGGCCGTCCTGGAAGCTCTCCAGCGGGTGGAGCAAGTGGCCCATCGAACCCTGAGCTGGCGACGCACGCTCGGGACCCTACCGGTGGCGGTCCTGATCGTCGGGCTGTTCGTGGTCCTGGTCTTGATGCGCGACGCAGTGCAGAACTCGGAGACGCTCAGCCGCGCCTTCGTTCCCCTCTTGTCGCTCGTCCTCACGGGTCTCTTCCTCCTCGCCGTGTTGGTGGTGATCAACGTCGTCAAGCTGGTACGCCGTTATCGCCGTCAGGCCTCCGGGTCGCGCCTCACCGCACGCATCGTGATCCTCTTCGCCCTCATTTCACTGCTTCCGGTCGGGGTGGTCTATTACTTCTCACTCGGGTTTCTTCTGCGTGGCATCGACAGCTGGTTCGACGTGCAAATCGGCCGTGCCATGCAGGATGCCCTGCTCCTGAATCAGGCCTCATTGGATCTCAATCAGCGCGTGCTCGGAAAGTACACGGAGCAGCTGCTCGCCGGCATCGAGGACCGTTCCTCGACCGCCATCGCGCTCAGCCTCAACAGCCTGCGTCGCCAGGCCGGCGCCATCGAACTGACGGTCTATGGGGATGGCGGTCAGGTCCTGGGGACGGCGAACGCGGACCCGACTCAATTGGTTCCGAACCAGGCCGAGCGCGAGATCCAGCAGAGCGTGCGCAGCGGAAACAACTATGTCGGCCTGGAGACGGGTCCGGGGGAAGAGCTGCTGGTCCGGGTCCTGGTCCGCGATCCACGCGGCCGCCCCATGCAGATGCAGGCGATCTTCCCCACCTCTGCGCGGATCAGCGAGCTCTCGGCGGGGCTGGAAGATGCCTACAATCGCTATACCGAGCTCGCCTATCTGCGCCGGTCGCTGAAGTTCAGCTTCTCGCTGACCCTGTCGCTGGTCCTCTTGTTCGGGCTGATGGCGGCCCTGATTGCTGCCTTCCACACCGCACGCAGACTGGTGGCCCCGGTCGCAAACATCGCCCGTGGCACCCGCGCCATCGCCGCCGGCGACTACGAACAGCAGATTCCATTGCCCCGCCACGACGACGAGCTGGCCTTCCTGGTCGCCTCCTTCAACGCCATGTCGCGGCGCATCGCCCAGGCGCGGGATGCGGCGGTGCGGAGCCAGGAGGCGGTGGAAACCCAGCGGAACTATCTGGAAACCGTGCTCGGCAGGCTCTCCTCCGGCGTGGTGGCATTCGACGAGAGTGAGCGTCTGACCACCGCAAATCCCGCCGCACTCGAGATCCTGACCCTGCAGGTGACGCCTGACGCACACCCGGATCTCGCCCGCATCGAGCGTAACCAACCCTGGCTCACCCCTTGGACCGAGGCGCTCAGACGCCATCTCGCCGCGGCTCGACCTTGGCGTGCCGAGCTCAGCCTGCAACGTCTCGATGGCAATCAGACACTCATGTGTCGCGGCAGCCCGCTGCCGCTCCCGGATTCGGAGCAGCGCGGTCATGTCGTGGTGTTCGACGACATCACCTCGCTCATCATCGCCCAGCGCAACGCGGCTTGGGGCGAGGTCGCGCGGCGCCTGGCACACGAGATAAAGAACCCGCTCACCCCCATCCAGCTGTCCGCCGAACGCCTGCGCCACAAACTCCTCGCGAAGGCCATGGAGGCGGACGCACGCGTGATCGACCGCGCCACGCACACCATCATCCAGCAAGTCGAGGCCATGAAGGCGATGGTCAATGACTTCTCGGATTACGCCCGAACGCCACGGATCCAGGCGGAGCCGCTGGTCTTCGACCAGCTGACCCAGGAAGTGCTGGATCTCTACCGCAGCGCCGGAACTCCAGCGCTCCAGATCGGCCTGAATGCAGGCGGAATCCGGGTTCGGGGCGATCCACTGCGGCTACGCCAGGTGATCCACAACTTGATCAAGAACGCACAGGAGGCACTGGAGGGCCGCCCAGCCGCCCGGATCCTCGTCACCACCGCACGGATCGAGGAAGGTGACCGCGGTCATGTGGAGCTGCAGGTCGCCGACAACGGGCCCGGCTTCGAGACGTATCTGTTGGAACGTCTCTTCGAGCCTTATGTGACGACCAAGGAGAAAGGGACCGGACTGGGTCTGGCCATCGTCAAGAAGATAATTGAAGAACACGGCGGTATGATCACGGTCGAGAACACCGGCGAGGGCGCCTTGATCAGGGTCCGGCTGCCGGTCTGGCAAGCCGCTGCGACGGCGGCCCAAGGGCGGGGGCAGAACGCAAAGACATGAGCGCAACACACATCCTGGTGGTGGACGACGAGCCCGATATTCGCGGCCTGGTCCAGGAGATCCTCGAGGACGAAGGCTACACAGTGGCCTCGGCCGAGAATGGCGAGTCCGCGCGACAGGCTTTGCGTGACCGCCGCCCGGACCTCATCCTGCTCGATATCTGGATGCCCGACCTGGACGGCATCACCCTGCTGAAGGAATGGTCGGACGAGGACGACCTGCCCTGTCCGGTGATCATGATGTCCGGACACGGCACGGTTGAGACCGCCGTCGAGGCGACCCGGCTCGGTGCCTATGACTTCCTCGAGAAGCCACTCTCCATGGCCAAGCTGCTGCTCACCCTGGAGCGGGCGCTGGAAGCGGACAAGCTGCAGCAGGAGAATATCGGACTCAAGCGTCGCACCCCCCATGTCCATGAGCCGGTCGGGCGCAGTGCTGCCATGCAGCGGTTGCGCGAGCAGGTCAAGCGGATCGCCCAGCACGATACCTGGGTGTTGATTACCGGCGAGGCCGGCAGCGGTCGCGAGACCTTCGCCCGCTATCTCCACTCCCAGAGCGCGCGCCGCGAGCGCCCGTTCGTGGATCTCAGCGTCTCCTCCCTGGCCGGCGGCAATGCCCCGCGCGAGCTGTTCGGCACCGAGGAAGGCGAGCACACCCATTATGGCAGCCTGGAGAAGGCCGCGGGCGGCACCCTGCTGCTCGATGAGGTCGCCGACATGGAGCTCGATGCCCAGTCCAAGCTCCTCGGCGCTCTGGACAATGGGTCTTTCCTGCGGGTCGGGGGAACCGAGCCGGTCCGCATCGATGTACGCCTGGTCGCGGTCACCCAACGAAACCTGGAGGACGAGGTACGCGCCGGCCGCTTTCGCGAGGACCTCTTCTATCACCTGAACGTGGTCCCGCTGAACGTCCCCCCCTTGCGCGACCATGCCGAGGACGTACCCGAGCTGCTGAGCTTCTATCTGGACTATTTCGCGACGCACGAGAAGCTCCCCTATCGGCGCTTCAGCGTCGGCGCCCAGAACTTTCTGCGCAACTACGGCTGGCCGGGCAATGTCCGGGAGCTGAAGAACCTGGTCCAACGGGTGCTCATCCTGGGGGCCGGCGATGAGATCAGCCAGAAGGAGGTCGAGGGTGCGCTCGGCGCGCCACCTCCGATTCAGGCCCAGGCGCTCGAAGGCATGGTTTCCTTCGACCAGCCGCTGCGACAGGCACGCGAGCAGTTCGAGAAGGCCTATCTGGACTATCAGCTCGAAAAGCACGCGGGCAACGTCAGCAAGATGGCCAAGGAGGCCGGCATGGAACGCACCCATCTCTATCGCAAGCTGCGTTCGCTCGGGATCGAGATCAAGGAGCGTCGTTGAACCGCGTCCGGAGCAACCTGTATCGTTGGGGACCGACCCCAGCCTTAGAGCAACCCACGACGATCGGTGAAACGCGGTTCAAATGAAGATCATCATCCTGGGCGCCGGCCAGGTCGGCAGCTCGGTGGCCGCCAACCTGGTCAGCGAGGCCAACGACATCACGGTGGTGGACCACAACCCGGACCTGCTGCGCGAGCTGCAGGACCGATTCGACCTGCGGACCGTGATGGGTCACGCGGCACACCCGGATGTGCTCCTCAGCGCCGGCGCGGAGGACGCCGACATGGTCATCGCCGTCACCAACAGCGACGAGACCAACATGGTCGCCTGTCAGGTGGCCTACACCCTCTTCCATACCCCGACCAAGATCGCCCGAGTCCGCGCCCAGAGCTTTCTCGACCATCACAAGCTGTTCGGCACCGAGGCCCTGCCGATCGACGTCGCGATCAGCCCCGAGGCACTGGTCACCGACTACATCATCCGGTTGATCGAGAATCCAGGCACCCTGCAGGTCCTCGACTTCGCCGGCGGTCGGATCCGACTCGTCGCGGTCAAGGCCTACTACGGCGGTCCGCTGGTGGGCCAGGAGTTGCGTACGCTCCAAGAACACATGCCGAATGCGGATGCGCGGGTCGCGGCCATCTACCGACATGACCGCGCCATCCAGCCGGAGGGGGACACCGTCATCGAGGCGGACGACGAGGTCTTCTTCGTCGCCGCACCCATCCATATCCGCGCCGTCATGAGCGAGCTGCGACGGCTCGACAAGTCCTACAAGCGTCTGATCATCGCGGGTGGCGGCAACATCGGCACGCGACTGGCCGAAGCCCTGGAGCCGCACTATCGTGTCAAGATCATCGAGCGCAAGCTCGAGCGCTGCAAACGCATTGCCGAGGACCTGGAGAAGACCATCGTCCTGCATGGCGATGCCGCCGACCAGGATCTGCTGCTCGAAGAGAACATCGAACGAACCGACGTCTTCTGCGCGGTGACCAACGCCGACGAGGCCAACATCCTCTCGGCCATGCTCGCCAAGCGCCTGGGTGCCCGCAAGGTCATGGCGCTCATCAACCGGGCCTCCTATGTCGATCTCGTCCAATCGGGCAGCATCGATATCGCCATCTCACCCCAGCAGGCCACCATCGGGAGCCTGCTCAAGCATATCCGACGCGGCGACGTCGTGATGGTGCATTCACTCAGGCGTGGGGCGGCCGAGGCGATCGAGGCAATCGCCCATGGTGACGAGATGTCCAGTAAGGTGGTCGGCCGCACCATCGGGGAGCTGAAACTACCTAAAGGTGCCAGCATCGGAGCACTGGTTCGGGGAGACGAGGTGGTGATCGCGCACCACGACACCAGCATCCAGTCAGAGGACCACGTCATCCTCTTTCTGCAGGACAAACGGCGCATCCCCGAGGTCGAACGACTCTTCCAGGTCGGGGTCACCTTTCTCTGAGCCGCCGCTGGGCCCATGCAATACGCCGCCGTACAGAAGGTCCTCGGACTACTGCTCACCCTCTTCAGCTTCGCCATGCTGCCCCCGGTGGCGGTCTCTTTCATCTATCAGGAGGGCACGGCCCAACCCTTCCTCGTCGCCTTCGGGATCATCCTGGGGGCCGGAATCTTGATCCTGCTCCCTGTCGTGCGTTCCCAACACGTGCTGCGACTGCGCGACGGATTTCTGGTCGTGGTCTTCTTCTGGATTACGCTCGGGCTCGCAGGGTCCCTCCCCTTTCTGCTGGCGCCACGCCCCGAGATCACGGCCACGGACGCCATCTTCGAGTCACTGTCCGGGCTGACCACCACCGGCGCGACCGTGATTCTCGGACTGGACGAGCTCCCCAAGGCCATCCTCTTCTACCGCCAACAGCTACAGTGGCTCGGTGGTATGGGAATCATCGTCCTCGCGGTGGCGGTGTTGCCGATGCTCGGCGTCGGTGGGATGCAACTCTATCGCGCCGAGATGCCGGGCCCCCTGAAGGACTCCAAGCTCACCCCGCGGATCACCGAGACCGCCAAGGCACTCTGGTATATCTATGTGTGGATGACCATCGCCTGCGCATTGGCCTATTGGGGCGCGGGGATGACCCTCTTCGACGCCATTGGCCACGCCTTCTCCACGGTCGCGATCGGCGGCTTCTCGACCCACGATCTGAGCATCGGCCATTTCGACAATACAGGGATCGAGATGATCGCAGTGGTCTTCATGCTGCTGGCCGGTATGAATTTCACCCTGCATTTCGTCGCCGTGCGCCGCTTGGATCCAAGGGTCTACTTTCGTGACAGTGAGTTTCGGTTCTACCTGCTCATCATGGTCTCGGTGACCACCATCGTGACCTTGGCGCTCTACCACACCCGAACCTATGTCACCTGGGAAGAGTCACTGACCAAGGGGCTCTTTCAGGCCGTCTCCATCGGCACCACCACCGGATTCACCACCGCCGAATTCTATTTCTGGCCGCCGTTCCTCGAAATCTCGCTGCTCTTCGCCAGCTTCGTCGGCGCTTGCGCCGGATCGACCGGCGGCGGGATCAAGGTGATCCGCTTTCTGCTGCTGATCAAGCAGGGCCTGCGCGAGATCGGCCGTCTCGTCCATCCGAACGCGCAGCTGCCCGTGCGCATCGGTAGCAAGAGCGTCAACCATCGTGTCGTCGATGCCGTCTGGGGTTTCTTCTCGCTCTACGTCGCCAGCTTCGTCCTCATGTACCTGATGCTGACGGCCACCGGACTGGACCTGATCACCTCCTTCTCGGCAGTCGCCGCCTGCATCAACAACCTGGGTCCCGGGTTGTCTCAGGTCGGTGCCCATTATGCCGACCTCCATGATCCGGCGAAATGGATCCTCTGCTTCGCCATGCTGCTCGGGCGACTGGAGATCTTCACCCTACTGGTCCTATTGAGTCCGACCTTCTGGCAGCGCTGAAGGCGCACCACTTC
>JANQGF010000125.1 GCA_028277465.1 Chromatiaceae bacterium
AAACATCTGCTGGCGGGTGGCACCGCAGCGGATCTGGATTACTCCAAGAGTGCCATGCAGCAGATCGCAGAGCAGTGCTCTGGTACCGAGCGGCGTGCGGACGAGGCGACACGCGACGCCGAGGATTGGCTCAAGTGCGAGTTCATGCAGGACAAGCTGGGCGAGGAGTTCGATGGCACCATCACCAGCGTCAACTCCTTCGGGCTGTTCGTCGAGCTCGACGAGATCTATGTAGATGGTCTAGTGCACATCACGGCACTGGACAATGACTTCTATCACTTTGACCCCATCGGTCACCGGCTCCATGGCGAGCGTACCGGGACGCTCTACCGACTGGGTGATCGGCTTCGGGTCCAGGTGGCAGCGGTGAACCTGGACGATCGCAAGATCGATTTCGTGCTGGCTCAGACCACTGGTCAGGGGGCCCGTAAGCGCGGCAAGGCGTCCGCGCAGCGGGACCAGGATCGGAGCGAATCCCGGAAATCCCGTTCCCGTGGTCGACGCAAACGGCCATCCGCCGGATCGTCCACCGCCACCTGACCGGGATGAAAGAACGCTCACCGGTGGCTGGGATTCACAGTGTCCGCACCGCACTCAGGTTCGGGGCAGAGGGTGTCGACGAGCTCTGGCTGGAGCGTACCCGCCGGGATCACCGGTTAGCTGAGCTGGCGGACTTGGCGCGCCAAGCGGGTATCAGGCTTCGCCATCGAGAGCGCAATCAGCTTGACCAGGCCGCCGGGGGCGCCAACCATCAAGGGGCGCTGGCCTGGGTGAGCGTCCCTGCCGCCCGCGCGGAACAGGATCTGGCGTCGCTCCTGGATCGACTGTCGGGGCCGCCCTTGCTTTTGCTTCTGGACGAGGTGCAGGATCCACACAATCTCGGTGCCTGTCTGCGCACCGCCGAAGCAGCGGGTGTCCATGCGGTGATTGCCCCCAGGGACAAGGCGGTAGGCCTGACGCCCGTGGTCTGCAAGGTTGCCAGCGGGGCGGCCGAGACCTTGCCCTATTTCCAGGTGACGAATCTGGCCCGGCTCATGGACCAACTGAAGGAACGCGGCATTTGGCTGATCGGGACCGCTGGCGAGTCGGACGAAGACCTCTATGTGACCGATTTGACTGGTCCGCTGGGGCTTGTCATGGGTGGTGAATCTGGTGGTCTGCGGCGTTTGACGCGGGAAAGGTGCGACCTCTTGGTGGGTCTACCCATGCATGGCAAGGTCGAGAGCCTGAATGTCTCTGTCGCTGCTGGCGTCTGTCTCTACGAGGCGTTGCGCCAGCGCCGGGGTTCGGGTCGGACCCGTCGGCCGGGCTGAAGCCGCGCCCCGCGCTCCGATTCGTTCGCCAAATCTGCGTCGACGTGCACGACTTCACCTCGACTGACCTGGGCTACCGGGGTCCATTATGATGTCATCCAACCTCCTTGACCCGGAGCAGCCGCGGATGCTCGCCCTGCGCGGCGCGCCCGCGCTCTCCGACTTTCGTCTCAGCAAGCTCGCCGAGCAGCTCGAGTCCAGTATCGGGGCACCGATCCGACCCTACGCGGAGTATCTTCACATCGTCCAATGCGAGACCGACTTGGGCGAGTCCGAGCGGGCGGTGTTGGAGCGACTACTGCGCTATGGTCCGAGCCTGTCCGCTCACGAGCCGGAGGGGTCTCTGGTGCTGGTCGTTCCACGCACTGGGACCGTTTCGCCTTGGTCATCCAAGGCGACCGAGATCGCCCACAATTGCGGTCTCGCCGTGGTCCGCAGACTCGAGCGCGGCATCGCCTACTATCTCAGCGCTCAGTCCGGGACGCTCGCCGACCAGGAGCTAAGGGCCGCGGCGGCGCTCTTGCACGACCGCATGACAGAGGTGACCCTCTTCGACCCGAATGAGGCACGACGCTTGTTCGGCGAAGCGGAGCCGCTTCCGAGCCGGCGGATCGACCTCCTGGCCGATGGGGACTCGGCGCTCGCCGCGGCCAATCTGGACCTCGGCCTGGCCTTGTCCGAGGATGAGATCCAGTACCTGGCCGAGAGCTTCACCGCCCTGGGGCGCAATCCCACCGACGTGGAGCTCATGATGTTCGCCCAGGCCAACTCGGAGCATTGCCGGCACAAGATCTTCAATGCCGACTGGATCATCGACGGTGAGCCGCAGGAGCGATCACTGTTCGCCATGATTCGGCACACCACCGAACGCTCGCCGATCGGCGTGCTCTCGGCCTACAAGGACAACGCCGCGGTCCTGGAGGGTTGGGAGGGGCGGCGCTTCTTGCCGGATCCGGCGACCGGCGTCTATGGCGAGCATGAGGAGACCATCCATCTGCTCGTGAAGGTGGAGACCCATAATCATCCCACTGCGATCGCGCCGGCCCCTGGTGCCGCCACGGGTGCCGGGGGTGAGATCCGCGACGAGGGGGCGACGGGGCAGGGCGCCAAGCCCAAGGCGGGTCTCTGCGGCTTTTCGGTGTCGAACCTGTGCATCCCGGGCTTCGAGCAGCCCTGGGAAGAGGACCACGGCAGGCCGGGCCGCATCGCCTCGGCGCTGGACATCATGCTCGAGGGTCCGATCGGAGCAGCGGCCTTCAACAACGAGTTCGGTCGTCCGAATCTGGCCGGCTACTTCCGGACCTATGAGCAATCTCTGGTGGGTCGGGACGGGGGGACCGAGCTGCGTGGTTACCACAAGCCGATCATGGTGGCCGGTGGGATCGGGAACATCCGGGCCGAGCATGTCGCTAAGCAGGGCTTTCCGCTCGGGACGCCGTTGGTCGTCCTCGGCGGGCCGGCGATGCTGATCGGGTTGGGCGGTGGTGCGGCCTCCAGTATGGCGTCTGGTACCTCGACGGAGGATCTGGACTTCGCCTCGGTGCAACGCGCCAATCCGGAGATGCAGCGTCGTTGCCAGGAGGTGATCGATCGCTGTTGGGCACTCGGCGAGGAGAATCCCATTCTGTTCATCCACGATGTGGGTGCCGGCGGACTCTCGAATGCACTGCCGGAGCTGGTGCAGGACGCGGGGCGTGGCGGCTCGTTCGAGCTGCGCGCGGTGCCCAGCGCCGATCCGGGCATGTCGCCCGTGGAGCTCTGGTGCAACGAGGCCCAGGAACGCTATGTCCTGGCCATCGCGGCTGAGCGTCTCGATCGGTTCGAGTCGATCTGTCGGCGCGAGCGTTGTCCCTTCGCGGTCGTGGGTGAGGCGACCGAGGAGCGGCGACTCAGGCTCGAGGACCGCCACTTCGGCGACCAGCCGATCGACATGCCGCTCGCGCTCCTCTTCGGTAGACCGCCGAGGATGCTTCGGGACGTGGGGAGGATCGGCACGGTCGGCTCAGATCTGGAGACGGGTGACCTGGGCCTGGTGGAGGCGCTTCGTCGCGTGCTGCGGCTGCCGACCGTGGCCGACAAGAGCTTCCTCGTGACCATCGGCGATCGCAGCGTCACCGGCCAGGTGGCGCGTGATCAGATGGTCGGTCCTTGGCAGGTCCCAGTGGCGGACTGTGCCGTCACCCTCTCCGATTATCGCGGCCTCACGGGCGAGGCCATGGCGATGGGCGAACGCACCCCGCTTGCCTTGCTGGATGCCCCCGCCTCGGGCCGCATGGCGGTCGCCGAGGCGGTGACCAATCTTGCGGGCGCCAGCATCGAGTCTCTGAGCGAGATCAAGCTGTCGGCCAACTGGATGGCGGCGGCGGGTCACCCGGGCGAGGACGCGCGGCTCTACGAGACGGTCCGGGCGGTGGGGATGGAGCTCTGTCCCGCACTGGGGATCGCCATTCCAGTCGGCAAGGACTCCATGAGCATGCAGACGGTGTGGCAGGATGGTGATGGCGCGACTCGGAGGATGGCGGCCCCGCTCTCGCTGATCGTCTCCGCGGTGGCGCCCGTGACCGATGTGCGTCGGACCCTCACGCCGCAACTGCGCACCGATCAGGGCGACACCGACCTGATCCTGATCGATCTGGGCCAGGGCAAGAATCGTCTCGGCGGCTCGTGCCTCGCGCAGGTCCATGGGCGGCTCGGCCTGGTGGGACCGGACCTGGACGACCCCCAGCTGCTCCGGCGCTTCTTCTCAGCCATCCGGGAGCTCGCCAAGGAGGAGCTGATCCTCGCCTATCATGATCGTTCCGATGGCGGCCTCATCGTGACCCTCTGTGAAATGGCCTTTGCCGGGCGCTGCGGCGTCGATGTCGATCTGGCCCCTGTGGGTCCCGATGACCTCGCGGCCCTCTTCAGCGAGGAGCTGGGTGCCGTCATCCAGGTCCGCCATACCGAGACCGACGATGTTCTGCAGATCTTGGATTACTATGGTCTCGCCGAATTCAGTCCGGTGATCGGGATGCTCGACGACGGCGATCTGATCCGGGTCTGTCGCCGCTGCGGTGTGCTGTTCGAGCTGAATCGGGCCGAGCTGCAGCGGGTCTGGTCCGAGACCAGCTTCCGGATGCAGTCGCTGCGGGATCATCCGGACTGTGCGACCGAGGCCTTTGAGCGGATCGCCGCCCCCGATCCCGGTCTGCATGTCCAACTGGGCTTCGACCCCGATGAGGATATCGCCGCCCCCTTCATCGAGCGGGGTGCCCGGCCACCGCTCGCCATCTTGCGCGAGCAGGGCGTCAATGGTCAGACGGAGATGGCGGCGGCCTTTCACGCCGCGGGCTTCCAATGCGTGGATGTGCACCTTTCGGATGTCCTCTCGGGTCGGATCGAGCTCTGCCGTTTTCGGGGTCTCGCGGCCTGTGGCGGCTTCTCCTTTGGCGACGTGCTGGGCGCAGGCGAGGGTTGGGCCAAGTCGATCCTCTTCAACGCGCGGGCGCGCGATCAGTTCCAGGCCTTTTTCGAGCGCGCGGATACCTTCGCGCTCGGCGTCTGCAACGGCTGTCAGATGCTCGCGAATCTCCGCGAGCTCATCCCAGGTGCCGACCACTGGCCGCATTTCGTGCGCAATCGGTCCGAGCAGTTCGAGGCGCGCACCCTGATGCTCGAGGTGACGACCAGCCCCTCGGCGCTGCTTGCGGGCATGGCCGGCTCACGGATGCCGATCCCAGTGGCCCATGGCGAGGGCCGTGCCGAGTTCCGAGACGGCGAACAACTGGCGCGGGCCCAATCCTTCGTGGTCGCGCGTTATGTGGAGAATGATGGCGCCATCGCCGAGTGCTATCCCGCCAATCCCAACGGCTCGCCGGCCGGCATCGCCGCAATGACGACGCTGGATGGACGGGTCACCATCATGATGCCGCATCCGGAGCGGGCCTTTCGTGCCGTGCAGAACTCCTGGTATCCGGACGACTGGGGCCAGGATGGGCCCTGGATGCGGCTCTTCAGGAATGCGCGGGTCTGGGTGGATTGAACAGGGTGAGACCAGCCGGAGTCAGTTATGAGGGCCATCGATCAAGAGCCTTTACAGCGCCGACGCTTCACCGTCGCCGACTATCAACGCATGGGCGAGGCGGGCATCCTCGGCGAGGACGATCGGGTCGAGCTCATCGAGGGGGAGATCTTCGAAATGGCGCCGATCGGAAGTCCACACGGGGGCCGGATCAAGCAGCTCAATCAGATGCTGACTCGCGCTATCGGCGAGCGCGCCCTGGTCGCGGTCCAGGACCCGATCGTGCTTGGCGAGCGCTCCGAGCCGGAGCCGGACATCGCGGTGTTGCGCCCCCGCGCCGATTTCTACAAGGATTCGCATCCGGAGGCG